>DASPYR010000172.1:0-15019 GCA_035636675.1 Rugosimonospora sp. | reverse complement strand
TCATCCTTAAAGGCTACTCACTGGCGCTCCCAGTGTCAAGTTTGTTTCCCGACCCGGGGGGTGAGCGGAAGGCTGGTTCTATTTTGGATAGGGATGGCCGGCGAGCAGGGCAAACGCGCGATAGATCTGTTCCGCTAGCATCACGCGCGCTAGTTCGTGGGAAAACGTCAGCGCCGAAAGCGAAATCCGCAGCGAAGCTCGCCCGGCCAGCGCCTGCGGAAATCCCTCCGCGGCTCCGCACAGGAAAACCAGTTCGCGCTGGCCCCGGTCCCGGCATGATCCGATCCATTCCGCGAACTGCTCCGAGCTGAACTGCTTTCCTCCGGCGTCGAGCAGCACAACTGTGCCGCCTGCACCAATGTCCAGGCGCTTCAGGCTCGCCGCCGAATCCGGCCGTAACTCGCGGACCTCGATCTCGGCATAGCGGCGAATGCGCGCGACGTAATCGTCCATCAGCGCACGAATCTCCGGCCTCCGCGTTTTTCCCAGAAATAAAAGTTGAATCCGCACAGCGCCGCGTCCATTCGAGAGAGGCTACTGCAACCCGTATTTCTTCCGCTTATCGAGTAATGTCTTGCGGCTGATGCCCAGAATTTCCGCCGCGCGCGTGATCTTGTAGTGCGTGCCTTCGAGCGTCTTCTGGATCGCCTCGCGTTCGATCTCTTCGAGAGACCGCATGCCCGCCACAGCTCCGGAATCGGCCGTGCCGATACTCTCCGGCAAGTCCTCGGGCGAGAGCGTTGTGCCTTTGCCGAAAATCAAGGCGCGCTCGATGGCGTTCTTCAATTCGCGAATATTTCCCGGCCAGTCGTAGTTCTCGAGCGCGTGCCGCGCCGCTTCGCTCAGCACGGCGCCGTCGCGCCCGTGAACCGCCGCCAGCCGCGCCAGCATATGCTCCGCCAGCGGAACGATATCCGCTCGCCGGTCGCGCAACGCGGGCACGTGAATCGCCAGCACGCTCAGCCGGAAATATAAATCTTCTCGAAAGCGCCGCGCGGTGACGGCGCGCTGCAGGTCCGCGTTCGTGAGCGTGATGAGCCGCGCCTCGATGCTCAGCGTTTCCGTGCCGCCCAGCCGCTCGAAGCTCCGCTCTTCGAGCACCCGCAAAAGTTTGGCCTGGTTGGCGGTGGAAAGCGCGGCCACTTCATCGAGCACGATGGTTCCCGCCCCGGCCATCTCCAGGCGGCCCAACTTGCGTTCCTCCGCGCCGGTAAAGGCGCCGCGTTCGTGCCCGAATAGCTCCGATTCCACCAGTTCTTGCGGCAGGCTCGCGCAATCGATCTTCAGGTAGGGCGCTTCGCGCCGCGGGCTCAGTTCATGGATCAGCCGCGCCAGTTGGTCTTTGCCTGTGCCGCTTTCGCCCGTGATCAGAATGGTGGTGGAGGTTTCCGCCACCTTGCGCGCCATTTCCAGCACGTGCTGGGAAGCGGGATCGTGCCCAATCCAGACGGGAATTTCGCTCACGGGGAGCCGCCTCTCGCCACGCTCCCGGCGGCAGACGATCCGGGCGCATTCTCGTCAAAATCAATGCGGCGCGCCATGCGCCAAAGGCGCTCGAGATCATAGAAAAGCCGCAGGCGCTCGGTGAGCACGTGCACGATGAAGCCACCGTAATCCAGCAGCAGCCATTCCGCACCGGAGCGGCCCTCGCGGTGCTGCGGGCGCAGCCCGCGCGCCTTCAGCGCCTCTTCGATGGCATCGATGATGGCTTCCACCTGGGGCGTGCTGTATCCGGTGCACAGCAGAAAATAATCGGTGAAGGCGCCCAGGCCGGTCAGGTCCAGCAAGGTGATCGCGCCGGCTTTCCTGTTTTGCGCGGCCTCGATTGCAGAGAGCAGTTCGGGGCGAACAGTTTCCGTGCTCAAGTGTAGAGGGCCTGCCTGTACAGCTCCTGCTTAGTAATGTATTCCTCCACACCGGGCGGCACAAGACCGTGCAGCGATCGTCCCCGCTCCACCCGCTGACGCACGTCCGTCGCGGAAACGTGGCTGGCCACGGTTTCCAGCAGATAGACGGAGGTATTCCGCAGGTGTATCACGCGTGAATCGCGTGATTCCTTTGCCGCCGAGGGCGCCAGAAGCGCGGCGGGTATCACCTCGCGCAGCTTCCGAATCTGGAATCCGGGGCGATTGGCCACCACGAAATCGCTCAACTGCAGCAACTCGGCGTAATCCTTCCAGGTTTGCAGATGCAGAAAAGAGTCGGCGCCCACGATGAAATAGATTCGGTCGCCGGGCCGGTCGAATTGTTGGCGGAAGCGCCGCACTGTATCGATAGAGTAAAAAATTTGGGGACTCGCGCCATTCACACTCGCTTCCGCCAGCGACGGCACAAAGCGCGGATGCGCGGAACACGCCAGCGCGGCCATCGCGAAGCGATGCTCGAAGGCGCAAAGCTCTTCGCTGGGCTTGTGCGGCGGCCGGCTCGAGGGAATAAAGAAAACGCAATCCAGATGAAAGCGCCGCTCGGCGGCACTCGCCACGGCGATGTGGCCGGAGTGGATTGGGTCGAAGGTGCCGCCGAATAGCGCGATGTGCCGGCCTCCGGCCGATTTCGCGCCGCGTCTGGCGGCCCTCTTCGCTTTCACATTCCCTCCGCGGCTTTCACAATTTCTCCGCACGCGAAGCGTCTGCGCTTTCCGCATGGCGCGAATGCGGCGCGCCGGCATTCGCTTCGCCGCGCGAGGCAGCTTCGCCTTGCTCTGCGGACTCCCGCGGGGCCAGCCGCTCCAGCGCGTCGGCCATGCCGCGCACGAGTTCCGCGATGCCTTCGCCGGTGGCCGAGGATATGGCGTAAAAATCGAGCTTGCGCTCCGCGCAATGCTCGCGCAGCCGTTCCAGGCGGGAACGGTCCGTGGTGGCGTCCAGCTTCGTCGCCACCACGATCATCGGTTTTGCCGCCAGCGGCTCGCTGAAAGCAGCGAGCTCGCCACAGATAATTGCAAGATCGCGCACCGGGTCGCGCTCCGAAGCGTCGCTCGTATCCACCAGATGCGCCAGCAAGCGGGTTCGCTCGATATGGCGCAGAAATCGCGTGCCCAGCCCTACGCCCTGGTTTGCGCCCTCGATCAGACCTGGAAGATCGGCCACGACGAACGTGCGTCCCACATCTCTATGCGCTCCGCCCGCGCCAATTCCGGGAAGCTCCGCCGAGACCACGCCCAGATGCGGTTCGAGCGTGGTGAAAGGATAATCCGCGATTTTGGGCCGCGCCGCCGATATGCGCGAGATCAGTGTGGATTTGCCCGCATTCGGGAATCCCACCAGCCCCACATCGGCCAAGAGGCGCAGCTCGAGCCGCAAGTGGCGCTCCTCACCAGACTGGCCCTCTTCGGATTCGCGTGGCGCCTGGTGCCACGGTTTGGCGAAATGCTGATTGCCGCGGCCGCCCCGCCCCCCGTGCGCCACGCTCACGCGCTGTCCCGGGCGCGTCAGATCGGCCAGCCGCTCACCGCTGTCGTCATCGATAACCATGGTGCCGGCGGGAACCGCCAGAATCATGTCCGCGCCAGAATGCCCGGTGCGATTCGACCCTTCGCCATGGCGCCCGCGGTCGGCGCGGAATTCGCGATTGAAGCGGTAGCGCAACAGCGTATTGTCGTGCTGCGTCGCTTCCAGGATCACGCTGCCGCCCGAGCCGCCGTCACCGCCCGAAGGCCCGCCGCGCGGCACGAATTTCTCGCGCCGGAAGGCCATGCAGCCATTGCCGCCGTGGCCTCCTTTGACGTAAATCTTGGCTTCATCAACAAACATATTTTCGTTCCATTCAAGAGCATACGACACCGCGACACGGAATAGAACTGGGGGTTTTATCGCAAAAAGCGCAGGCTTTTTAGCGCAGGGCGACCCGAGGCTCTCGCCCGCGGCCCCAGGTTATCCTTGGGATCGCTGCTCTGCTCCAAAGAATTGGCGTCGCAAGGCACAGCCCGTCAGGGCGCCGAGAACATAGCCCAGCGCGGAACCGGGGTCCTCAACACGCGTCGCCCGGGCGCGGAACGCCACGCAAGAAAAAAGGCGGCGTGTCGGGAGTGCTGGGAAGGATCGGGGAGCAAGCGAAGCCCGGTACGGGAGGCACAACCTCAACCGAGGAGTCACCACAAGCAGGGAAACATAAGAAGGCCGCACGTTCGCGCGGCCTTCGCACAGGAGCTGCGATCAATCTGCCGCAGGCGCTTCCACC
Organism: Rugosimonospora sp.; assembly: GCA_035636675.1. Lineage (GTDB taxonomy): Bacteria > Acidobacteriota > Terriglobia > Acidiferrales > UBA7541 > Palsa-189. Next base: position 10,840 of record DASPYR010000172.1, on the reverse strand, counting down.
GGCGTCGGCGCAGCCGCGGCAGGCTCCGGCTGCCGAACAGCCTCTGCCGCGCTCTCGGCGGGCAGTACGCTGATGAACCGGCCGGAGCGGCCCTTATCTTGGAAGCGCACGTAGCCGGTGACGCAGGCAAAGAGCGTGTCATCCTTCCCGCGGCGGACGTTCAGGCCGGGTTTGTGCTTCGTGCCGCGCTGGCGAATCAGAATGGTGCCGGCATTGACGAGTTGGCCGGCAAAGCGCTTGACGCCCAGCCGCTGCCCCGGAGAATTTCGGCCGTTTACCGATGACCCGCCGCCTTTTTTGTGTGCCATAAAAGCTTACCTGTCTCCAAACTTTTGCGATTGTCGAGCGGCAAAAGCGCGTTCCTCGCGCGTTAATAAAGTCCACGCGCCTTTACATCTTCCCCCCGCAGTCTTGGTGTTGTCGAGCGCGAAAAGGGCGTGGTGATCACGCCGCTTTTCGCGCTTAAAAAAGTCGCGTCAGAGCGCGATGTCACTGACCTCAACCGCCGTGTAATTCTGCCGGTGCCCGCGCTGGATCTTGTACTGCCCGCCCGTCTTGTACTTCAGCACCGTCAGCTTCCGGTGGCGGCCCTGCGACACGATCTTGCCCATAACCTTGGCGCCCGCGGCATCTTTGCCCGTCAGCAGCTTCTGGTCGTCGGTGCTTACGGCAACCACTTCCCCAAAAGTGACCTTCCCGCCCACTTTGCCGGGCAGCGTTTCCACCTTCACGGTTTCCCCCGGCGCGACGCGGTACTGCTTGCCTCCACTGCGGATTACGGCGTACATCCTGCCTCCAATGGTAAATGGGAAATGAGCATTATACGGGCCGCCCCGCGCCCCGTCAACGCCTGCGAGCGTCCGTGCTGCCGGGTTTCCGGTTAATCCAAGCGATTTTGCTTGACATGATTGTTTTCAAGATATAGTATTATATAAGTGGAGCGACATAAGCTAGCCGCCTATATTAAAGCTCTAGAGGAGTCTAGATGAAGATTATCAAGGACGTTGAAGCGCAAGTCGAAGAGAAGGTTCGTGGAGCGCTGGAGGAATTGCATATTCTGCCACCGGGCTATCGGTGCTCGGTCCGGCTTCACGGTAAGGAACGGGACAAGAAACGGACTGCGTCATTCGAAAAGAGCTGGTTTCCAGATACGGATTCCATCTACATCCGATTTGAACGGACTTCAGAACAATCACAGGCGGGTTCTCGTCCGGCGCAGAGTATGCCGACGGCTTCCGCTAGTCACGCGGCCAAGCTGGCTCCTGCCGCAGGCGATCCCCTGTCCGATTTGATTCGGGCTCTGGACCGTGCCGAGTCCCAACCGGGGTTCAATTTTGTTGCTTTGAAGTGGTTCCGCGATACGGCCCTCCCCTCGGAAGAGTTTGCCTGGGCGAGCGACGATTCCACAAGACGCAGCGTCTTGAGCGACGCAATCCAGCGGCGACTGGTTCTAACTAACAGTGTGGCCAACCCGAAATCTCCCCAATTCCCGGTCACGGCCATCCGACTGAATCGGCTCATGCCCGATGTAAAGGCAATTTTGGGAAGTCCGGCCGAAAGAGTGGCTGAGTTCCAACCGGCCGCAATACGCGGCGAGAATCTGTCTGCGACCGTATTAGGCGACAGACGCTGATTTGGCCCTCTATTACCTAGAGACCAGTGCGCTCGTCAAATTGTATGTGCTGGAGCCCGGCAGTGACCGGCTCCTCCAGATCGCAAGCAATTTGTCAGAAAATCGCCTTGCGGTGTTGGCGATTTCCCCTGTTGAAGTCCGTTCCGCAATAAGACGTCGCGAACGAGCTGGAGACATTGAGCCCAAAACCGCCTCACTCATTCTCGACCGGCTGCGGCAGCATCTAGAGACTAGGTTTCTCCGACAAGCACTAAGTGATGTGGTGCTCGATGGCGCTCTGGAAATGATCGATCGATATGCGCTCCGCGCTTACGACGCCATTCAGCTGGCCGGTTGTTTGGCGCTCAAGACAGTGGCCGGCACAGACCTTCCGACTTTCGTCTGCTCCGACCGACAATTACTCGAGGCGGCCCATTCCGAGTTGCTCCCGGTTCTTGACCCGTGCAAGGCGCGTTGAGCCCGTACGGAAGTACTTTTGATGGCCGAGGTAAGTCGTCGACTGGGTAGCAATACGCCTGGGCCTCATTGTTTCCCTCGCTCGTCCATCCATTGATACATCCGCCGAACGCCGCGCAGGTCTGCCCCCGGCCCCGTGATTTGCGGGAAATCGGCCTTATGCGACGTCAGGTCGGCTTTTTGCGCGGCTTCGTCGGCCGTGAGTCCTTGCGCGCGCAGCTTGGCGACTTGCGTCGTTAAGTCCTGCAGATAACTCTGATACGCCGTAATCAGCGATTTCTCATGGAACGGCACACCATGGCCCGGCAATACGGTATCAAAATCCAACTTCTTCAGCGCATCGAGCGTGGTGACCCATTCGTCGAAGAGGGCGTCGCCCATGTACGCCAATTGGGATTCCATCAGGTCGCCTGTACACACAATGCGCTCCTTGGGCAAAAAGACCACCGTATCGCCGGGAGTATGTCCGCGCCCCAGAAACAGGAACCGGATTTCGCGAGCGCCGCGATATAGCGTCATGCTCGACGTGTAGGTCATGGTCGGCGGCACAGGCTTGATGTCCGCAAACTGCCGCTGCTCGGCTTCTGTGGCGGCAAGCCGCGCCTGAAGCGTAGCTCGCCGTTGCGAATCCTTCTCCGCACTCACCTGTTGCTTTAATGACTCGATTTGATTCGGCAGATTCGTCTGCGTGGTCTTGAACGGCTCGCGGTGAAGCACATCGAGGTTCACGATGGCTTGGCGGACATACTCGTGCCCGATGATTTGCACCTCCGGCCCGAAGATGGAGTTGCCGTCGGTGTGGTCATAGTGAAAGTGCGTGTTCACCAACCAACGAACGGGCTTAGCGGTGAGCAGCTTCACGTCTTGGACGAGCGCTCGCGCCACCGCGGGCGTGATGCCCGCATCCACGAGCAGCACGTCGTTGTCGTTTACGATGACGACGTCATTGCTGCCCGTGATCATGGCACCGGTGGCCGTGGCGTAGTAAACGCCATCGGTGATCTTCTCGAAATTAAAAACCTTGCCCTTGGTTATTGGTCCTGACGCAGACGTGGGCGTCGCTTGTGCCTGGATGCGAGCCGCGCACAAGCAGCACGCCGCCAGCAAGATAGGAACGCACACGCTAATTTTGGGCGTTTTCATCTTGATCCTCACAGCCGTTTTAGCTTCCCCGGAGATCCCAGGCCAGACGGCGTGCCGCATTTTACTCAGCCTGGGCCTCGCACAGTAGCTCTTATTTGAATTGCTCGTCGATTTCGACCTGATAGCCGGCGGCGAGACGGTTCGTTTCGTTCGCCATGCCGGCCACGGCCATCAGTTCGGCGAACATCACTTCGGACATGCCTTTCTTGCTCGCGGCGGCAGTGTGCGAAGCGATGCAGTAGGCGCACTGGTTGGTGACGCTCACGGCCACGTAGATCATCTCTTTGGTCAGCGCGTCGAGCGCACCGGGCGCCATGATTTCCTTGATCGATTTCCACGTGCGCTTCAGCGTCACGGGGTCGCGTGCGAGCGCCTTCCAGAAATTATTGATCCAGTCCGTTTGGCGCGTGGCCATGATGTCATCGAAAACGGCGCGCACTTCCGGGCTGGCGTCTTTGTATTCAATCAAGCCGCTCGTGGACATGCGGAGACCTCCCTGACTTCTGGAAAGGTTAGCAGAGAAGTGTACGGACTTGAGGCGAAGCTAGCGCGGCACGCGAGAATGCTCAGTGCGCTCCAGCTGGTTGGTTGGGTCCGGCTTCCGCGGGCTCGTGAGGGCGATGGATATCCCGCGAAAGCATCAGTTTTAACGTCACTTTATCCGTCGCCGACGTCAGGCCAAACCCTACGCCGGCTTCCACTTCCAGGGTCTTGCTCGTATGATCGACGACCGCCCATAGCGCGTGATACTGGTCGCTTACCGTCTCGAACTGATGCAGCGGGCCGTAGCCCGCATAGTGTTCTGCCGCAAACGTCCACTTTGGCGAGTAATTGTAGGCAAGGCGCATCGCCGGCACGAAGTCGTAGTTCCTCACCCCGGTCCAATCCGTATCCAGAATCGGATTGATGATGATGTCCCAGGGATGCAAATGCAATCCGATAATGGGCCGAATCTCGGAAGTGAAGTGCCTTGTCTCCCAATACGAGGCGTTATAGCTGAACTCAAAATTCACGCCGTAAAAGAAAGTGTGATCGCCCGCATGCGGCCGCACGAAAAGTTCCCGCAATTTTACGCTATCGAGCGTTGAGCCGCGGCCTTTGGAGACGCTATAGACCGGCAGGTAGAGTCCCTGCTCGAACCAGGGCCTGATCCCGAAGGCAAACTCGGGAACGCCGTTGTACGAATGATCGGAGATGATCGCGCCCGGAAACGCCGGCTCTTTGATCCCGCTCGGCGTAAAGTTCTGATGCCACATCAAATTGATGACGCCCGGCTCGACGATCTCCGCGTCGTACACCTGAATTTCATCGGTTTGCGCGAAGCCCATAGCCGGCCCCGCAATCAGGGCCACAGTCGCGGCCAAAAAAATCAAGGCGCGGCGGACAACCAAGCCGTTCGGGAACATGAAACACATCACGTTGGTGAGGACCCCTGTCTAAGCGGGCGGCAGCATACCTCAAAAAGGCCGGTTTTTGGCTGTTAAATTGATGTAAAGCGAGCATCCGACCAGGATGCTCGTCCCGAGCGAACAGCGTGAGTGAGGGACCTCTCCGAATCCGAAGTGTTTGCGCTAAATCTCAGGCGTGGGGATGCGCTTTGTCGTACACCTCCATCAATTGCCGGATGGAGGCGTGCGTATAGCGCTGCGTCGTGGAAAGCGAGCTATGGCCCAGCAGTTCCTGAATGGCGCGCAGGTCAGCGCCGTCCGCCAGCAGGTGACTCGCAAAGGCATGCCGCAGCGAATGGGGATGGAGGTCCCAATTAACGTTCATCAGGCGCACATATTTCTTCACTACGCGCGCCACCGACCGGTTACCCATGCGCCGCCCCTCATGATTCAGAAAAACGGGGCGCACATCGCCGCCGCTCCCCGAACGCGCCAGCAATTTGGCGCGAATGGGCCAATAGCGCTCGAGCGCTTCTTCCGCCTTCGAGCCATAAGGGATAATCCGCTCTTTGTTCCCTTTACCGAGGACCCGCAGCATCCTCTCTTTGCGGTCGATGTCTTCGCTGTTGAGCCCGGTGAGCTCGCTCACGCGCAGCCCCGAAGCATAGAGCAGCTCCAGAATCGCGCGATCGCGCTCCAGCAGCAGCGCCGCGGAATCTTGCGCCGCCCTCGAAGACCGCGCGGAGCGGCCTTTCGCCCGTGACTTGCCGACCGCGGCGAGGCCGTCGAGGAATTCGTTCATCTCCTCGGCGCTCAAGATCGAAGGCACGCGCTTCGGCAGCCTCGGCGTGGCCACCAGCCGCGCCGCATTTTCCCGTACCATGCCCTCGCGCGCGCAGAATTTCAGGAACGAACGCAGCGCCGCCAGTTTGCGGGCCATGCTGCTTTTTTGCAGTTTCTGATCGTGCAGATAGCCGAGATATTCGCGGATCACGCGGTGATCGATGTCCACAAGCTGTACCGGAGGGCTGTCCGGCGGGGTGAGATAAGTGTGGAACTGCTCGAGATCGCTCGCGTAGTTCCGCAACGTGTGCGCCGAGGCATTGCGCACCGAACGCAGGTACGCCAAAAATTTCTCGATCGCCGATTTCATTTCTTATGAAGCTCTAAACCGAAGCCTTACCGCCGCACCCGCGCTGCCCCGTCCCGTCAGCGCCGCCGCGATCACGGCTTGCCCGATACGCCGACCTCTTCCGGCGCGGCTTCCTTCTGTTCCGATTCCGGCGCGGCAATTTCCCAATCGCAGCCTTCCTTCAGGCAGGTCCGCACGGCCTCGGTCTTGGTGCGCTTCTCCACGGTAAAGGGAGCGCCGCATTTCGGGCAGGGCTCGGCTATCGGCTTATGGGCCGTGGTGAAATCGCAATCGGGGTAGCGATTGCAGCCGTAGAAGACCCGGCGCCGTCCTTTCTTGGCCCTGCGCTCAACCAGTTCGCCCGTGCCGCATTTCGGACAGTTGATCCCCAGCGTCTTGCCGCGAATGAATTTGCATTTGGGGTAACCCGTGCAGCCTGTGAATTCCCCGTAACGCCCGTGCTTGAGCACGAGTTGCGACCCGCACTCAGGACAATTCTCGTTCAGCGGCACGTCCGGCTGCCGCGCGCGCCGCGTCCCGGAAATCAGCCGCCGCGTGGTCTTACAATCCGGATAACCCGAGCAGGCCAGGAACGCGCCCCAGCGTCCGCGCTTCACCACCATCTCGCGGCCGCAATTATCGCAGGTGGGCGTCTCGGTTTCGCCTTCGCCGCCGACCTCCGGCGAAAGGTCCTCGATAAAATCGCAATCCGGATAGCGCGAGCAGCCCAGGAAAAATCCCAGGCGGCTGATGCGCTCGAGCAATTCGCCCTGGCCGCACTTTTCGCACTTTCGCCCGGTGGGAATGCCGGCCTTATACGACTCCATATCGCCCTTGGCCTGTTCCAGATCCTCCTCGAAGCGCGAATAGAACTCCTTCACGGAATCCTTCCAGCGCAGCCGGCCCTCTTCGATTTCGTCCAGCTCTTCCTCCATGCGCGCCGTGAAGCTCACGTCGAAAATGTCCTCGAAACTTTTCACCAGCAAATCGCTCACTTTTTCGCCCAGCATCGTCGGCGTGAAGCGCCCCTGGTCTTTGTTGACGTACTCGCGCTCCACGATCGTGGAGATAATCGAAGCGTACGTGGACGGCCGCCCGATGCCTTTATCTTCCAGTTCCTTCACCAGGGTCGCTTCCGAATAGCGCGGCGGCGGTTCGGTGAAGTGCTGGTCGGGCCGCAGCGTTTCGAGCCGGAGGACTTCGCCTTCGGTGACGGGCGGGAGCCTGCGCCCTTCATCCGTCTCGGCGGCTTCGTCATCTTCGCGTTCCGTCGAGATTTGATAGGCCGCCAGATAGCCGTCGAACTTCATCACCGACCCGGTCGCCCGGAATAGGTAATCGCCCGCGGTGATGTCGATGCTGGTCTGGTCGAAGACTGCCGGAAGCATCTGCGAAGCCACGAACCGCTGCCAGATCAACTGATACAGCTTGAAAAGATCGTCGCTCAGATAACGTTTGACGTCCGCCGGTTTTCGCGCCACGTCCGTCGGACGTATCGCTTCGTGCGCGTCCTGCGCTTCTTTCTTCGATTTGTAGAAATTCGGCTTCTCCGGGAGGTAGTTCGGGCCGAATTCCGTCCCGATGAGTTCCCGCACCTGCCCAAGCGCCTCATTCGACACGCGCACCGAATCGGTGCGCATGTACGTGATCAGCGCCACCGAACCCTCTTCGCCCAACTCCACGCCTTCGTACAGCCGCTGTGCCAGCGCCATGGTGCGCTTGGCCGTATAGCGCAGGCGGTTGTAGGCCGCCTGCTGCAGCTTCGAGGTCGTGAACGGCGGCTGCGCGTGGCGCCGCTTCTCTTTTTGCGTAACTTCGGAAATCTGCCAGCGCGCTTTTTCCACCGCCGCGATGATCGCGTCGGCTTCCGCCTGCGTGTGGACTTCGATTTCTTCGCCCTTGTGCTTCGCCAGCTTGGCCTCGAACGAAGGCGGCTCGGCCGCCGCAAGCTGCGCATGCAGCGTCCAGTATTCCACCGGCGTGAACGCGCGAATCTCGCGCTCCCGCTCCACGATCAGCCGCAGCGCGACGGTTTGCACGCGCCCTGCGGAAAGCCCGCGGCGCACCTTGTCCCACAAAAGCGGCGAAATCTTGTACCCCACCAGGCGATCCAGCACGCGACGCGCCTGCTGCGCGTCTACCAGGTTCTCGTTGATCTCCCCGGGATGCTCGAACGCGGCGCGAATCGCTCGCGGCGTGATCTCGTTGAACATCACCCGGAAAATATGGTTTCGGCGCAGTTCGGCTTCCTCTTGGCCCTTGCGCGGTTTCCTTTTCTTCTTCTTGCCCGCCCCGCTCGAGCCGTTCTTCGCGGCCATGGTGGGTTTTAGAACTTCCGCCAGATGCGCACAGATGGCTTCGCCTTCGCGATCCGGGTCGGCGGCCAGATAAACGGCCTCGGCTTTTTGCGCCGCTTTTCGCAACCCCTCTACGACATGCGTTTTGTCCGGGCTGATCTCGTAGGTCGGCTCGAAGCCGCGTTTGATATTGATGCCCAGTTCTTTCCTGGGCAGGTCCATGACGTGGCCGTAGGACGCCTTGACCGTATAGTTGCGGCCCAGATATTTGTTGATCGTCTTCGCCTTTGCCGGCGATTCGACGATGACCAGTGAGCGTGCCATAAACTCTTCTTTTAAACCGAAACGCCCTCTTGTGGGCGAATATGTTCCTTCCCGCTACCTAAAGCAAAACTCGTTACTAAAGCAGTACGCGCAGGTTGCCCCGGCGCAGGCCTGTCATTCTGAGCGAAGTGGCCGCGCTTTTCTCTCGGACCGGTCTTCCGGTCCGCGCGGCCACGAAGTCGAAGAATCCCTCCTCGTACTTCCGAACGCCGCTTTCGCAACCTCTCTCATTTAAAGCAAAACTCGCACAAACTGCTTCCCCGGCATCTGCCGGATGATCCCGCGCATCTCCATTTCACAAAGCGCGGCCAGCGTCTGTGAAGAACTCAAGCCCGTCGTTTCCACCAATTCGTCCACGTGAATGGGCTCTTCGATGCGGATCAGATCGAAAAGTCGCTTCTCGATGGGCGAGAGGTTCTCTTCGAAAAGGGACGCGCGCTCTTCCTGCGTGGTTGCTTCCACCGGAAAAAGCTCGGCGCGAACCTCCGTGGGCAATTCCTCCACTACGTCCTCCCAGCCGCTCACCAGCTTTGCGCCCTGCTTGATGAGTTGGTTCGGCGCAAAGCTCACTGGTTCGCTGACGTTTCCCGGCACGCCGTAGACCTCGCGGCCAAACTCCATGGCCAGCCGCGAAGTGATCAGCGAACCCGAATATTGCGCTCCCTGCACCACAACCACACCCAGGGCCATCCCCGCGACCATGCGGTTGCGCACCGGAAAATTCTCCGGCGCGGGATAAGTCCCCATGGGAAATTCCGTGATAATGGCGCCGCGCTTCTCGACCTCCTCGAAAAGCTTCCGGTTCTCCTTCGGATATATGACGTCGATACCGGAGCCGAGGACGCCGATGGTTCCTCCGCGCGAAGTTGCGCAGGCGCCACGGTGGGCTGAGCTGTCGATCCCTCGCGCGAGTCCGCTGACGACGATCAGGCCGTGCTCGGCCAGGTCTCGCGCCAGCTTTTCCGCTATTTGATTCCCGTAAGGCGTCGGGCGTCGCGTCCCCACGATAGAAATCGCGTGGCGGTTTAGAACTTGCTCATTTCCGCGGACATAGAGCAGGGGCGGGGGATCATAGATTTCCGCCAGGCGCTTCGGATATGCGCTCTCCTCCCAGTGTATCAGGTGGCAGCCGGCCTTGCGCACCTGCGCCAGTTCTTTTTCCGCGTCGCGAAATGCCGCCTTCGAAAAAACCGCCTGCGCCGCCGCCACCGGCAATTGGCAGGCCTCTAACTCCGTCAGGGACGCGCGGAAGATCTCTTCAGGCGAACCGAATTGCCGTAGCAGCTTGCCCGCCAGGCGTGCGCCCAGCCCGGATGTAAGACGCAGCGCCAGCCACGGAAGGGAGTGCTCCAGGTCCACAGCGTGGCGAACCTATTGCAGACTGGCAGCGCTGTCAAGTCATCGTGCTCGGAAGTGCGTACACCGGCCACTTCGTCCTTCCAAGTATGCTGTGCTGCCTGCGCCGCCCCGTCAGCCGGTAGTGGTCTAATTCTGTGTTGCGGGAAGTCCCGGAAGGGACGCCACAGTGTAGCCCAGCGCGGAAGCGCTGGGAAAATGAGTTCATGTAGACCAGGAAACCCCGGCAGGGGTGACACATCGAACCAGCCACACAACAGTAGACCACTACCCGTCAGCCGGCTGCCTTTACTCGTGCGGTAAAACGACCATCCGACCAGGTCCTTCGGCGAAAGTCTACCTCTTCGCCGCGAACGTCTACCCACGGGATGAGCTTCGCGGCGCCAACAAAGTCGAGCTTTCGTCGGTCAACAAAGGCGTCCCGAGCGAGCCACGCGAGCGAGGGATCTCTCTGGATTCCGCTCTTTGCCCATGAGGTAAAATAGTACGCACGCCAGCAAGCCAACCGCTTTATCACCAGTTAGTTCATTTATAGGGTATTAGAGAAGAGTAGAGAGTTCGCACCGTTTCTTTTGTAGCATTTAGAGAACTTGTACCCAATGTTGTACAACACGCTCAGCCCCTTGAGGTCTCCCAGATTTGTGTCAGAATGCATTGCGGAGGTGGAAAATGTGGCAAGTGATACCTGAGCCGATGAATTGCTTTGTCACTCTAGCCAATGGTTCAAAGAAAGAATTCCCAAGAGCAACCGAAGTTAGAGAGCGCGAAGACGGTATAGATATCTACGATGACTGTATTCATTTAGGCGCATACAAGAGAGGCGAATTCCGGGTTTACTGGATAGACCCGATTGTTGCGGCCAAGCGCCAAGACGCCTTGGGTCGAGGAAAAAAGTCCCGCTCACGCCACCCGCGCGATTAGCGGCTCCCGGCCTCAGCACGGGCGGCGGCCCTATTCAACGATATCGAAATCCAATACTCGGAAGCTAATTCTCGTCATCGCCACATGCTCGTTTCTGGTCAGTTTAACGACGCTAGGGTCTACCGATGCCTTTGCCCTCCGAGCCAATCCGGGTGGTATCACTTGATCGTAATGGACTTCAGCCACATCA
>DASPYR010000171.1:0-10359 GCA_035636675.1 Rugosimonospora sp. | reverse complement strand
CGCTTCAACGGTGGCAGGCTCCGCGCCCGCCGGAATGGATTCGCCCAGCCTCTCCAGGCGGAGAACACAGTGCCCCGGCAGCGCCCTGCTCGGCCAGCGGTGCACGGCGAAGCCACCTACCAGCTTCCCCTGCCGATCGTGGATTACACAAAGGGTGCTTCCGGGGCCAAGGCCCATGGTATGCCAGAGTTCGAGGTCCGAGAGCGCGAGCGGAACGCCATTTGCCGCCGCGGCCGCTTCCCAAACCAGGCGTACCCCGGCCGCGACCTCGCTCACCTGGAATCCATGGAGGGTGGCGAGCGGCGTAAGGTCGTGCACCCGCGCCTCCCGGGCCCAGGCGGGCAACGATCGCCAACTCGACAGCAGCATCTTGCGGAGAGACCTTGGCCAGACTCCTATCAGGAGCAGCAAAACCTCCAAAGGGGCGTGCCACAGGCTCCCCACGAGGTGGGGAATTTCCCCGTTTTCACCCAGAAGCACGGCGTTCACCACACCCAACGCTCCAACTCGGCAAGCCGCCGTCGCACGTCGCGCGGCGATTGCTTGTTCGCCGCTCCGGCGGCGTCCAGCCAGTGGTCACCGCGGTCAGCGCGTTGCGCGCCCGCTCGTACGCCCACTTCGCGTCCGCGGTGCGACGACGTTTCGCGCCGTCACCCATCTCGACATCAGGGCAGATCGAAGTCGTAGAACGTCTGCCACGCATCGATTCCGGACTGAAGGTACAGGGACTTCGGAACTTCGGCAACCCCGGCGAAGCGCCCGCCGTAGAACACGAGCGGCGGCAGGCCGGAGCAGCTGTAACGCTCAACCTCGCCGAGCAGTATGAGATGGTCGCCGCCGGGGTAAGGGTCAAGCCTGCGGCACTCGAACAACGCCGCGGGGAGGGAAGCCAGGAGCGGCGCCCCGCCGAGCCCGGCGGTCAGCGTGAGGCCCGTGAACTTGTCCGCCGCTGGGACGCAGAAGCGGTCCGCAATCGGGCGCTGGTCATCGGTAAGGACATGGACGGCGAAATGGCTTGCAGCCTCGAAGACGGCTCTGCTCGGCGCGCGCGTGGCGAGGCTCCACAACACCAGCGGCGGCCGCAGCGACACCGACGTGAAAGAATTGATCGTCAACCCCGCGGTGCGTCCGTCGGCGCAGCGCGCGGTGACCACCGCCACACCGGTCGGAAAGGCGCCGAGCGCGCGGCGGAATTCGCGTTCATCCGTGACAGCGGTCTCGGCCGCCGGCGGTGACCCGGGCGATCTAACCACGCAGCGCGCCCCGATGCGCGTTGCACCGCAGCTTCGAGAGCTTTGCTTCCGGATCCGGTTTCATATCGTGGTTTCCTTCTTTCGGGGCGCCGCGTTGCGCTGTTCACCAGCGCCACCATAACATCGCCGCCGAAATGCTGGCAAGCGAAGGGACAGCTTCCTGAAAGGTGGACGAAAGCGCAAGGATGACGTCCCAAGGCGAATTTCAACAAACTGCTACTGAAAAAGGGATCACGTCGTTATTACAACGGTAAAGTGTCGACTGCGCGATTAAGGGTAATCTTCGACGCACCAGCGAGGTCATGCGCCAAGAACATGTGGCCGAGGTAGGGAGCTTCATAAAACGGACGCTGGTCACGAACGCCGGCCCATGGATGTATTTTCACGCCGTAGTTCCGCTCATTGAACTCACAGATTGCAAGCAATTCCCCGGCATGGTCGTGGTAAGCGAAGCTTCCCATGTCGTCGAAGTAGAGCGGAGTGTGGAGGAGCATTTGCTTGTTTGCGTGCGTGAATATCCGAAACGCATCGCGCGTCGACGAGTAAAGATCCATGTCGAACGACACAAACCCAAGTGGGGGTGGATTGTGCTCCTCGAGGAACCGGTCGACGGTGTCTCTAACGTTCCCGAGGAGAAGTGTGGTCCGGGAATTGAGCTTGGAGCGCAATTGCTCCTCGTCCATGGGGAAATCTCCAGGCCTGAACTTCTCGGGATGATCTCGATGATCCCCGATAAACTCCGGCAGCCCTTGTGTCCCCATATCGAATCCGTAGACCTTGATTGCGACCCCATATTCCTTCTCAACTGCGTCGGCCTCTCGCTGAAGCGCGACAAGCCCCCGACCGCTTGCCACCCCGAATTCGATTGCGGAAATTGCCTGGCGCTTTTCAACAACCGCCTGTTCCGCCGCTGTTACCAGCCCGAGAAGATACGCAGGCCGGTCAGAGATATCCCAACCGGCCCGTGTCTGAACAGAAACAGGAAATTGTTTAAGCATGAACCGCGTCATCAAACGAAACGGAGGTTCACAGCTAAATCGCGTAATAGCAGTCCGAATTTTTGAAAGCATTTTCTAACTTAGAGCTTCTAAGAATGTGCTCGTTCTCCAGGTGCGAGGGCAGCGCAACACCTAGAAGACAAAGGAACGTGACGCATGGTCGACAACTGTCGTTGTTCCGTTGGTTGAGCAATGGTGGATACCACGCAGCCCCTTTCTGAACGAAGCGTTGATTTCGGTTACCGGTTGCTCAAGGTAGGTCGACTCGGACAGTTCCGTGATCTCGAATACGATTACGCCCTCCCCATACACGTCGTAACTGTGGCGCTGACCCAACCTGAATATCCTACCGTTCTCCAGGATCAGACCGGCATTCCTCCCGCCGTCTGAATCGATTCGGACGGGGTTCCCGGGATGGGGTTTCCAGTCTGCATCAAGGGGAGAAGCTGCAAAGAACAGGTAGAGTTCCGAGCAACTGTCATGAGTACCAGATCTATCGATGTTTGTAAGGAGCCACCATTTATCTTGGTGCTGGAAAAGCATGGTATTGACTGCAGGCACCCCCTCCATGATGACAGAACATAGTTCCCACTTCAGAGGTAAGCTCGTGCATCGATAAACTCTGATCTGAGCGGCTTCGCCGGACTCCGGGCACATATACAGGCTGCCGTTGTAGTTGAACAAGAAGGGGAAAGCAAGATGGAACGGTTCTTCCAGGCACGCGCCGATTTCGATTGCAGCGTCGGCGGTAATTTCCAAAACACTAATGTAGCCCCGTCTTGGGTTTCTTTTGAACACATCGACTTCGACAAAGCAATAAGTCCTACCTTCATGCGTATATAAGAATGGAACGTTCCAAGACCGCCCCGGGGGGAGTTTCACTTCGATACTCTCCCCTAATTTTGCATGTCTCCAGTCGGAGTGGAGAAACGACATGCCCCACTTGTCTTCGAAGTTTATGGACTCCAGGAGCTTGTTTTTACAGTACCCATAAACCAGTTTCGCGAGAGCGACGAGGGATTGATGCAATCTCGGAAACTCGAGCATCGGCACCGAACAGGGAAAAGAAGCTTCCGGCTCGGGTAGATGTCCATTATCGGCAGCTCTGGTGAGTAGATCTTGAAGATGATGGTTTGCCTTCTTATACAGGAGCGCCTGGTTCAGGAGAAAGCTTTTCTGCGTCCGGAAAAAGCCTCTAAGCAATACATCCCGACGATCCGGATCTTCAGTCAGTCGCTGGATAACGAAGCCGGTTTTTGGCCACCTGAGATACCACTCCCAGAACCCTGCTGGCGCCCCCCGCCTGATCACCCGGTTATCGCCATAGTGAAAGGATATGATCCCAAGTCGCGCCGCGTTGAGAATGCCCCCCTCAAGTTCACCCGTGCCGCACCTTACTAGGACATCGCACTCCAGCGCTCTTATCCTTTCGATATCCTCGTCGGAGAATTGATGCACGCGACCGGATTTGGACACAATGGAGTCTACTTCCAGTATTGCATGGACTATTTTGCGTAAGTCAAACTGGTGATCATGGTCCCCGTGCAAGCCGATACGCTTAAGGCGGGAAGATTCTAGCGACGTCATGAGCCGGAGCAGGATTTTTGAAACCCGATTGCATGACGCTTCCCCGGAAATATCAGGTGAGATGCTGTCTCGTTTCGAGTTGAGCTGGCAAGAGTGAACGATGAGATGCGAGATTCTGATATTGGGCCGGGTTCTTGCCCAGAGAGCCAACTCATATACATATTTGTCTGCGTAAGCGCCGTTTACCAACAGACCCACTGTAAGTTGCTTCATACCAGTCTCGTCATTTGCCCGAATCCAACTAAATGATGTTCTGGGAGATTCCTACTTGGACGTGGCGCAATCGCTTATAGACAGAGACCCCGTGGAGTCTTTGACGAGTATTACTGGGGAATCTGTTTAAAGCTGCCGTTTCCTCAGTTTCCCCCAAGGAATTCAACTCGCTGGCGCGTTTTTTGCTTACAATCATGCCAGATTTGAGTTAGTTTTGCGTATTAACTCATTTCTGGCTAGGGCAATTTATTGGAGTGTCCTTTGCAATTGGCTGGAGACATTATTTGGCCGGTAGTGCTGCCTTGCGGCTCGTCAGGTGACGAGACCGGGTTGCGAGTTCCGGTCGATTCCAGTAATTAGGATTTCAAATGTATGCAAACAAGGTTCGCGATATTCTCACCCAGCACGGCCGACTTTCGAGCCCAGTCGCTCAGCTCCAGGACGCCAGCGATTTGTATAACGCCGGGTTGACCTCGTTGGCGACAGTTGGCTTGATGCTGGCTCTGGAAGAGCAGTTCAATATCGAGTTTCCCGACAACATGCTCAGCCGCAAGACCTTTGCCAGCATCGAGTCCATTGTTGATGCGGTCCAGAAGCTCGCAAACGAGTAGCGCTTGTGCCAGCCAATCACCCGGAATTTCTGGAGGAGTTTTCCATGCAACGATCGCGCCAGCAGGGCGCAGCGACCGAGGACTTCAGTCGACTGCTTGATCGAGTCCATGAGATCGGCCGCGGTGTCGTTCTGGCGTCCGCGCGCGACGTCGATCGCGATGCCCGGTTCCCCTCGGAGGGAATCGGCGCGCTCAAGGAACTCAAGCTGCTCAGTGCGTATGTTCCGACCGAGCTGGGCGGGATGGGACTGGATGTCGTCCAGATTGCCAAGATCTGCGAGGTTCTTGGGCAATACGACGGTTCCGTAGCGATGATCTATGCGATGCATCAGATCCAGGTGGCCTGTATGGTCCATCATGGTCTCGAGTCGAGCAATCTTCGCACCTACGTGCAGCAGTTGGTCCAGCAGCAACGGTTGATCGCATCCGCCACCACCGAGGTCGGAACCGGTGGTGACCTGCGTTCGAGCGTCTGCGCAATCGATATCCGGGGGGATCGGTTCCACTTAGTCAAGAAAGCCCCGGTCATCTCCTACGGGGCCTACGCCGATGATATCATGGCGACCTGTCGGCGTTCGGTTGACGCACCGGCCAGCGACCAGGTGATGGTGCTGGCAAGCAAGGACGGCTACACGCTCGAGCCCATTTCAGGCTGGGACACGCTGGGGTTCCGCGGGACTTGCAGTTCAGGATTCGTGCTGACGGCGAGCGGTTCGGCCGAGCAGGTATTGCCGATCCCGTTTGCCGAAATACTGAGCCAGACGATGCACCCATACTCTCACATTGTGTGGGGATCCCTGTGGCTCGGAATTGCAACCGATGCCGTTAATCATGCCCGCGGTTTTGTCCGCGAGGAGGCTCGGCGCAACCCGAGCATTCCGCCCACGTCGTCACTGCGTCTCGCGGAGGTGAGCAGTGTGCTACAGGGGATGCGCAACAACATCGCCGTGGCGGTCACCGATTACCGTCGCATGCTGGCCGACGGTCAGCAGGACATGTTCAGTAGCTTTGGATTCGCCATCCGCACCAATAATCTCAAGCTTGCGAGTTCAACTCTGATTGTCGATATTGTCAGTCGCGCCTTGTTGATCTGCGGGATCTCCGGTTACCGCAACGATTCAAAGTTCAGTCTTTGCCGGCATTTGCGGGATGCCTACGGCGCGGCGCTGATGGTCAACAACGACCGCATTATGAATCACAACGCAACGATGCTGTTGACACAGCGGGAGGGCTAGGTCCAGTGTGCCCCGCGGAAAATAGTTTGGATGCTGCCTATTTGAAATATCAGGCAGAAGCGCTCGCCGATTGGCCGGCTGAAGGGCGCGGTGTGCTGGATTTATGACGAAGCGGATTCTTGCCCTCGACCCCAGCACTTACCAGCGTCACCCGATCCATCAAGAGGGACGCACCTGGGCCGAAACGAACTGCTACGTGGATGTCTGGATCGAGCTGCTGCACGCGCTCGGCTATGAGCCGGTTGCGGCGTTGCCGTTTACGCTGACGATCGACTTCGAAGGCGACCAATGGACGTTTTTCAAGTGTCCGTTACTTGACATGTACGAACTCTACGGACTGGACGTGCAGGAGCTTGCCATCTGGCGTCCGTTGGTTGTGCATATCGAGGAACAAGTGGAGAGAGGCCGGCCGGTCCTGGTCGAGCTGGATTCATACTACCTGCCTGATACTGCCGGAACGGCGTACAAGCGTGCGCACATAAAATCCACTGTAGCAGTCACTGAAATCGACGCGGCGCGCCATCACATGGGATATTTCCACAATCAGGGATACCATCACGTCGGCGGGGATGACTTTCTCGATGTCTTGCGCCTGCGGGGCGAGCCAGATCCAGCCGCGCTTCCGCCTTATGTTGAATTCGTGAAGATTCGCGGCGGGGCCAGACGCGGTGGCCGTTCATTGCTGCAGGGCTCGTTGCGGCTGCTGCGCAGACATCTCGAACTGGTGCCGACCGAGAATCCCTTTTTGAGCTTCAAGGCCCGCTTCGAAAAAGACTTGATCTGGCTCCTGGAGAAAAACCTCGAGGCATTTCACCAGTATTCCTTCGCTACCTTGCGGCAATACGGCGCATGTTTCGAGCTTTCGCAAACCTATCTGCATTGGCTGGTCGCACAGGGAGAAGGCGAACTGGACGAGGAGATTCGCGTCTTCCGCGAAATCTCGGAAGGCGCGAAGACCCTCCAGTTTCAACTCGCCCGGGCGATGAACCGTCGCAAGCCGCTCGATCTCTCGCCGCTCGATGCCATGGCCGAGCGCTGGCAGCGCGGCACCACCGGCTTGAAGACACGCTACCTCTGACAGCCGCGTGCGCCCCGGAATCCGATTACAAGGAGCAAGTGCGAGCATGGTGCATGATGCGAGCAACGAACCTGGGGCATTCGGAACATGGTTAGTTTGCTCGACTGAACCTGGCGCCTTCAATGGCCCGTCCCAGCTCGACGAGCCTGCACTGCAATGGATACCCGATGCGCCAGTCCCCGGGACAGTTGCGCAGGCTCTGCGCGGCGCAGGGCATTGGGATTTTGGCAGACCGCTCGATTGTGACGCCAGGGACTGGTGGTATCGGGCTGAACTCGTTGCAAGAAAACCTCCCCCCGGCGACCAGGTTTTGCTCCACATGCAAGGTCTGGCAACGCTCGCAGAGGTATGGATCAACGCGCAACCGATCCTCAAATCGGACAATATGTTTCAGGCGCATACCATTGACATCAGTGCGCTCCTCCGCGCTTCAAATGAAATTGTAATTTGCTTCCGGTCCCTCGGTGCCGCTCTGGTACAGCGCAGGCCGCGTCCACGGTGGAAAACCAGGCTGGTTAAGCATCAACAGCTCCGCTGGTTCCGCACTACGCTGTTGGGCCGCATCCCGGGATGGTCACCGCCACTGGCGCCGGTGGGTCCCTGGCGCGCCATCACGCTAGAGCAGCGGCACGAGAAGACGATAACGGAAATCGATGTTCGTCCGTTTGTCGAGGGGCATACCGGTGTCCTTGAGTTCTCGGCCACCCTTCTATTGGCCACGGATGCCCGAGTCACCGCCACGCTATTGCTGTCGGATACCCTTCACGACCTGAAAATTGAGCACGCAAGTTCTGGGTACCGTCTGTCGGGTCGCATCGTGGCAGCGAACCTTCCGCTATGGTGGCCACACACTCACGGCCATCCGGTCATGCACACCTGCAAGCTTGAGGTTTCGATTGACGGTCGCGTCGTGTCGGTAGACGTTGGGCGAGTCGGTTTCAAAAGCACCGAAGTGCAAAACGACAATGATGACTTCCAATTGCTCATTAACGACGCGGTGGTGTTTTGCCGCGGAGCCTGCTGGACCGTAAACGATATCGTTTCGCTCAGCGGGACGACCGGGGACTTGGTGCACAGCCTGCGCCTGGCACAGCAAGCGGGCATGAACATGGTCCGGGTTGGCGGCACCATGGTCTACGAGCAGGAGGCGTTCTACCGATTGTGCGATGAGCTCGGCATCCTCGTTTGGCAGGATTTCATGTTTGCCAACATGGACTATCCGATTGACGATGAATCTTTCCGTTCCTCGGTCGAGGTCGAGGTAACGCAACAGTTAAAGCGTTTTCGCCAGCACGTCTGCATCGCGGTGTATTGCGGCAATAGCGAGGTCGAGCAGCAGGCAGCGATGCTCGGCATGCCGCGGGAGCTGTGGCGCAGCCCCCTGTTTTCGACTCTACTCCCGGAATTGTGCCGACGCTGGCATCCGCGAATCCCCTATGTGCCCTCGACCCCCAGCGGCGGCGCAATGCCATTTCACGTCGGCACGGGTCTGACTCACTATTTTGGCGTGGGCGCCTACCTGCGCCCAGTCGCCCAGGTCCGAAGGGACAATGTGCGATTTACGGCAGAGTGTCTCGGATTTTCCAACGTCCCGGAGCCAGACATGGTGGATCGCGTATTCGATGCAGAGCTTCCGGCAACTCACCATCCACGCTGGAAAGAGCGCGTCCCGCGGGATGGCGGGGCCGGCTGGGACTTTGAGGACGTGCGTGATCACTATTTCAAGGCTCTATTTGGTCTGGATCCGATTCGGATGCGCTGTTTCGATACAATGCGCTACTTGGCATTGAGCCGTGTTACCACCGGTGAGTTGATGGGGAAGGTGTACTCGGAATGGCGAAGCGTGAACAGCCGCTGCGGAGGAGCATTGGTCTGGTTTTTACGCGATTTGTGGCCGGGGGCAGGGTGGGGCATCCTCGACAGCGACGGCGTACCGAAGGCTTGCTACTACTACCTGCGGCGCGTCTGGCAACCGCAAGCGGTGATACTCACGGATGAAGGTCTCGACGGCGTCCAGGCTCACGTAATTAACGAGACCGACAGTCCGCTCTCCGCCGTCCTGGAACTGCAACTGCTGCAGAGCGGCCGAGTAGTCATCACCAAAGCGCGGGTTGATTGCCAGATCCCGCCGCGGTCGAAGGCCAATTTCGCGTCCGATGCCATGTTAGATGGCTTCTACGATGTTTCCTACGCTTACCGGTTTGGCCCGCCGAAGCACGACGTGGTGGTCGCATCGCTGATCGGTGCCGATAGTTCTATCATCAGCGAATCGTTTCACTTTTCCGAACCGTTTCAACCTGTGCATCGGGCCGTTAGCGGCGTAGTCGCGGTAGCCGAGCCATTCGACGACGGGAACTTCCGCCTGGCGATCACCAGCGAGACATTTCTGTACGCCGTGCGTATCGATGTCAAAGGATTTCTGCCCGACGACAACTATTTCAATCTCCTGCCGGGCCGTCGAAAAACGATTGGCTGCCGGCGCCTGCCTGACGCGCCCGCGAGCATCAAGGGATATGTCGAGGCGCTCAACATTACCGAAGCCGTCCGTATCAGCGTGGCGACATGAACGGTCTTGGCGATTCCGGGATGGTTACGTCTGGTTCATCGGGCCCGGCACGAACGGATGGGGCTATCGCGCCACTGGCAAGTCAGCTAAGCGCCGTTGAGCGCACGCCGCTTTACTTTGGCCCCGCTTCCCGCCCGCTATTCGGCTGGTACCATGAACCAGTCGGTAAAGTCCATCGCGCTCTCTCAATGGTAATTTGTCCGCCGCTGGGCCATGAATACGTAAACTCTCACCGCGCGCTGCGACATCTCGCCGATCGATGTGCCGCCGCTGGCGTACCGACGTTGCGCTTTGATTACGATGGCACCGGCAACTCTGCCGGGGCGGATGAGGACCCCGATCGCCTAGCCGCCTGGCTGTCGAGCATTCGTGAAGCGATGGCGCAAGTGCGGCGCCTGTCCGGGTGCCAGGAGATGGGGCTGGCGGGCCTCCGAATCGGGGCGACGCTTGCCGCACTAACGTCTACCGATGCGGAGATATCGTTTCTGGCGCTGTGGGCACCCTGTACCCGGGGTCGCGCCTATGTCCGCGAATTGAAGGCAATACAGCTGACTGGCAGCTCGCCATTTCGCCCAAAGCCAACCGAGGCGAGCGACCTCGAGGCCGGCGGATTCGTCTACACGAAACAGACCCAGCGCGAGCTCAGCGGCTTGAATCTCGAGTCAACCGTGCCAAGGGCCAAGCGGATACTGATCGCATCGCGAGTTGATTTCGCCGAAGACCCATCGCTGCGCGTAGCCTGGTCTCAGGGCGGCTTGCGGGTCGAGCAACTGAGGTTACCAGGCTATATCGACATGATGGCGGAGGCACAAGACACG
>DASPYR010000170.1:0-2487 GCA_035636675.1 Rugosimonospora sp. | reverse complement strand
ACGTTATCTTGCTCCGAAGGCAAAGGTCTTCGAATCGTGTCGGGTGCGACATCTTTATCCGATGCCGGCGTTCCTCAGCGGCCCAGGCCCGCACCCGACGCCCACGCCAGCCTGCTGAAGCTGCCACCCCCTCAAATTATTTTTTGTGCCGCGACCCCGGCGCCGGGTTTGCGCCCTCTTGTCTGGGTGAATGCGCCATATCGGCGCGTCACGAACCGGAGCACAGAACCATGTGGTATAGGAAGAACGTTGGCGGGTGGGAGCGCGCGGCCAGGCTGATCGGCGGGGGCTTGATGCTCATCTGCGGCGTGGTTGCGCTGCACGCTTCGCCGCTCGGGCTACTGCTCAGCGGCGCGGGTGTCGTGACGCTGGTCACCGGCGTGTTCGGCTATTGCCCTGCCTGCGCCATCGCCGGGCGCGAGCCACTGAAGGGGTGACCGCCTTGGCGCGCGTATCAGACGATCTCTTGCTCGCGGCACAGTCGGGTGACCGGCACGCGCTGACACAGCTATTGGTGGCGCTGCAGCCGGACATTCGACGCTACGCCCGGCGCCATTGCCACCGCACCTCGGTCATCGAAGATGTGGTGCAAGAAGCCCTCATCGTCGTGTACCGGCGCGTGGGTACGATCCGCAGTCCAGCCGCACTCGCCGGCTGGCTGGTGACCGTCATCGCCCGCCTTTGCATGCTGCCGGCGCTGATGCTGATGCGCGGAGTCGAGGAGCTCGCCAGCCGGGAAGAGGCACGCGAGCTCGCAAAGGTCCCGCCGGACGAGTTACGCATAGACTTGGTCAATGCGATCGAGTCGCTTTCGCCGACCCATCGCGAAGTGCTGCTGCTGCGAGATCTCGAAGATCTGACGATTGGGGAAATCGCCGGGCGGCTCGGCGTGACGCGCGAAGCGGCCAAGAGCCGCCTGCGCCGCGCCCGCACATTGGTGCGCGAATACCTGCTCGGTACAAAGGGCAGCGGACGAGAGAGCACATGAATTACTTTCGTGGAGTCGGCATGTTCGGGAGCGCCTTCCTGAGCGCACACCTGATGCGCGGCGCAGCTGCGGCGGCGCTACTCGCTTGGGCCATCGTCCACCAGACCGCGCACCCTTGGCTATCCTTTGGCGCGGGCGTTGCCGCCCTCGTCGCGCTACGCGGATGCCCGATGTGCTGGACAGTGGGCCTGGTCGAGACGCTTTCGCAAGGCCTTCGCGATTCAACCGCTGAACGCGCTGACCGGACATGGCTGCATTAACATTGCGACAGGACGGGAAGGAGCGAGGTGAAGAGAACTCGACGGCCGGGACAACTAATTGTGGAGCCGCGTTCAATGCTCGTAGCAGAAAGTGATTTGCTAACCTATTCTTGTCGGGTCGTGGGGAGCACGCAATGTCGAAAGCAATTGCCGTCTTGGGCTCCGCTCTGTTCTTCGTCATTGCGCCGTTAGTGCTGGCAGGCTTCGTCCCCTGGTGGGTCACGCAGTGGGAATTTCGGCCAGCTTTTTTCGGCGTCGATCTAACCCGCATCCTCGGCGGTATATTGATCATCGTCGGAGTGCCCGGAGTTGTGGATTCATTTGCCCGTTTTGCGCTGGAGGGGCTGGGGACGCCCGCCCCGATCGCGCCGACACAAAAGCTCGTAGTGACTGGCCTTTATCGCTACGTGCGAAATCCGATCTACATCGCGGTCGTCGCAGTCATTTTTGGTCAGGCCCTTTTGTTTGGTGACTGGCGTCTCCTCTGGTACGGCGCGCTACTCTGGCTTTTTTTTCATGTCTGGGTGGTGATGATCGAAGAACCGACGCTCAAGCAAACATTCGGCACGGAGTACGAGAGCTTTCGGACTAATGTGCCGCGCTGGATTCCGCGGTTGACGCCATGGCGAGCCGCATAAAGGAATCGCTGCAAGCGGCTCGATGCCGGCTGCAACAAACAGTGCGAGACGGCAAAGCGTATCAAGCGCGCCTAGCGGCCTCGCCCCGGAGGGCCCATTACCTTAGCCGCCAGGTCGAAATTACGCGTGGGCCGGGCAACTGCTCCGCACGCCGTGTCTTTCCGATCCCGGAGGAAGACCGGCCGTCTGCGCCTACGCATTATGAGGACCGAATCTGGCCCATAGGAGAAGAATCCTGAGATCGCGAAATTGGGCCGCTTATTGCGGTACTTCCGCCATTCCGCGGACTGCCGCATGATCGCAGGTTGGGCACATCGTGACTGGATGTGCGAGCCCGCATCGCGGTGACGGAGCGTAGCGCGTGATCGTAGGCCTTCGCGTTTTCAGCTAGGAGCGGCGTGTCGTAGGCTCCCACATCATAGCGCCACAGCGAAGGCGTAGTGCCCATCTTCATCTGCCCTGGCGCCCCCGAAGAGATTCGAACTGAGCGACTGCATTGTGTTTGCAAAGCGGTGGAGTCCGCTTCGGGTCCATTTTCAGACCTCGGGCCGAGTCTGAACTTGGTCCGTTGATCCTTCAACAGCGGACGCGCGGCGAATGC
>DASPYR010000169.1:0-7529 GCA_035636675.1 Rugosimonospora sp. | reverse complement strand
GGCCAGCGGCCTTGCCGCCAGCGCCGTCCATGCATTCCCCGCGACCCGCAGCACCATCCATTACCCATGGATGGCCATTCAGCGGGCTTCCTACGGGCTGCTGACATCGTGCTGACATAGCCCGCACGCCCGCCGAGCCCGCAATCGGCATTCTCCTCAAATATCTGAAATCACTGGCTTTAGTGGTGGGCGCAGCAGGGCTCGAACCTGCGACCCGATGATTAAGAGTCAGCATGTCCAAGGGCGGCCATCCGGTGCCTGATCCTCCGTTTGCTGAGCACCGCACCAGTTTCGCACCAGAAACGACCGCAACGAAGCGCAACGAACGCACCCGAATTCCACCAAAAATTCAGGAAAATCAACGGCAGCGACCTTTATCCTGCCGCTCATAGCGGTCTGGTTACAGGTTCGAGTGCTGTCCGAACCAACAACGAAATCAATAGCTGGTCAGAGCCCTGTTTGCGGTCGCGGTGGACTCTCGCCCCAACTATCGGGGAAGTGCCTTCATCGCCAGAGCGGGCTGCATGCATCGCCCCCAACGCCGAAAAATTCGACAATCAAAACCGCGGGCAGCTTCTTTCCTTTTTATGCGCCGTGGCACCCAATCGTACGATGAGTTTACAACCGCCGTTCCACTTCGGCCTCGCCTGAGCATGATGCTCGGGATGGTCAACACGTCCGACATTTTCTGGATTGGCGAACACGCAAGTGCGTGTAGCTCGTCCTGAGCGCGAGCGCTGGGGACAACTCGGACTATGATCGACGCAGACGAAGTTGAACAACACGCGGCTGCCGGACAGATTCGGCCGATGCTGAGCATAAAGCAGGTGCTCGCCTTGATCCCGTTCTCGCGGGCGACGCTTTACCGCGAGATGAAAGCCGGCCGTTTTCCCACCGCTCACGAGATCGCACCTCGCAGAATTGCGTGGTTCAAGGATGAGGTTGCCGCATGGCAGCTCGGCATCAATAAGGTCGCTTGAGATAACAACTCAAGAGTGCCGAGTTCTCTTTCGTTTTTTGAGGCCTTTGCCTTTCGGAGATGGTCGGCGACCCATCGCTCTGTGAGGCGGTCACACGGCTTCAAGCCGTAACTTCGACCTGCATGGCGAGGCCAGGACGGCCAGAGCGAAGCAGAACAGCCCGATCATCCCGCCAGCTTAGGCGATTCCAACGCGGCATCACACTCGGATGAGGTTTGCCCCAATGCAGATCGTGAAAACACGCGAAGGACAGTGATCCGCGAAAAACTTCCCATTACATGTGCGCTTTCCGGAACCGTTCACTCGACAGGACGGACCGAGCCAGACCGGTGCACGAAGGCGCTTGAAGATTTCCTTCCCCCGGCCTTCCCCCGGCCGATTTTCTCGGGGAAGTCGATTTCGCTAAGTATTTGATTCTAATGGTCGGGGCAGCTGGATTCGAACCAACGACCTGCAGTACCCAAAACTGCCGCGCTACCAGGCTGCGCTATACCCCGATTATCTGGGAAACGACGTCGATACACGCTTAAACCGCTGCCAGCAAGGCGGCTTTCGACCGCCTCAATGGCCGTTAAACAGCGGATGCGCCACCTGGTCGCCGGGCGCGATCCCGTATTTTTTTGCCGTACCGGCGATCACCTCGAGCACCCCCTTCGCCAGCCCCCTTGAGGGGATGATTTTGGTGGATTGCGGCTCGGTATTCTCGGCAATTCGCAGGATCCGGCCGTCCGCCCGGATGAAAATCATGTCGAGGGAGATGAATGTGTTTTTCATCCACATCGACACATCCTGTTCAGGCGAGAAGTCGAACAGCATCCCCTTCCCGTCCGGCAGTTCCTTCCGATACATCAGGCCGGTGGTCTTTTCCTCTTCGGTCGTTGCCATCTCGACCGAGAACATCTGCACGCCGGATTTGGTGACGATCTCGAGCGGCTGGATGCTCGCGGCTCGCGCGCCAAAGGCCGAAACTACGCAAACTGCCAGGACCGCAGCGAAAGGTATCCAGGGCCGCGCGCGCAAGCGATCCGGATCAACACCTCGACCAAAATTCATAAACACAATGCTCGCCGCAGCCTTGGAGGGATTTCGCTTGGGCCGACCCTAGCCCAACGATCATGGCAAATACCAGACCTCCGGCGCGGCGCACGAATGCATTTTCGTGCGCCCGGCTAGCAGCTTAGGCTTCGTGGACGTGGATCGCGGCGCGATTAGTGCGACGACAATCCCGGCGACCCCGTTTCCGGCTGAATCTCGGCAGCCATCATCCCCTTGGACCCGGGCCCGAACCGGACCAGCACGAACTGGCCGGGGCGCAGCTCGGTCATCCCGAAGCGGCGCAGGGTTTCCATGTGCACGAAGATGTCCGGCGTCCCCTCGCCACAGGTCAGAAAGCCGAATCCGCGTAAGCGGTTAAACCATTTGACCTGCGCCCGCTCCAGACCGCTGGTCGGCGTGACGCTGACATGGGTCCGTGGCGGCAGCATCTGCGCCGGATGAATCGCCGTCGACTCGTCCATCGAGAGGATGCGGAAAGCCTGATAGCCTTTCGCGCGCTGCACGCACTCGACGACCAGCCGCGCGCCTTCGTAAGCGGTTTGATAGCCGTCGCGTCTAAGCACGGTGACGTGCAGAAGCACATCCGCCGCTCCATTGTCGGGTACGATAAAGCCGTAGCCCTTTGATGCATCGAACCATTTGATAACACCGCTGATCTCGACGAGATTAGCGGCGCTATCGCCGAGGCCCGACAACGCATCGATCGCCGGGTCGCGCTCGGCGCCCACCGAATACTCACTCTGCCCCAGCCTGTTCGGCCCCCCGCTTAACGGTGGACCTCCGAGCTTTTTGGACTCAAAACCGTCCGACCCCATGACCCCGGACCCCACACAAAACACGCGCCCATCGATGCCAATTCATGATGCCCCACGCGAATCTTTCGCATTGAAGATAACACTCCCGCCCGCGACACACACATAAAAAACAAAATTGTCGCCAACTTTAAACAACCTTGCATGGTTGCGAATCAGTTGGACATCAGTTTCCGACGAACGGCCCCAGGGTTTCCCCGATATCGTGCCGGATCACCAGATCAGCGATTTCATCCTGTTCGGTGGGTTCGTTGTTGATGATCACCAGTCTGGCGCCGCAATTTTTGGCCAGCATTGGAAATCCGGCGGCCGGCCAGACCACCAGCGAAGACCCGATCGCAATAAACAGGTCGCAATGCTGGGCAAGCTCGGTGGCACGGCGCATCGCGTCTTCCGGCATCGCCTGACCGAACGAGATGGTGGCGGTCTTCACCGGCTCGTCGCAGATGGTGCAGTCGGGTGCACCGCCGGTTGCGTCGAAGCGCTGCCTGACCCACGGAAGATCGTAAGCATGTCCGCAGCCAATGCAGCGGGCGTAGGTGGTGTTGCCGTGCAGCTCGACGACGTGTTCGGCCGCGAAGCCCGATACCTGATGCAGATTGTCGATGTTCTGGGTGACGATGGCGGGAATTTTGCCGGCCTTGTAGAGCGAGGCCAGCGCGCGGTGACCGCGTCCCGGCTTTGCTGCGGCAAAGGTCGGCTCCATCGCAAAGCGCCGCCGCCACGCCTCGTCGCGGGCATCCCGGCTGGCGACGAATTCATCAAACGGAATCGGACGATTGCGAGTCCACAATCCGCCGGGCGAGCGGAAATCGGGAATTCCGCATTCGGTCGAAATACCTGCGCCGGTGAAGGGAAGGATGGCGGAGGCCTCGGCGATCATGTCGCCGAGCTGTTCCACCCCGCTGCGAAGATCCGGTGCGATCACTGGAATTATCCGAATGTTTGGCCGCGCTCTTTATAGCACGGCCGATCGGATTGCTAAGTCAATGCCCCCGCATCGCCGGCAAGCCCCAACATTCGGCCCCCATCAGGCCGCGTCCGCGATCGTCACCTCGTGGCTGGTCTCGTCGTTCTTGGCCATGTCGTTCTTGGCCGAGTCGTTCTTCTTCTCGTCGCGCTTCTTTGGCTTTGCTGCCGGAGCTGCAGCCTGCGATTTCTTCGCCGACTTGCCGTACTGCGAGAATCTTCCAATTTCGGCTTCAGGCTCGGCGTGCCGCGCCGCGACTTTTTCCGCCAGCTTCTCTATTGCCCCGTTGCGCAACGATGCGAGTTCTTCGATGTGAGTGAGTCCAGATCTATCTTGTCTCCCGTGCGAGAACCTCGATTGAGGGCAACCACAATCCTGCAACTCAATCTCCGCATTCGCGCCCCATTCGCGTCCACCATGGACGCAGGACACGAATCAAAGGGACAGGCATGACCGAACAGCAAAACGTGCTTGCGGCAGAACGCGAAGAAATCGCCACGCGCGTGGCAAGCTTCAAAGCCACCCAGGAGAAATTCCAGCGCGAACGGGAAGAATATTTTGTCGCGACGCTGCAAAAAGCGCAGCGAATTCGAACGCCTGCCATTGTGGTCCTGGGAACTACATTGCGCTCTGATCCTGACACTTTCATTGCGCAGCGAAGCAATCCAGAAAGCCGCAACTAAGCGGCGGACTGGATTGCTTCGTCGCTTCCGCCTTTCGCCTCCGCTCTGCGAGCTACGGCGGACGCGGTCGCTCGTTGAGCTACGGCGGACAAGTTGCTCGTCGCAGTGACGTGGCGCACGACTCAATTTAGCGATCGAATCAAAAAAGCCCGGAAGCGATGCTTCCGGGCTTTCTCGTTACCAGCGATGGTGCCAGTAGCGGTGCCGATAATAGGGGCCGCCGTAATAGGCGTAAGGCCCATATCCGTAATAGGCCGGCCGATAGTAACTCGGTCCGTCGTCGTAATAACCATAGCCCGGACCGTAATAGCCGTACGCGCCCGCCGCGCCGGCGGCGAGTGCGCCGGCAGCCAGGCCGAAAGCCAGTCCGGGGCCGATGCCCCGTCCCCGCGCTTCAGCCGGCGCCGTCACGGCGGTGGCGCCAACTGCGGCAACCGTCGCCAAAATCGCTAGCGTTTTCCTCATGCGCATCTCCTGACATTAAGTACGCCCGAGATAACGCAGAGGTTTTTCGATTGTTTCAGCGGGAACCGGGTTCCGCGGCGGAAATTGTCAGGACTATTTCTTCTGTCCTTTCCATCTTCGTTTCTCTGCGGCCGCGGCAGAGAGCCGTGCGGTTTTCTTTTACTCTCCGAAATATTCGCGGATGATCTTGCTATCCAGCTCTTTCCAATGCGGCCTTTTGAGCAACAGCCGGAGCTCGGTTTCAAATCGTTCACGAACCGATGGCAGCTCGGCCAGGACAACGGATTGCCGAGTTGCGAATGCGGCGTGGACGGCCCGCAGAATCGTCCAGTTCAGCGCCACCATCAGGACTTCGTGCGGGCGGCCCGCCCATTGCGCCGCGATCGAATGCTCGAGGTCAGTGAGACCATCGACCAGATGTCCGGTCACGAACGATCTTACCGGCAGCCTGACTTCGGGAGGCCACGCGCCAAGAGCTTCGGCATAGAGATTGTCAAAATCCATCGCCATCCACAGCGAAATTCTGGACGCCCTCACCTAACCCACCGCGATGAAAGATGCACCCACGATTGTCGCTCCCGCCGGCTGGCCGGAGATTTTTTGCACCGCCCTTGCTTCGCGGCAACACCGCGCCATATCGCCTGCGCGCCGGGCGGATCGGTCCAGCCCGGGCCTTCATCCTCTTTACTTTGACGACTTTTCCGCTGGCGACCGCAATTGAGTTGCTCAGTATTGAACCTTTTTCCGAGCGGCACGCACATATCTGTACTGGGGAATTGCCTATCCAGTTCTACGGCAACGCCGCCGAGCGAACATACTCCGCTCAGGCGGCGTTGGTGTTCTGAACCTTTTTTCGACTTTCACAGACACAGTACGGAAGCAGATCCCCCGCCCGATTGCTAGCTTCCTTAAAGAAGCCCCGCTTTCTCCAGGCGGGGTTTCTGCTTTTTCAGCGTTCCGGGCCCACACGGACGTTTGGTGTCTTCTGCAGTGGGTGACGGCTTCGTATATTCCAATGAAGTTTCCGAAACGCGACATCGACGCGCGACAGGAGGCACTACAAAGAAAAGTCCTACCAACGATCCTGACAGGCACCTCTCAACGCATGGAAGAATAAGAATGGGCCGATTCTTTATCTTCATCATCATTGTAAGCATCGCGCTGGTGCTGGGTATGGCGTTCCTTGTCACTCACTTCTGAAGCGCGCGGATCCTGATACAACGCGCCACTCGCACGATGGCGGAAGGAAGGATCACATTCCCACCACGTCTCGCCACGCGCCGAACATCGGCAAGCGCCTTTATCCACGGCGGGTTGGCGGCGTTGCGGTCGTGCCACTTGAGTTCATGAGGTGTTCCAGCTCTCTCCGCTTGCGAGCGATGAGCAACCGAGCCGAGGCGCTATCCAAGTCCGGCCTTCCGTAATTGTCGTATGGAGCTACCCAATTCTGCGATCTGGCCCCGAAGTTCGGCCAGTTTGAAAGCCAGGTCCGTGTCCATTTGCTGCCTCGTGACTGTCGACTAGAACAAACTAAGAACTTTAGAGCAAGCTGCGACCAGTAGGTGTTCTCTCGGTGGAACACCCTATGGCTGAAATGCCTGGCCTGCGCTCGCTTACCGCGGGCGGAGGAAACGTCATGAACGCATGGAGCGAATATTTAGGGGGGCAGGCGGTTATCGCCGACGGATACGCAAAGACGATGACGACGGCTGAGACCATCAAGGAGTTCGCCGACATCGCGGGAAAGCTTCCGCCATGACGCAGACGCTGAGGATGAGAATCCCACCTGCAAATACTGATCGTCCCTCGAACGGCGCTATTCAGAATTCCGGCCCGCCCGCTTTGTGCTTGAGGTCCCCACGGCCCATGGAACGAAAAGCCTTCAGAGAACTTATCAATCGACTTCCAAGCTCAAAGCCCCGCTTATCCCCGTGCGGGGTTTTTGCTTTTTCATGCACGCAATCCGCCCGCAAACGCCCTGCCCTCGTCCGCATTTTGCTGCTATTGAGTTTCCGGAAACCGACAGCAATTCTTCAATTTCTCAGGGAGTAGGAAACATGCGTTATCTCCACACCATGCTGCGCGTCCGCAATCTCGATGCCGCGCTGAAATTCTATCAGGACGCGCTCGGATTGAAGGAGGTCCGCCGCGTCGATAACGACAAGGCGAAATTCACGCTGGTGTTTTTGTGTGCCGCCGAGGACGAAGGACTGCTGAAGGCATCCAAGGGACGCGGCGCACCGCTGGTCGAGCTCACCTATAATTGGGACGAGGAAAAATACGGCGAGGACCGCTATTTCGGCCACCTCGCCTATGAGGTCGACGACATCTATGCGACCTGCGACCGCCTGATGAAGCTCGGCATCACCATCAACCGGCCGCCGCGCGACGGACAGATGGCGTTCGTCCGCTCACCGGATCTGCACTCGATCGAACTCTTGCAGAAGGGCGATGCGAAGCCGCCGGCGGAGCCGTGGACCTCGATGCCCAACACCGGGCACTGGTAAGCATTGTACAAATTCTTCGTGCATGTGCGGCATCCCAGCTACCGGCTGGTGATATC
>DASPYR010000168.1:0-4850 GCA_035636675.1 Rugosimonospora sp. | reverse complement strand
TGATCAGCGGTCGATGTTGTCTCGACCTGATCTAAAACCTCAGCAACCGATGGTGGACTCTTCAAATCACCCTTGGGCCTTGGAACAATTTGCTCAAGCTCTTTCCGCACTTTGCGCCACGTATCGACGTGCGCCCGCGTTTCTTGCAACACGGCGACATGCGCTTCCAATGCTTTAAGCTTGGCCAGCCAGGTTTCGGCCATTGACGTACTCCGTACCGAGGAAAAGAAACCCAGCCCGGTACGAATTACGCCACGATATTATTAAGGAAAGGTATGCGGCGGCGAGATCTCACCGCAGGAATCGTCCTACTGGTCGTATTCGTCGCGATGCTATGGTTCGGCAAGCCACGCAACGGTGTCCAACTAAGGTTTATGCGGAGTTGGATTCATGCCTTCCTCCTTCGTCAACCCGCCTTCCGCTTTCCCGATTGCCGGCTGACCTTCTCCGTCGCTTTCCCTTCCTCGCCGCCGGTCGTTCGGCTTGGACTGACCGCCGCAGCGCATCCATCAGGTTCACGACCGTCGCAGGCGGCGCCGTTGGGGCCTCCTTCCTCGGCGGCAAGCTTACCTCTCAGGCTTTCTGGCGGATGGTTCGCACGCAGGCACCTGATTGACCCTATAGATCTTGCGGAACTTCTCCAAAAGCTCTGGATCGCCATAGTCCAGACTGACGATCTTGCCGAACTCGGAGCGGTAGCCCCATTCGTGCTCCACGACTTCGCCCCAAATTTTGACTTTCCCAAACAGCAGCGGCGTGGCGCCAACAAAATACAAATATTCTTCCCTGGATCGGACCACATCCCGACATGAATATATCCCATGTGTTCGTACATCTCCAGAGGCTGGCTCGTTGAGGTGCCAAACGTAATCTTTGATGAGGACGCTGTGCAGGCGGTCATCGCCGCTCCGGACCCAACCCCGGTTAATCACCCGCCATGCTCGGTACGCGATGATCTCTCCCACACGAAAGCCGTCGTGTTTGAGATGCCTCGCAATCCGATTTTCACCCGGGCTCATGAGGGTCCTGCCCTCGCTACCGCGCTGGCTCGGGCTTCGGCTCAGTAACAGGCGGTGCTTTTTCCGGTGACTTTGGGGGCGGTATGACCGGTTCATGAGTAGGCGACACCGGCTCTTCCAGAGGTATGATAGTATACCTTCTGATGGGCTCTCCGATCTGTGCCACGGCTGATCTCCCTTGATGGAGGCCAGCGTTCCACCTCTCACGAACATCCGTCAACTCGGTCGTTGCCGATCCGGATAGCCGCCGAGACCGTTCCGGTCCTCGGTTAGGCGCTGTGCTTCAATGACCGATTCGTGTTGCCGCACGGCTGGCACCGCAGAGGGATGTTGCTGAGGACTTCTCGCGGGTCGTTCTCGGGCTTCAAGCATCCGCAAGCCGCTTGGCAGACCTGGACGTACTCCGATACGCAAACGTCTCCCCGGCATCCCAGTAGCGGTGCCGCTGCTGCGAAAACGCAGCGGGGCGTGCGGCTGCCGTGGGACATTGCGGCGCTGATGCGCCCGAGGGTTCCAGGGTAGCGTTGGCGGCCTTTGCTCGGTGATGAGCGGCCACCGGCGACAGGCGCAGTTGCTCCGCTTTTTCCTCTGGTGTTGCCCGAATACAACAGCTCTTGCCGCATAAGCTTGTTAGTCTAGGCCGCCAGAGGGAGCGCAACACTCCATGGATAAAGTCGCGGAGCGGATGGTCACCGTCGGCGCAGAGCGTCTCGGCCGAGGGCTGAACTTACATCCCTGCCAAGCGTGCGACAGAAGCCATTGGAAACTAGAATGGCGGAACGTGGCAGCCGCCTAGTTGGAGTTTTCTTAACACGTTTGCCGCACAGTGGACGCTGAGAATTGTCGCAGGGTAAACGTTGAAGAGGGGAAAACGTTGAAGAGGGGGAAAACATGGTTCACATTAAGCACAGAAAGCGCATCCACCTAATGCTGCGGGCTGCGGGATTCCTCACTACGGCAGCACTGCTGTACAGTTCTTTACCGGGATTCTGGTCGAGCGTCGCGTGGAGCCAGCAGGTTCCAACGCAACTGAATTCCCCGATTCAGACGCAGGCTTTGCCGAAAAGATATCCGAGACCTACTCCTGCCCAGCCATCCTTTGTGGAACCATCAGCACCGAATTTGACGCCCATTGCTGTACCTGTCGCCAATCCCGCAACGGCTCTCGGGAACGCGCTTGTGTCCTGCGATAAAGAATCGGAGGGGTTTGAGCCTGTTTCTTTGCCGGGTGCTAGAGGGGAAATAAGACTGGATCGGTGTTATCGAGGGCGTGATCATCTGGTGTGTAGCTTCAATGCTCTTTTATCAGAGGCAAAATCCCTTCTTGAGAATTACCGAAACATTGCCGATGCGAATTACGCAGAACTAGGCAGCGTAGACGATGTCTGCAGGAGAACACCGGATAATCTCGCAACAGATTTACAAAACGCGATCGAGTTTGTGGACAGATTCAAGGCATTAAAAGCCGAATACGACGCTCGCGCCACCTGTGCCAATAGAACCGAGCAATTGTTACGAGATGTAACCTTGCCCGATATGACCCAATCGCCGGCTATATTGAAGTCTATGACTGATACGATCGAGGGAGACATCAAGGAAGTCTCTGCCGCACAGGCGCAACTCGTGGAATTCGCGGGGAGGATGAATTCGTCACAGAAAGCTATCGTCACGATCCAGAAGGTTCACCGGACCATGTGTGTGAGGAACCAATCTGCGAAGGTGGATGCGCAAGATCGTGGAAGCGGCGCAATGCCCACCAACATAATGCCCACCATCATAGAGCGCACCGGACCTCGCCGCTGAACCGCCTCATCCGGTTGCCGTTCTTCGACAGCATCCGGGCTGTTTACGGCGTCGGCCAATCCCCGGAAGCCGTCCAGCTTCAGCTCGAAACAGATAAGCCGGATCATCGAACGGTTCCTGGCGGAGGATGGGGATGATCGGCTGCAGCGTGTCGGCCGCATCAATTTTGAGCCCGTGGCCGAGGAGTCAATAGAGCGTGTGGTGCATCACGCCGATGATCAGGGCCGGCCGGCATGCCGATACATGACATGCCAGCCGGAAATGCCTCGAAGCTACAGGCTTACTTGATCTCCCATGTCGTGTTATGCGGGATGTCAATCGCGAACGAGCCAGCCGGCTCACCGGCCGGTGTCGCCTTGGTAATGCACTTGAATGGCTCACGCCCGGTGATGCCGGCGTACTTCCCGGTGCCGCCGGTGATGATATGAGTGCCACAGTCCATTTCCGGCTGCGACTTGTCGAGGTCTCGGGTATCGAAGGTCGAGAACACAATATCACCGTCGCTGTCCGTTAGTGCGCAAGCGCCGTCAATGTACTGCTTGCCGCCGGCGTCGATGCTCACAGCCGTGCATTTCGCTTTCATGTTGTCGAGCATCTTGTCGCCTTTCATATTTTCGGTCGGTCCGACCGCCTCCAGCGAGGTGGCTTTACCGGCACCTGGGACATCGATGCTCGACAAAGGGTGAAACATGAAGTGCGTCACGTAGCTCGTGGTGCCCTTCTTGGGTATCGCTTCTCCTAGAACGACCGCTGGGGCAACCGCGATGAGCGTCCCAGAGAAAAGCGCTGTTGCGATGATCCGTTGCATGATTCGTCTCCTTCCCTGGGCTTGATACGAGTTGTGGACCGCGAACGATCCGATGGGCAGGAGGCCACCCAGGCACCCACCCCCTGAGCCCGACAATACACGAACTTTGCGACGGCGGGACGATGCTGAAGCCGAGCTGAGGTGGGAGGAGGCCGCCGAGATCACTGTCTTCGGCCCGACGGGCGGTGATGGAAGCCGCCTTTGGCGCATCCGACTTTCCCCAGCACGCTGGCAATTGGCGTCAGCTTCACCAAGGGCCGCATCATCGTCCGCGGCAAGCTGGTCAGCCGCGACAAGGCAGGCGCGCCGACTACGTCCTCTACTCAAGCCCAACATCCCGCTGGCGCTGTCGGTGATGGGATGCGGCAGTCCCGACTACGCAAACCCGGGTTCAGGTTCCGGCGGCGATGAGGTCAACGAGCGAACGACCCCATACGAGCATGGAGATCAACGCAGCCATCGCCCCGAGCACGACGCTCCCCACCAGTTCGTCCCTCATCATGGGGATGCCCCCGCCAATGAAAGTGCCCAAGTCGAGAATGATGATGAGCGACGGTAAATAGGCGAGTCTAGCGGGAATGTCGAGGGCCGGACAGCTAGGCGGCCCGACAGCGGCATGAACACTCGGCTACGGCTTGGCATATCCCTGCGTATTGCCGTGCGTGCTTCACGCACTTCGGTCATCCAGAGGCCGCCCTCATTTGGCGGCCTTGTATCGGCAGCCGGGTGGCTGCCTCAGAGCACCGACAGTGCCACAGCATTTAAAACCAGAATGACAACGAACACGGCAGCTAAAGAAAGCCCAAAGAGCTTTCCGTAATCGGGATCACTCAACCGGCTAACCCCGTACGGGCTTTGCAGAGTTTCTCCGATTCGCGATGATTCCGCACTAGACATATTGAGCCGATAGATTTCGCGGTACTTCATCAGCAGTTCAGAATCGCCGTGATCCAGGCTTACGATCTTCCCAAATTGTGACCGGTAACCAGCTTCATGCTCCACGATCTCGCCCCAGATTTTGACCCTGCCGAATAGCAATGGCCCGCTGCCCAGTGGACTGTAGCCATATTCTTCCCTGGAGCAGATCACGTCCTGAAATGAATAGATTCCATGCGTCTTCACATCGCCGGAAGCCGGTTCGTCGGGATGCCACACATAGTCTTTGACGAAGACGCTGTGCAAACGGTCGTCACCAGTTCGCGACCAACTCGGCTCGACCA
>DASPYR010000167.1:0-3603 GCA_035636675.1 Rugosimonospora sp. | reverse complement strand
TATTTTCCATTTGAGGGACCTTCAAATTGTTAAAAATGCCGCCAATCCAGCGTTTTTTGAGTTAAATTGCAAGCTTCGGACGTGGGTTCGATTCCCATCGCCCGCTCCAGAAAACAAAGCACTTAGGCAGCTGCTTCATTTTCCATTTTTTCCAAATCCACCCAAAGCCGTGCCTTTTTTCGAGAAACGTCGGTCGCGCCTTTCCGGTCGAATCTCGTAAGCGATGCAAACAAGCGAGTTACGCAGATCCTTCGAAGCTTCGATCCCGGGTCGTCGTCAAGATCGGAAGCCCGCGAGGCTTCAGATGTTGGATTCGATCATTGAATACCTCTTGCATTGCACCAGGAGGTCGCCGATTCAAGTCCACGCTTCGTACTGAAGCGGCCGGCAGCGGGCAGTCGGGATAGTTGCCCGACGACCTACTAGGCGGTTCCAAGCCCCGCTTTGATATTACATTACTTTCGGCTACATAATAACCTGTTGCTAATAGATGATACTAACCTAAGACGAACTCGATTCGCTTCTGGTCCAGATGCTGAATCCTGAGCTCGTTCAACCGCTCCAGGGCAGGCTCGAGCTTCTTCATCCCTTCCGGGTCCTTCGGATTGCGCCGCAGCTTCACTCGCCTCACCTCCTTGGTCAGCTCGATTTCAGCCGGCATCAGGAGAATCGTGTGAAGTAGCTTGGATAGGCTCATCGAACTTCTCCCCAGGCACTCCCGCAGAAACCAGCAACTGAGGTTCACCAGGCTGATGCGGAAGAAGCCCATAATCTGGTCTAACTCCACGTCGATCTGATAGACAAAGTCTTTACCTTGCAGGCGCAACCATTGCTGTTCGTAGTTCCGCAGCCGCTTGAGATCTTTCCCCCACTCCGCTTGGATCGACTTCATTTGCCTCCGGTATTGGGCGATCTCGCGGCCCAAGGACGTGAGCCGAACTTGGCTCTCTTCCTCCACCACGCGTCGGCCTTTCACGATCGGGCAGCGGGAATGAATGCGCCGCTGCTTCTCCATGCTCAGCGCCAGCCGCTCTTCCTGCCCGGCCATGGCCTCCAGCGGCACGGCCAACTTCTTCCTCCACTCCGTGATCCGCGCCCCCAGCTCCTTCTGCTTCGCCCGCACCGTCTCGTCCGACAGCTTCTTCTTCCCGTACCCCGCCACCCGATTCAAACAGGCAAACGACTTCATGCTGCGGAACTGCAACTCCTCGTGCGGCCAACGGTCAAAGTACGCCTTCACCACCAGACTCGCTCCCACCGTCTCCCGGGGAAGACTCGTGATCAGCACCGTGGTCTTGCCGTGATCCCAGTCGATCCGAATCGCCCGCACCACCACCAGATAGCCCTTCTCCCGCGAATCTTCCAGTTCCAGCTGGCAATCCCGCAGCGTGGCCTCCCCGTAGTAGTAGCGCTTAGCCCGCCCTTGCTCCCGCACCTTGCGCGGATTCCACTGGTTGTCATCGAGCGCGGTGATGTAGTGATAGCGGTCCTGTTCGGCAAACGCCCGCAACGTCGCCACTCCGTTGCTGGCCGCATCCATGACGATCACGCGCGTGACTCGCAAGGGCGGTCCAGGACCCTCTAGCGCCTCTTCGATTTTCTCCATCAGCCCCAGAATCCGTGCTCCCAACGGAGCTTTGCCCGCATAGGTCTCCAGATACACGGGATGGCCGAAGGCGTCATGCACGAACACCTGCTCCAGACAGCCCATGACCCGCCCCAGCATCGTCACTTTGTTCTGTTTGACCCGCTTTTGCGACCACAGCGCCTTGGTGTTGCCGTCCACGTAGTAGCACAGGAAGGGAAGCTCGGAACTCTCTCCCAGCTTCCGCCAATGCTCCTGCCAAAACCCCACCTGGTCGCGCAGCAGATCTTCGGCCAGCCCCAAGTACTTCAGCTCCCGCAGGAACTTATCCAGCGTGTGATGCTGATAGTTGAACCCACAGAAATGCTCCAGCGCATTCCCCAGAGGAACGTTGGCCGAGCGCGTGCCGCCGTTCAGGGTAATCAGGGGGAAAGCTAAAATCCCCAGACATTTCCGCTCCAGAATGAAGCCGCTCACTTGGAACAGACCCATGCGCGAGTAGTTCTTGTCCTCCCGTTTCTCCTCCACGGAGGCGAAGCGCTGCTCGCGGACGTCCCGGCGCTGGTTATAGGCCACCGTGAACCGACCGGCCCGGCGTCCTTTGCGGTCCTTGCCGACTCGTTCCTGGCGGTAGGCGGCGCTGCGCCGAAAACGGGCGAGGGAGTGCGCGATGACTTCTGCCGTATGTGCGACCCAGCCTAGATGCAGGGCCAGCGCGGCCAGGATTTCGAAACCGCCGCCCGAGGTCGTCACTCGTTCCGGTTCCTGGGGCCGCGGCCAAACGATCGACTCTCCCACCCGGTGAAGGAAGCGGCCTACCGTGCTGCGATCCACCTCAATCCCCAGCGTGGCGTAGAGCGACTGGCACATTTCTTGCAAGCTGCGCTGGGGATTGCTTTGATGCGCGCCCCGCAGGAACGCCTCCGCCTCGGGGGTGAGTTTGCGACGATTTCCCTGACGCCGCCCGTCCAGGAGACCGGCGAGGCCTTGGGCCGCCAAGCGGGCTTGGTAACGAAAATACTGTGGCCGACTAAAGGGCACCGTGTATCTGCGGAAAAACTCGTCCACGGACAGATCGGATCCAGCGATCTTTTCTACCATCGCTGCGATCTTCTCGGCTCTGCTTTTCCCGCCGGCCGTGGACCTGTTCATCCACCTCAACATAGCCTAAACATGGCAATTTGGCCAGCATGTTCTGCCGTGTTCGTTAGATCGTGGGGAATCAAACGGTATAACTGGACAATGCTGTTCAGAGGGGAAGACTCAAGCTCGTCTTGGCTGCTAATT
This sequence comes from Rugosimonospora sp., assembly GCA_035636675.1. Taxonomy (GTDB): domain Bacteria; phylum Acidobacteriota; class Terriglobia; order Acidiferrales; family UBA7541; genus Palsa-189. The sequence goes on along the minus strand of DASPYR010000167.1, from coordinate 731 downwards.
ATAAGCTCTACCGATTCCTTCCTCCGGGCGAGAGAGAGTAGATCATATGTTGAGCTTAGATCTGGTCCAGTCTCAGCTAATTGCAACAGCCCTAAATATCAGACGATAGTCATGAAATAGATAATTTGCACCGACCCGCGTTTCGAGGCGTAGAATCATGCGATCGCCCACCCTGGAAGGGATATGGAACACGACCGGCGGCGCACACCCCGTTATACCTTCAACGCCTCGATCGAAATGCGCGAAGGCGCTTCGCAGGACAAGAGGACCGCGCGTGTGGCCGGACTCAGCCTGAACGGGTGTTACGTCAGCACCGAGAGTCCGTATCCCGAGGGGGCTTTGCTAACGGTGAAGGTCTTCACGGAGACGGACTTTTATGAGGGTCAAGCCACGGTGATCTACCAACAAGAGAAACTGGGTATGGGATTGATGTTTACCGAGACCCGGCCTTATTACCTGATGGTCCTGCGAAAATGGCTGCTCTCGGCGATGATGGCGAAGAAAGAAGCCCTGAGGTAATCTCGAAAGACGGGTAGTTTCATCGCCGCAGCAGGTGCATGAGACGCGCGTTGTCCTTTCCGGCGCAGGGATGGGCGGGAAATCTTTCCGTCGAAAGTTCACGACCGAGCAAGGGAACGGTCGGATTAATGTGCCGGCCTGTCCGTGACGAGTTCCGGGTGCCGGCGACGGAACGCTTCGGCAATGTGGCAGTTCCAGCAAACGGGCCAGTG
>DASPYR010000166.1:0-11762 GCA_035636675.1 Rugosimonospora sp. | reverse complement strand
CACCTCCAATGCCGGCGGCGCCGCGCCCAAAGAGGCCGGCGATGGCGCGATTCTCAAAGACGCTGCCGATCTGCGGGAACTCGCGCGTTGCGACGTGCTCATCAGTTGCCAGGGCGGCGAATACACCAGCGAAGTTTACGGACCCCTGCGCAAGAGCAACTGGAAGGGATATTGGATCGACGCCGCTTCCACCCTGCGCATGAGCGACGCCGCTGTAATCATTCTCGATCCGGTGAATGCGGACGTGATTCGCGGCGCGCTGGCCAAAAATATTCGTGCCTACATCGGCGGAAACTGCACCGTCAGCCTGATGCTCATGGCCGTGAGCGGCCTTTTCCGCGCCGGACTCGTCGAGTGGATGACCACCATGACCTATCAAGCCGCTTCCGGTGCCGGCGCCGCGAAAATGCTCGAGCTCGTGAAGCAGATGGGATTTCTCACCGACGCCATGCGCAAGAGTCCGGCGGAAAATGCGCTGGAAGTGGACCGCTCCATGATTCAGGAGCAGCGCTCGCTGCGACTGCCCGTGCAGGAATTCGGCGTGCCGCTCGTGGGAAGCCTCATCCCGTGGATCGCTGAAGAAATGCCCGAAGGCCAGACCAAGGAAGAATGGAAAGGCATGGCCGAAACCAGCAAGATTATGGGTCTCGACCCGCCCGTGCCTGTGGATGGCATCTGCGTTCGCGTGGGCACCATGCGCTGCCATAGTCAAGGCTTGTGCATTAAATTAAAGAAAGACGCGTCGCTCGCCGATCTCGAGCACATTCTCGCCGGTGCCAATGCTTGGGTGCGCGTGATTCCCAATAACAAAGAATCGACGACGCGCTGCCTGACTCCGACGGCGGTTTCCGGCACGCTGAATGTGCCGATTGGCAGAATTCACAAATTGAAGATGGGTCCGGAATTTGTGGGAGCTTTCACTGTGGGCGATCAACTCCTTTGGGGCGCCGCGGAACCGCTGCGCCGCATGCTGGGCATTTTGCGCGAACACGTCAATGCCTGATTGCATTCTCCCTAGTGGCGCAGGCACTCTTGCCTGTGCACGGCGGCGCGAGGGAAGAAGTTGGCGTCATTCCGAGGAGCGACCGCGACGAGGAATCTGCTTTTTTCAGTAATCGCCGCTATTGACACGAGTGCCGCGCGGCGGATATGCTAGGGCGCGATTTGAGAGATCTTCTTCTCAGATGAGTCTGATTCGACATTATCGATTCGCCTTTACGGGCCGCTTCCTCTGGCGAGGGAGCGGCAAAGTAGAGGCGTGATTGCGGGTGGTCGCCTGAACATCTAGGACCGGAAAAACCGCGAACAGTTTCTACCGAGCCAGCTCCCCAAATGGGTGGAGCTGGCTTTTTTGTTGCCCTGACTGAGCGAATTGCGCGAAGGAAGAAAAAGAAGACTGAGCGAATCAGGCGAGCGAATCGAAATAAAGAAATGCGACCGAAACGAGAATTTGCGGCAAACGAATAGCGTTACCGAATAGCCGAAACGAACACAGGAGGCATTCTCAGAATGATCGTCAACATGAGCCGAAACGCCACGCAGGAACAAATCGATCACGTCGTCGAGCGCATCAAGGAATGCGGTTATCAGGCGCACGTCATCCGCGGCACGGAGCGCACCATCATCGGAGCCGTCGGAAGCAACGGCCGCCGCGCGGAGCTGGAAGCGCTGCAGGCCGCGCCCGGCGTCGAAGAACTCGTTCCCATTTCGCAGCCGTTCAAGCTGGTGAGCCGGCAACTCCGCCAGGAGCGAACCGTCGTCAACGTCGGTGGCGTGCCCATCGGAGGCGAGCACTGGATCGTCATGGCCGGGCCGTGCTCGGTGGAGTCGCGCGAGCAGTTGCTCGCGACGGCGCGCGCCGTGCGCGATGCGGGCGGCTCCATCCTGCGCGGCGGCGCGTACAAGCCGCGCACTTCGCCATACGATTTTCAGGGCCTCGGAGTGGAAGCGCTGCAGTTGTTGCGCGAAGCGCGGGAAGAAACGGGCCTGCCGATCGTGACGGAAGTGATGAGCACCGAAGATGTCGATCTGGTTTCCGACTACGCCGATATGTTGCAAGTAGGCGCGCGGAACATGCAGAATTTCCCTTTGCTGCGCCGCCTGGCGCGCGCGGAAAAGCCCATTCTGCTGAAGCGCAGCCCTTCGGCGACGGTGAAGGAATGGCTGCTCGCGGCGGAATATCTGCTCAGCGGCGGAAATGCCAACGTGGTGCTTTGCGAGCGCGGAATCAAAACGTTTGAATCCGAGCTGCGCAACACATTTGATCTCGCGGCGATTGCGCTGGCCAAAGAGCTGACGCATCTGCCGGTGGTTGCCGACCCGTCGCACGGTACGGGCCGTCGCAGCGTGATTCCGGCGATGAGCCGCGCGGCAATTGCTGCTGGCGCGGACGGCGTAATGGTCGAAGTGCATCCGTGTCCGGAGCGCGCGCTTTCCGACGGTCCGCAATCGCTCGATTTGAAGGCCTTCGCGCAGCTGATGGAAGAGCTGGATCGGCCGGAAAGGACTCGCGCTCGCGCGACGGTCAAGGTTTAGAGAATTCGTTCGTGCGTGTAGCCGGCGTTGCTGATAGCCGCAAGCAAGCCGGCCAGATGTTCGGCGCCGCGGGTCTCGACCGTCACATCGATCGCGGTATCTCCGAGGCTCACTCCGTAGTAGGCGCGATTAAACAGAAGCTCAACAATATTCGCGCGCTGGCCGGCGATCACGGAAGAAAGCTCCGCGAGCGCGCCGGGCCGATCCGGCAAATAGATACGGATGCGCACGAGCCGCCCATCCTTTACCAATCCTCGTTCGATAATGCGGCTCAAAAGCGAGACATCGATATTCCCGCCGCCGATGATCACGGCGGTGTGCTGGCCGTTCAGCGAAGTTTTGTGCCGCAATAGTGCGGCAATACCGGCCGCTCCGGCGCCTTCGGCGAGCGTTTTTTCGCGTTCGAGCAGCGTCAAGATTGCGCTGGCAATCTCTTCTTCCTCCACGGTAACGATCTCGTCGGCATAGTTCGCAACCAGAGGAAACGTGACTTCGCCCGCGCGGCGCACGGCGATTCCGTCGGCGACGGTGGAAGCTGCTGGGATCGTCACAAGCTCGTGCTTTTCGAGAGCGAGCTGCATCGAGGGCAATCGCGCCGTCTCCACGCCGACCATTTTCACTTCGGGCCGCAATTCCTTGACCGCGCACGCGACGCCGGCAATCAGTCCGCCGCCGCCCACGGGAACGACCACCGCCTCCAATTGCGGGCACTGCTCGAGCAACTCGAGGCCGATCGTGCCTTGGCCGGCGATTACGGCGATATCGTCGAAGGCGTGCACAAACGTGAGCCCCTGCTCGGCGGCGAGTTTCAAGGCATGCTCACAGGCTTCGTCGTAATTGACGCCGTGGAGGATGACATTTCCTCCGTAGTTTTGTGTGGCCGCCACCTTCACCATGGGCGTCGTCGTGGGCATGACGATGGTGCTGCGGATTTTGCGAAGTGTAGCGTGATACGCGACCGCCTGGGCGTGATTTCCCGCGGAGGCGCAGATCACGCCGCGCTTCTTTTCTTCCGGGCTGAGCAGAAGGATTTTGTTGAGCGCGCCGCGTTCCTTGTATGCGCCGGTCATCTGCAGATTTTCGAGCTTGAGATACACCTGCTGTCCCGTGGACGCGGAGAGCTCGGCGGAATATGGGCACGGCGAATAGTAAACGGAATCGCGAATACGGTCGGCGGCTTCTCGGATCATGGAGAGCAGCTCGAGTGTGGAGGCCTTGTTCATCTTCATTCCTGTTGGGATTCCTAATCCTGGGGCTTGCTAGAGTTCACCTCGTTAGAGTTCACCTCGTCAGACTTCGCCTCGCTAGTCTCCATTTAGCCAATCCACGCTAGTCTTGTCGGCGGCAATCGCAGCCTGCTTAACGACGATGCAGAAAGGGCCGAGCCTGCGGGCCCTGATAGTCGCGCGCGACGTGGCCATGTCCTCGGAGAATGTATTTATATGTGGTCAGCCCCTCTAATCCCACGGGGCCGCGGGCATGCAGCCTGCTGGTGCTGATGCCGACTTCGGCGCCGAGCCCGTAGCGATAGCCGTCGGCAAAGCGCGTGGAAGCATTGTGGAAGACCCCCGCGGAATCCACTTGCCGCAAAAATGTGCGCGCGGTATTGAGATCTTTAGTAACGATCGCGTCAGTGTGCGCGGAGCCGAAACGCTGAATGTGGTCGATGGCTTCGTTCACGCCGCGCACAATTTTCAGCGCGAGGATCAAGTCGCCGTATTCGGTGTGCCACTCGCCGTCAGCCACAGGCTCGACGGCGACTTCATGAATTGTGCTCACAGACTGAGGGCAGCCGCGCAGGCGAACGCCCTTTTCTTTCATGCGCGCGGCGAGGAGCGGCAAAAACTCGCCGGCGATGGTTTGGTCCACCAAAACAGTCTCGACGGCGTTGCAGGCGGCGGGATAATCGGTTTTCGCGTCGTCGATGATGTTGAGAGCCATATCGAAATCCGCCGCCGCGTCCACGTAAATATGGCAGACGCCTTCGGAATGCCCTAGGACAGGGATGCGCGTATTGGATTGAACGTAGCGCACCAGATCGTACCCGCCGCGAGGAATCACCAGATCGATGAGATCGTCGAGCTTCAGAAGCTCGCGGACTTCGGCGCGCTGCTGGATATTGGTGACCAGAGCCTCCGGGATCGATTGGGAGCGCAGGGCCGCGCGAATATTCTCGACGATGACGCGCGCCGTTCGTTCCACCTCGCGGCCGGGCTTGAGCACCACGGCGTTTGCGGATTTGATGGCCAGAGCGGTGATCTGCGTGACCGCGTCGGGACGGGCCTCAAAAATCACCGCGAGCAAACCCACCGGACAACTTACTTTTTCGAGTTCCAGGCCTTCGTCGAGTTCGATGCGCTCGAGCACGCGGCCGACAGGATCGGGCAATGCGATTACGGCGCGCACTCCTTCGATCATGGACTGAAGCTTCTCGGAAGAAAGCTTCAGCCGATCGACCAGAGCCTTCGATAATTCGCCGCGCTCGAAGGCGGGTTTCGCTTCGCTCACATCCTCCGCATTGGCTTCCAAAATTTGGGGCGCGCTTTGCTCCAGAGCGCGGGCCGCTTCCTCGAGAGCTTGATCACGCTGCTCGATGGAGGCGGAAGCAATGCATCGCGCGGCTTGTTTGGCGGCTTGCGCCAGAGCGCGAACGGCTTCGCTCACTGGCGTTTCCTGGGAAAAAAGAGTGTTCCGACGGGCTTGCCCGCGAGAATGGCGTCGAGGACGCCAGGCGTGCGGCCGTTGGCGATGATCGCGGGCCGGCCGTCTTCATTGGCGATGCGCACGGCTTCCAGTTTTGTTTCCATGCCGCCGCGTCCGCGGCCATTGCCGCCGCGAGCAAAGCCGCGAATGGTTTCGTCGAGCGAATCCAATTCGGGGATCAGAGTTGCGCCTTCGCTCTGGGGATCGTCGGTGTACAGGCCGTCTACATCGGAAAGCAGCACCAGCAGATCGGCGTCAATGTGCGTCATCACCAGAGCGGAGAGTTTGTCGTTATCGCCGAAGACGCGGATGCGTTCGGCACCGCTGGCGGGGCCGTCGAGCTCGGCCGTGGAGACGGTGTCATTTTCGTTGATTACGGGAATGACGCCGAGTTGAAGCAAAGTGGTGAGCGTGGCGCGAAGGTTTTCGTGGCGCCGCGAATCGAGAAAATCGTCTTCCGTCAACAAGACTTGCGCCACGCGGAAGCCCAGCTTTTCAAAAGCATCGTCGTACATGCTCATCAGGCGGCTCTGGCCCACCGCGGCGCAGGCCTGCACGAGAGCGAGATCGGAAGGGCGCGCCGAGAGTTCCAGCCGCTGCACACCCAATCCGACGGCGCCGGAAGAGACCAGCAAAACTTCGCGACCGGCACGGCGGAAATTCGCGAGCGACTCCGCAATGCCGTAAAAAGCGCCGATGGAAACGCCGCCATCGTCACGCATGAGCACGTTAGTGCCGATTTTGACGACGATGCGTGCGGAAGCGGCAACCTGTTCGCGGGGCGAGAGTTCAGTCCGCTGGGATTTGGCGGCTCCTATGGCTTTTCTCCCCAAACCATATTCGTGACAAGCCGATTCGTCATACGCCGATCCGTGCGCCAGAAGCCGGAAATCGACTCTCTGCCGATGCACTTTGCCGCAATCAGAATGGGCTCATCGTTATTTTGCCAGCGCGAGGAAGAGACCGCAAGGTTTGGCCATGCCTGATTTGCGATAACCCTGATGATTGATGAATCGGCTTCCTTGCCTTCTCCCATATTGCTAAACTTCATTTTGGAGCGACCTTCGGATGGCAGGCAACATTATCGTCAAAGACCCACGCATTCTGGGTGGCGTGCCCGTATTCCGCAACACTCGTGTGCCCTTCCAAGCCTTGCTCGACTATTTGGAGGGCGGGCAAAAGCTTGACGATTTCCTCGATGATTTTCCGACCGTTAGCCGCGAAGCCGCAATTGCCGCGCTGGAAGAAGCCAAGGCTCTCGTCGTGGCGCGTCTTGAATGAAGATTCTTTTGGATGAGTGCGTCCCGAAAGCAATCAAACACAGTTTGTCAGTAGATGGGCACGAATGCTCTACGGTCCCGGAGGCTGGATTCGCTGGTAGAACGAATGGCGAGTTATTAAGATTAGCTGAGAGCAAATTTGATGTATTTGTCACGCTCGATAAAGGCATGCAGTTTCAGCAGAATTTGGCGGGATGTAAGATCAAAATTCTGTTGATTCGAGCGAAATCCAGCCGTGTTGCGGATATTCTGCCGCTTATCCCAGCCTGTCTCGTTGCGCTCCATTCCATCAAACCCGCACAGCTGATGCAGATTGGCGAATGAGAGTAAGGGTCTGCCCAAAGATCAAGAAATCGATTCCGGCCGATCAGTTATTTCGGCTGGGGGAAGTTGATTTCGTCCAAAACGCGCTTGGCGAATTTGTAGATCGCGGGGCCGGCGCCGCTGCGGCCATAAATGGAGTCGCCGGTGATGCCGGAAAAGACGAGCTGCGATTTCTTGCCGTTTTTGTCGGTGATGGTGATTTGCACAGCGGGCTTGGCAAGCTCTTTGCCAATGGATGCGGGCGGATTGTCATAGACTTCGTCGGCCTGATCCTCACCGAGTTCGCCGATGAAATCGGGGCAGGAAGGCGGCGCAGCTTTCTTATCGGCAGATTGCTCGAGGACGAAACCGCTGCCGGAGCCCTTGATACAGGCAAAGGTGCCGTTCAGATTGTGGACCTCAGCGCGGGTGACATCATCGGGCATGATGTGCGTGATCTGCTTATCGCGCAGATCGATGTATTTGTCGCTCAAAATCGAGTAGAGATTGTCGTTGATCTCGAACACGCCGGGCCGCGAAAGATCGCGCGCGTAGTAATCGGCGCCTTCCTTTTTTCCTACCTCTAACTGAACGGATTTGCCATCGGCCAGCTTGGCCTGGAAGCGAACGGCCGGCTTATCGAGGCCATATTTCGCGAGTGTAGCATTCGTATCGCTGACGAACTTCGTGATCTGGCCGGTGCCGACCGCGCCCAGCAGCGCGTCAATCTTGCTTCGGTCCCCGCCGACAGCGCGCGGCTTGCTCAGCGTCCAGTTGTTGTCTTCCTTGGTTCCCGAAACTTCGCCAGAGGAATTCACCAAATCAAAGAAATTGGCGTCGGAGGTGGAGACGGCGGTCAGCGACTTATCGCGGAAATCGTCGGGCGCTTTGTCGCTGCTGGTGTAGATGGTGTCCGGCATCAGCGAAACCTGTTTACCGTCGTCGATCAGCGCGTATACCGACGACGCTGAGAAATCCTTGGAACCGAAGCGCAGCTGGTGGCTCGTGCCGTTATTCAGCGTGAAATCCAGGGTGACGGCAGGATCTTTCAGGCCGAAGGAATTGAGATTATCGGGAGTCGCGGGAAACGTGCGGTCCACGGTGACGAAGGAGAGCGAGCTCACGAGGCCATCGAGCGCCGATCCTTCCGCGCGCTGCGAGCGGGGCTGGGTCATGTACCAGCCGTCGCTCTTGCGTTCAAAATTCATGGCTGTGCCGGCGCGCCGGATTTTGATTTGCTTCACGTCGGTGGAGCTGAGGGAAAATGCGGGCTTGGAGCTCGCCGAGGAAGCCTCGCTCGCAGGCTTGCGCTTCACATCGTAGAAATAGACAAAGGCCGCCAGAGCCAGCGCCACGAGGAAAACGATTCCAGTACTTCGCTTCATACGATTTCCCCAGAACTGTTTCAGCGGCGCCGAAACCAGATGACGGCGCCGGAAATGATCACAAGTCCGGGCAGAAAGATCATGCTGGCGAAAAACAGCTCGCGCTGCTGCGTTTCCGTAAGAATTACGCGCCGGTTGGTCGGATTTTTGGGCCGAACGGAAATGAGATCTTCATCCTGCGCCAGCCAATTGATCGTGTTCACAAAAAGGTCGCCATTGCGCTGCAAGCCCGCCCACTGATTGGTGGCAAAGGCGGAATTGCCGATGACCACGAGCCGCGAGTCCTTACTGCTCGTACCCGTGCCGCTATGGCGTTCCGTGGCCACGCCGAGAGAGAGCGGTCCGGCCTGGTCTTTGGCTGGATCATAGCGGACTTCCTTGGTGTTCAGGTTCGGAACGGTGAAGCTTCGCGGCGAAGTCTTGAGCAACTCGGTGCCCTCCGGGTCGCTCTTGCCCTTATCTTTCAACGAAACCGTGCGCGCCAAATTGAAAAACGTCATCGTTCCGGTGAAATTTTGAGTGATGGGGCTGGCGCCGTAATCCACGACAAGAGGAACGGCGGGCCCGGTGCCGAAGAGCCGGCCGACGCCGCTCGCATCGATCACCACGTTGCTGCCCAGAGCGATATTCCAAGCGTCGAGGACGCTATCCACTTTGGGATCCGTTTCGGGATCGAGCAGAAGCAAAACTCTGCCGCCGCCGTCGAGATACTTGGCGATAAAACCGGCCTCCTGCGGGAAGAGCGACTGCTTCGGCCCGGCGTCCACCAGGACGCTGCAATTGGAGGGCACTTCGCCGGACGAAACTAAGTTGACGGTCTTGGTCTGATAGCCTTCGCTCTGGAGCGCTTTGTCACCACCCTGCAAGCCGTTCTGCTCGCCGGAAGCGACGGATTTCTCGCCGTGGCCTTCGACGAAGCAGATCGTCTTCACGGTCTCGCGGGTGACTTTGATGATCGCGTTGGTGACATCCTGCTCTCCGCTTCCGCTCAGCGTTTCGTTATGGGACCCGGAGGAGACCACCATATCGTTCATGTGCGTGACGTTATATTGCCGGGCCACCTCGGGCTTTTCCTGCGGATCCACTTCGCGATAGTGCACGTGGCTGCCGGCATTGGCGTATTCGCTGGCCAAATCCTTGAACGTGGGGTCGGGCTGTTTCGCAAAGTGAATGATATCCACGTCTTTCTTGAGACCGGCCACGGTGCGCCGGGACTGATCGGAAAGCGTATAGAGCTTTTCGCTCGTGAGATCGACGCGCTTTTTGTGGCGATAGCCGAGGAAATTGATCAGGCCGAGGACGACCAGCGCCAAAACCGTGATGGTGAGCGTGTTGGCGCCAAGCTGGGATGAGCGGGCGCTGAAAAACGTCACGAAATCGCGGTAGCTCAGGGCCAGTCCGGCAAGGAAGAGGACTCCGCCGCCGATCAACAGAATTTCGCTCAAGCGCGTGAGCTCTTCCTGGGTGGAATAGCGGACCAACCCGGCCGCGGCCAAGGCAAGACCGAACGCCGCGAGCCAACGCCGCTCTCGCTTCCAGTCCAGCTTTACTGGCATTTCTCCTCCTTCTTGTGCAAAAGCTTCAGGGGCTAAAGCCCCCGTGAAAACCCACGCCGTTAACGTCGGAGCTGAAGCTTCAACCCCCTAAAAGCCACTCGGGACGACCGAGCTGAAAAAGCGCAGCCCGGCGCAGCCAATTTCAAGCGCGCCGCCAGCGCATGGAATCCACGCTGCGGATCGTCAGAAAAACGCCCAAAAAAATGAAACTGAGATAGAAAATCACGTTCGAGGTATCGATCACTCCGCGCGTGAAATCGTCGTAATGGCGAAAAGCAGAAAGATATTCCAAAGCCGAGGCCCAAGCACTGGAAGCCGTCTGGGAGCCGAAATCGAGCACCCACAGCAGAAGATTCGCGCCGAAACTCAGTATCACGGCAATGAGCTGGCTTTCGGTTACGGAAGAGAAAAACGAACCGATGGCCAGCAGAGCGGCGCCCAGGAGAAAGACTCCGAGATATTCGCTGCCCAGGACGCGCCAGGGCGCGGTGGGCTCGCTATGGTGAAGCATGTAAGCGAACCCGATGGCCGTGGGAAGGAGCATGATGACGAGCAAAGTGATCGAGGCGAGAAATTTGCCGAGGACGATCTGCACGTCCGTGACTGGCGAAGTCATCAGCAACTCCATGGTTCCGCGCCGGCGTTCCTCGGCGTAAACGCCCATGGTCAGCATGGGTGTAAGAAAAAGCAGGAGCGTAGACAACACGCCGAAGAAGCTGCGCATGACCAGGGAAGGAACATCGAAAGCTGCCCCTCCTCCGAACTGCCCTTCCTCCAAGCCGGCTTCGAAGGCTCGCTGAATGTACAAAGCCAGAAGCTGCGTGAAGAAATATGCCGCCAGAATGAGAAAAACGGCGACGATGACGTAAGCCACAGGCGAAACGAAGTAGTGGCCCATCTCCTTGCGGTAAACGGCGTACATTCCTTTCATAGTTTCTCCGTCTCAGTTTGAACTTGCGGCAGCATGTTCGGACTCTTCGGTGGTGAGCTGGAGGAAAATCTCCTCGAGGCTCAGATTCACGCCGCGCAATTCGTATAACGGCCAGCCCTTGCCGACAATTTTGGCGGCAAGCTGGCTGCGTACATCCTGTCCCGGCGAGACTTCCACCATTAGGGCCACGCGGCCGGAGCCGCCGGCCGGTTCTCCGCTCACCCGGCGCACTCCAGGAACTTCTCGAATGGCCGCGCAGGCGGCATTTTGGTCCGCCTGCACTTCGAGACGCACGTTCTGGCCCCCCTTGAGCTGCGTGGTGAGGTTGGCCGGCGTATCGATGGCTGCAACACGGCCGCGGTTGATGATCACCACGCGATCGCAGGTCATGCTGACTTCCGGCAAAATATGCGTGGAAAGAATGATGGTGTGGCTGCCGGCGAGCCCTTTGATGAGGTGGCGCACTTCAATGATCTGCTTGGGATCCAGTCCCACGGTGGGCTCGTCCAGGATGATGACCTCCGGATCGTGCACCAGGGCTTGGGCCAGGCCGACGCGCTGCTTGTATCCGCGCGAGAGGCGTTTGATCAATTCGTGGCGCTTGTCTGTAATATTGGTTTTCTGCAGAGCATCCTCGATACGAGCCTGGCGCTTCTCCGCCGGAACGTTCTTAATCCGGGCGACAAAGTCGAGATAATCGGTGACGGTCATGTCCAGGTAGAGCGGCGGATTTTCGGGCAGGTAGCCGATGCGCTTGCGAACTTCGAGCGAGTCGTTGAAGACGTCGAAACCGGCCACTTGCGCCGTGCCGCTGGTTGCGGGCAGAAAACCGGTCAGGATGCGCATGGTGGTGGTCTTCCCGGCCCCGTTGGGACCGAGAAAGCCCAGAATCTCGCCCTTGTTCACCACGAACGAAACGTGATCTACCGCAGTGTGCTCTGCGAATCTCTTCGTCAAATCCTTTACTTCAATCAACGCTAACCTCCGACCGCAAACCTGCGCTTGCCTGTCACCGGCGATACTCCCTTATTGTAAAGAAGCAAAACGAAAATGGAAGATTTTCGCCAGA
>DASPYR010000165.1:0-3432 GCA_035636675.1 Rugosimonospora sp. | reverse complement strand
TCGGACCCGGGAGCGGCGGCCTTCGGAGAGCTAGATGATGCGGCTTGCGTGGGCTTTGCAGAAGGCTTCGGTGGGAGCGAAGTGACGGAGTCTTCTTCGACGCGCCCCAGGAAGATGAGCGTGGGGCGCACGCGAACACGGCGCACCAGAATGAGCATCTTGGGATCGGGCTCGGGCTGGACTTTGGCTTTGGCATCGTAGACCAGAGGCGGCATGAACACCTGGTAGATGGGCTCTTCCTTTGCGGGGACGGCATCGGGGGTTGCGGCTGGGTTTGCGTCAGAAGTTTTCTTGCGCAGTTCCTCAGCGGTTGTGAGTTGGACGGTCTGGGGCTCGCGCGGCGGAGTCGCCTTCGCGTCCTGCAGATCGCAGGCGCAGTGGCCCGCGCCAGTGCGAAGGTTTTCAAACTCCCCGTTGACTATAAGGACGTCGCCAGCCTGCGGGATGAGGACACTCTGCCCGGTCAATTGCTGCTCGACACGAACGGCCCCGCGATTGGCGCGAATGCACATGGCGCCGGGCGCTTCAAAGCCGGCGAGCACATCTTGAGCGCCACCGCCGATGGCGACAGTTTGCACTTGAATCTGGGGAGTGTAGATGGTCAGAGCAGGTGTGCCCTCGATGTGCGCGTGAACCGTGCCGGTATCGAGGGCGACCGTGAGCGAGCTTCCGGATTTGAGGACCGAGAGATGCGCCGGACCGCAAATGCTGATCTGGCCGCCTTCCACAAGATCGATGCGCGCGATTCCGGTTTTGACGTGCACTTCGCTGCCGCTGTGCAGAAGAGTTTTCGCCTGGCCGTGGACGACCTCGACGCTCATCGGGCCGGTGACGCGGATGGATTCGCCTTCGATGACGCCAACGGAGTCGGAAGGCGGTTCATCGGGGCGCGCAGCGGCCCTGGCGATTAGCGCGGCGTAGAGGATGGGGATGGCCCCGCAGACCGCAAGCCCTGCGGTGCGGCGCCGAAATTCAAAGGAGTTGGAGAAGGCAGACACTCAATAATACTCCGGGTCACGGAGGCAGAAAGTCTCACCTATACTATACGTCGGCGGCTCCGGCAGCCGCATATAAATGACAACACCAGACGCAGCCGTCGAGGCCTCGAAACAATCGGAGCAGGAAGCGGTGAATGCGCATTACGATGTGCGGCTGCCGGAGTTGCCGTGGCGGCGGCGCGTGCAGATTCCGATCATCGCCGCCGCTGTGTATAGCGTGATTCGAACGCTGGGGCCGACTCTTCGTTACGAAGTTCTTGGCTGGCAGCATGCCGAGCGCGTGTACGCTTCGAAGCGCCGCGTCATCTGGGCGTTCTGGCACAGAATTATCATTCCGATCCTCTGGTGGCACCGCAATCATGGCGTCGTGGTGATGAACACGACCGCGTTCGACGGGCAATGGACGCGCAAGGTGATCGAGTGGCTGGGATTCGGGACGGCGCAGGGAAGCTCGTCACGCGGTGGATTGCGTGGGCTCGCGGTGATGGCGCGGCGTTTGGAAGAAGGACTCGATTGCGCATTTACCATCGATGGCCCGCGGGGTCCACGCTACGTCGCCAAGCCCGGGCCAGTCATGTTGGCGCGCAAAACCGGATGTCCCATCATGGTATTTCACATCGGCGTGAACCGCGGCAAGACATTCGAACGAACGTGGGACCATTTTCTGATGCCCATGCCCTTTGCGCGCACGGTGATTCTGTTCGCGCCACCAATCTATGTGCCAAAAGATGCAAACGCCGAACTCATGGAATCCAAACACGAGGAAATGCAGCACGAACTCGAACGCGTGCGTGATATTGCAGAAGGCTGGTTTTTGCTGAACGAGGAAGCGCGCGCAAAATGCCGCCTGGAATTCAACCAGTAAGCAATAATGATCGACCGTGGGCACGCGCCACAGGGAGCGCCCAACAGGGATTTAGCTTCAGTTGCCCGGGCGTTCGCGGAGCTTCACGGGGACGTCCATTTTCTTTCCACCACGGTAAACGGTTACCGTGATGGTGTCGCCCGGACGCTTGCGATTCAGAACGAGATTGACGTCGAGTTGACTGCCAACTTTCTGATTGTCAATGGCGGTGATGACGTCGCCGCCGATGTGAATTCTTCGCATGCCCGCCTGCACCACCCGGTCCCCGCCGCGAATTCCTGCGGCAGCAGCCGGGCCGCCGGAAGTGACGAGTTCCACGAGCAGCCCTTCCTTAACAGGCAAATCCAGCGCTTCGCTGAGCCCTCCGTCGACCGACAACGTTTGCACGCCGAGAAAAGCGCGGTGCACGCGGCCGTCGGTGATGAGGTCGTTGGCGATATTCTTTGCCGTGTTAATGGGAATGGCGAAGCCGATGCCGGCGGTGGTGCCGCTGGGCGTGTAGATCGCGGAATTAATTCCAATCACATCACCGTGCGAATTGATAAGCGGGCCCCCGGAATTGCCGCGATTGATGGCCGCGTCGGTCTGAATGGCTTCGTCAATAAAAGTGGTCTGACTGGTCTGCACGGTGCGGCCAAGCGCGCTGACAACTCCTGTCGTAAGCGTGGACTGGAAGCCGAAGGGATTGCCGATGGCAAGAACTTTTTGGCCGACCTGCAGCGAGCCGGAATCTCCGAGGGTCAAGGCGGCGATATGCTTTCCCTTGGGATCGATTTTCACCAGCGCGACATCATTGCGCTGGTCGGCGCCGATGAATTTTGCCGGGTAGCGGGATTGATCGCCAAGCACGACTTCGATGGATTGCGCGCCTTCGACCACGTGAAAGTTGGTCAGGATGTAGCCGCGGGCATCAATCACGAAGCCAGAGCCGGCGCCTTCGACGGGCACGGGATCCATGAAGAAATCATACTCGGTGGCCTTGGTGAGGATGTTGGCCACCGCCGGTGATGCCTGCCGGTAGATGCGAACGTTGATGGATTCATCGTCGGTCAGCGGGCCGCGCTGCGCAACCGCCGTGGAACCGTTGCGAGGCACGGCTTCGACATTCGTGGGTTGGCGGGCGCCGAAGCGCGCGCCGATCCAGTAAGCGCCGAGGATTAGCACCAGCGCGGCGAGAATGATGCGCGCGCGATGGGATGTCTTTAGTGCGGTCATGGGTGTCGTCCCTTCTATCCACTCGACGATCATAGTATAAAGAAAATCGCGGCACGGGTCACACCGCTCCGTCGCCGGAACGAGTCACCGCGCGGTCTGGCTGCGGCGGAGCTTGGCGGCGAGAGCCTCGACCTGGCGGCGAGTTTCCTCGAGGGAACCGGAGCAGTCGATTTTTTCAGTTGCCAGAAGAAGTTTTTCCTCGACCGGGAGTTGGGCGCCGATGCGGCGGCGGGCTTCGGCCTCGCTGAGGCCGCGCGCGAGCAGCCGCTGTAGCTGCTGTTCCGCATGGCACCACGCCACCACCAGGCCGTCTAGTTGCTTGTGAATGCCGGATTCGATCAGCAAGGCGGCTTC
>DASPYR010000164.1:0-16721 GCA_035636675.1 Rugosimonospora sp. | reverse complement strand
TGGAAGTTTATCGGCGCAAATTCGAGGCGCAGGGCTGGGCCGCGGAAGTGATTGACGGGCACGATCTCGCCGCGGTCGTTGGCGCGCTCGATCATGCGCGGGCCACGCGCGGAAAACCGTTCGCCATTATCGCCCGCACGGATAAAGGTCACGGTATCAGCTTTCTTTCCGGCAAGGACGGCTGGCATGGCAAGGCGCTCTCGTCCGAGCAGCTCGAAAAAGCGCTTGCCGAACTCGGTCCCGTGCCGCCCGTACAAAAAGACACGGGCCGTTCTTACGAGCGCCAGCCGCTTCCCGTGCAGCCCGAGAATTTTCCCGCCGCCGCCGCGCCCGATTACAAGCTCGGGCAAAGCGTCGCCACCCGCGAAGCTTTTGGCGTTGGACTGAAGAATCTGGCGGCGGTAAATCCCAAGGTTTACGCCATAGATGGCGACGTAAAAAACTCCACGTTTACGGAAACGCTACAAAAAGCGTTTCCCGACCGGCTCATTGAAGGATTCATCGCGGAACAAAACATGGTGTCGCTGGGTGTGGGCATGGCCGCGCAAGGCTTGGTGCCCTTTATCGGCACGTTCGCTTGTTTTCTTTCGCGCGCCTATGACCAGGTGCGCATGGCTGGCATCAGCCGCAGCAGCATCAAGCTGTGCGGCTCCCACTGCGGCGTTTCCATCGGCGAGGACGGGCCGTCGCAAATGGCTCTCGAGGATTTAGCCATGTTCCGCGCCATTCCCGGCGCGACCGTTTTTTATCCCAGCGATGGCGTTTCCGCGGAACGGTTGACCGAAGAGATGGCGCGCCGCGCGGGAATTTGTTATCTGCGAACGTCTCGGCCGAAAATGGCGGTCTTGTATGGCGCCAGCGAGAAATTTCCCGTGCCCGGCCTGAAGGTGCTGCGGCAAAGCGCAAACGATCGCGTCACCGTGATCGGCGCGGGAGTGACGGTTTACGAAGCGCTCAAGGCTTGCGATGAACTCAAATCGCGCCGAATCGGCGTTCGCGTGCTCGATCTTTACTGCGTCAAGCCTCTCGCCACCGCTGCGCTCAGCGAACACGTCCGAGCGACCGGCGGCCGGCTCGTTACCGTGGAGGATCATTACGCGGAAGGCGGCTTGGGCGAAGCCGTCGTTACCGAACTGGCCGAGGCTGGCGTGCCGCTAACGGCGGTTCGACGCCTGGCCGTAGACCGCGTGCCGCATTCCGGCAAGCCCGAGGAGTTGCTGGATGCCTTCGGCATCTCCGCGCGCAAAATCCTGGAAGCGATCGGCAACTTGCTCGACGAGAAGGGAACAGAAGTGGGATGAAAATTAGGGGTGTTAATCCGTGGCCACGGTTTGCGGTGCTTCGGCGCCCAGCAAGACGTGCCGCGGAGGCTGGCGCAACTCCCACACAATTCCGCACCACGAAAGCATTTTCAAAAGATAGTAGGTGACGTCAATCTCCCACCAGAAAAAGCCCTGCCGCGCGGAGGCCATGTAGTGATGATGGTTGTTGTGCCAGCCCTCGCCCATGGTAAGTAGCGCGAGCAGCGCATTGTTCTTGCTGGTATCCGTGGTCGGGTAGCGGCGCCGGCCAAAAATGTGCGAGAGCGAATTAACCGTGAACGAACTGTGCCATAGGATCACCGTGCTGATGCAGTAGCCCCATACGAGCAGGCCCCAGCCGCCGGCCAGGAACATGCCGACTGCGAGAACGACGGGTGGCACGACGTGGTATTTGTTCAGCCAGCGCAACTCGGGATATTTATTGAAATCGCCGATCAGCTCGGCCCTCGTATGGTTATAACGGTCGGATAAGATCCATCCCACGTGCGACCAGAGGAATCCACGCAAGGTAGGAGAGTGCAGGTCGTCGTCGGTGTCCGAATAGCGATGGTGATGGCGATGATTGGCGGCCCACCAGAGCACGCCCTTCTGCGTGGACATCGTCGCCATAAACGCCATCACAAATTGAAAGGCCCGGCTCGTTTTGAACGAGCGGTGCGAAAAATAGCGGTGATATCCCGCCGTCACGAAGAACATGCGAATGTAATAAACCGCCAGGCAAACAATCAAATAGGACCAGTGGAATTTCAAAAAGAATGCTGCCAGGCAGGCCAGATGAACAGCGAAAAAAGGAAAGGAACGTACCACGGAGATGCGGTCGCCGCTTTTCAGAGTAATCCAACCGAATGCCATGCCCTACCTCTCGAACCCGCATGAACTGCGGAGTTCTTTCTGAGCGCAGGGACACACGACAGTCGGCGCGCTCTGAATTGTTTGATGAATTCAGTGTAGGCGCAACCTTGGAGGGCGTCAAGCGATTCGCACAAATGAGTTGCAAAAGAAGCGACTGACCCAAGGGACAGGGGGAGCATCCTGAGGTTCTTTTCGCTTTCGAAAATCGCTTGCCCGAAATTCAGACTGTGTTATCTTCACGCCCCGTCACAAAAGGCGCGCGGCCATGGCTGAAAAAACGATTTTAGTTGGAGTGATTCCGCAGGCGATGGTCATTGGGCCCTCCGACCAGGTGGCCTGGGTCGCCGGAGAAGGCCAGTTGAAAATCGAATTCGACGCCAACCGTTCTCCCTTTGCCTCGAATATCTTTCAGGCTCCCGCCGGCATGCGTCTGCTGAGCGGAACTCCCCGTCCCGGCACAAAGCCCGGATCGTTTCGCTACCGGCTCTGGCTGAACGATCAGTGGATCGGCTCGGGCGAGATCATTTTGCGCGAAAAGTGAAGCGGCGAATTTTTCCAATGCCCGTCTTTGGAGCAAGGCAAATCCCTCAATCGTCCCGGAGCGATCGTTATCCAGATTGCGTCTGAAACGCTTCAGGAATTCGACGGGGCGGTGAGGCGCTTGAGGTTTTCGACGTTTAACTTCAACTTGCCTTCCTGCCTCATGCGATTGTCGAGAGCGGTGCGGAAAGCCTCAAAGGCCATGGTGCGCCGCGCATCCAAGAGTTGCTGTTGAATGTCCTGCTGTTGCTTGGCAAGATCCGCGGGATTCGCCGGCTGCTTTTCGAGCACGCGATAAACGGCCCAATTTGCGCCCAGAGAAACCGCATCGCTGGTCTGCCCGGCGGCGAGGCTAAAAGCCGAACCGAGCTGCGACGCGCCGCCCAGGTCAGCTACGGAGCCAGTGCGAGCGAAAAGATCGCTGGTCTTTGCTTCGAGTCCCAGGGCCTTGGCTGCTTTTGCCAAGTCCTCACCGGCTTTGGCTCGCCGCGCCAGTTCTTCCGCCCGGCTCTTTGCCAGGTCGGCGGCTTTCTCGCGCCGGTAATCAGCTAAAACGCGATCGCGAACTTCGGGAAGCGTCGCCGGATGCGCAGGCTGATCTTCTTTTACAGAGATGACCACGTGGCCTTTGTCGGTGCGTATCGGAGCGCTATCGTCGCCCGGGCGCAGGCGGAAAATTGTCTCGGTAAGTTCCGGCGAATTGCCGACCTCCGGGAGGGGTTGGTTGGCTTCAAGCGGCGGCGTTTGTCCCAATTTCAAGTTGAACTTTTTGGCCAAATCATCGATGGAAACGCGGCCCGAGCGGCGGATTTCGGCCGAAATTTGTGCCGAAAGATCATCGGCCGCGCGCTGCGCTTGCTCTTCCTGCAGCGTCCCCAGAATTTGCGGATACACCTCATCGAGCGTCTGCGTGCGGGCCGCCTGACGGTCAATTACCTTGATGATGTGGAATCCATACTGCGTTTTCACCAGATCGGAAATCGAACCGATCGGCAGGCTGAAAGCCGCTTGCTCGAATTCGGATACGGTTTGCCCTCGCACAATCCAGTCGAGATTGCCACCCTTATCTTTGGTAGTGTCATCGGAATATTGTTTGGCGAGATCACCGAAATTCGCGCCGCTCTTGGCCTTTTTCAGCACATCTTCAGCCTTCTTGCGGATCTCTTCGGCTTCCGCGTCGGTCTTGCCCACGGTCTTGAATAAAATGTGCGCCACATGAGCGCGGTCCGGCAATTTGTAACTTTCGATATGCTGGTCGTAATAGTTGCGGATCTGATCCTGAGGAATATTGGCATGCAGCCGAAGCTGCTCGAGATCGAGAAACGCATACTGCACGACTCTCCGCTCCGGCATGGCGTATCTGGCTTTGTTCTTGTCGAAATAAGCCGATAGGTCGGCGTCGCTGGCTTCGATTTTGGACTGCAAATCCTCGGGTTTGATGACTACATAACTGATCTTGATCTTGTCGTTGCGCCGCCGGAATTCTTGCTCGACTTCCGCCGGCGACACGCTCATCCCGTCGGTCACGAGTTCGCGGAATTTCTCCTCCAGCAAGCCCTGCCCGACCAGATCCTCAAATTCCGCAACGCCCATGCCTGAACTTGCTTCCACTTGCGCCGCGTATTGATCGTTACCCACGAAGGCACCGCCCACAAATGCCGCGGGGATCAACTGCCGAATGCGCTCGGCGCGTTCCTGGTCGGTGACCGTCAGTCCCAGTTGTCTGGCTTCGAGCGCCAGCTCTTTCTGGAACACGAGCTCGTTGAGGACCTGCTGCGCATATAAAGGTTCCAGAGCGGCAGGTATGGTGCCGCTACGCTCAATGCGCGACAACTGGGCGCGAATATCGGTAACGGTTATCGATTGAGCATCTACTGTCGCCACCACATCAGCGGCAGAGACGCTCTCGGTGCCCTGGCCGGGGATCAGATACAGAAGCATACCCACGCCGAGCAGCCCGACGATGACCCCGAGCATGATACGAACGCCTAGGTTCTTCTTATGTAGTGATTTGAACACTGGTTACGGCCACCTTGCTAGCACGCAGGGGGGATCCCGACCACGACGGCGTGCATGGATTCTTGGTCTGAAAGGGTCATTATAGGGCAGCTTGGCCCTGGGCTCAAACGCGAAATCCGCATTCCATAATGCCTGAGAGGCGGCGTGCTCTTGGTATGCTCGCAATTGGCGTGGGCCCCCATGTTGCAGGGCGGAAACACCCTGCGGCCGCTGCCTTGCGACACCCCAGACCGTGTGCTAGATTCCAAAACTAGCGCAAAAACCACATTTTTCATGAACAATCCGCGACAACCCGGTGCTGTGAAACATGGCAAGGGGCCGGCCATCGAGGTTTACTGGACGGCGATCACCTACCGAACCGTGATCGTCTACGCCATGCTGGCGCTGGTCATTCTATGCGCCGGAGTGTACGTAGCTCGTCCCGCTTGGCTGGTCTCCGCAATGGACCGCCTCTCGCATAGCCTGAGCGTCGCTCCAAACAACGCCGCTGCGCTGGCGCAGAACCAGGCCCGTTTTGTTAATCTCGACGGTAAGGTGGAAATCAAACGCGCCAATTCCGTCACCTGGGAAAATGCCGATTACCGTACCACGCTCGATAAAGGAGATCTGATTCGCACCGGCGATGACGGCGCTGCCAGACTCACATTTGTGGACGGCACAACCTATACGATCAAGTCGAATTCCTTCGTCACGGTGGAGCAGAACTACATTGACCGCGATCAATCGACCAGCGTGGCCGTGCACATCAGTTCCGGCGCGGTAGACCTGGCCACCGGGACGTGGCAATCGCCGCGATCCCGGGCCGAGGTTTCTTTCGCCAATGCCAGAGCGTCCCTGCAGGAAAACAGCCGGGCCGCGGTTCGCACAGATCCTGCTACGACTGAAAACCAGATCACGGTTTCCGCGGGCAAGGCGGACATGCAAGTGGGCAATCAGCACGTCGCCATCGGCGAGTGGGAACGTGTGACGTATAATGCCACGAGCGGCGCGGTGACAAAGACGAACGTGCTCGCGCCTCCCAGCTTGACGGCGCCTTTGAACCTTCAGCCCTTGATCGAAGCAGATCCCAAACACGCCACGGTGCACTTCGCCTGGGCCGCCGTTTCTGAGGCGGCCAGCTACAGTTTGCGCGTGAGCGCGAATTCCATGTTTACGCGCATCGCCGCCGCAAAGGTGGTCGCCGGCACAAGCGCCGACCTGAGCGGATTCGATCCCGGCGATTATTATTGGAGCGTAACCGCGATCGACGCGCACAAAAAAGAGAGCGCGCCGGCGGATGCTTTTAAGTTCACACTGATCAGCCAGGGCAAAACCGAAGAGATGCTCCTGGAAGTAGACGGCACGGAATTACATGGAAGCGTGGTGGAGCTCATGGGGCGCACAGAGCCCAATGCGGCGCTGATTATCAATGGGGAAGCCGTGGCGGACATCCAGCGCGACGGCCATTTCCGCTATTTCACGCAGCCGCTCCCGCGTGGCAGTCATGAGATCGTGGTGACCGGGCAGAATCGTCGCGGCGGTACGGCTATCAAACGCGTGCCGATTGTGATTCCATAGCAACTGTGTCGCCGGCAAAGGGGAGCCGCGGCCGGAAACGGCCCGGAAATGGCAATGTTCAGTAAAAACGGGTACAACCTTCGCTCCGTCTTCAGCCTGCTTTCTTCCGATCTGGCCATCGATTTGGGCACGGCAAACACGCTGGTCTTTGCCAAGGGCAAGGGCATCGTGGTCAACGAACCATCGATTGTGGCCATTAACAAGAATACGAGCGAAGTGGTCGCGGTCGGGCGCGAGGCCAAGGAAATGCTGGGCCGCACGCCCGGCAATGTGGTGGCCATCAAGCCTATGAAGGATGGAGTGATCGCGGACTTCAAAGTGACCGAGAAGATGCTCACCTACTTCATCCAGAAAGCGCACAATCGCCGTGTTCTGGTTCACCCCCGCATCGTCATCGGCGTGCCCAGCGAAATTACCCCCGTAGAAAAACGCGCGGTCCAGGACTCCGCCTATCGCGCCAGGGCCAGCGAAGTTTATTTGGTGGAACAGGCCATGGCGGCGGCCATCGGCGCCGGGTTACCCATCGAGGAGCCCTCCGGCAACATGGTCGTGGATATTGGCGGCGGCACCACGGACATTGCCGTTATTTCCATGAGCGGAATTGTTTATTCGCGGTCGGTGCGCGTCGCCGGCAATGAGATGGATGAAGCCGTGATGCACTATCTGAAGCGCAAATACAACCTGCTGGTCGGCGAACGCACGGCGGAACAGATCAAGATGGAGATCGGATCCGCCTATCCTCTGGAGAAGCCGCTGACCATGGAGGTCAAGGGGCGCAATTTGATCGAGGGCGTGCCGCGCACCGTCACCATCGACGACAGCGAAATCCGCGAGGCGCTTTCCGAGTGTGTCTCGACCATCTTGAATGCCATTCGGGTGGCCCTGGAGCGCACTCCTCCGGAGCTTTCCGCCGACATCAGTGACCGAGGGATTGTGTTAACCGGCGGCGGCGCGCTGATCAAGAATCTGGACAAGCGCATTCGGGAAGAGACCGGCTTGCCCGTTTCCATTGCGGATGATCCGCTGGCGTCTGTGGTGCTGGGCACAGGGAAGATGCTTAGCGATTTCCGCCTGCTTCGTTTGGTGTCGATCGATTAGATAGAGGGCGATCAGGTGAGGGCAATTAGTCCACAGCGATCGGGCGATTAGCCGGACGGTTCAGAACTCGACCACAATCCAGAAGCGAAACGAGAGATCACCTTGCCCATTCCTTCACGCCATCGATCTCTGACTCTATTCGCGGCCGCTATTGCGGCTCAGATCCTGCTCCTCGCGCTTCAGATCAGGCGTGGGCAGCAGGTGCGGCTCATTCGCGTGTGGGCCATCGAGAGCGTCTCCCCTTTGGGGCGGGGCGCGGCGTGGTCTGTGGATGGAGCTCGGGGCCTCTGGAATAACTATATAGCCCTGCGGCATCTGCGCGAGGAGGATGATCAAGTCCGCACCGAGGTCGCCGCGCTCAGAATGCGCAATGCTCAGCTGGAAAGCCGCGCGGCGGAAGCGGATCGTCTCGCAGGCTTGCTCGGATTTCGCGATGCCCACGCCGAAGTGCAAATGCTGGCGGCGCGCGTGATCGGTGCAAGCCCTGATCGGGCCAGCCATATGGTCTTCATCAGTCGGGGATCACGAGATGGCGTGCGACGCGATATGGGAGTGATCACTCCGGAGGGTGTGGTCGGAAAGGTTTTTGCCGTCTATCCGGACACGTCACAAGTGCTCCTGCTTACCGACAAGGAAAGCGGCGTGGGCGCACTGCTCGGAGAGTCGCGTGCTCAAGGGCCGGTGCGGGGCACGGGCGAACCGCTGCTGGGACTCGAATACATCAGCAATGAGGTTAAAGTCGAGCCCGGCGAGAGGATACTCACATCGGGACAGGATCGGATCTTCCCAAAGGATTTGCCCGTCGGTACGGTTCTGCAAGTGCAACCGGATCGTCACAGCCCCTTCCTAAAAATATCGGTGAAGCCTGCGGCGCGGCTGGACGGCCTCGAGGAAGTCCTGGTGCTGCTCACGCGGCAAGAATTCAACTTCCGCAAGGATGCGGATAAATCCGTGGCGGTTCCGGTTGCGTCGGCGGCGCCGCCCAAACCCGCAACTCCTGCGACACCGCCAAAAGCTGCGGCTCCGGTGACCCCACCCAAACCTGCGGCGCCCACACGACCGCCCAAACCCAAACCTGTGGTACCCACACTACCGCCCAAACCGGCGGCTCCTGTGGCACAGCCCAAGCCCGAGGCTCCCGCAACCGAACCGAAACCTGAGGCCCCGGTGTCAGAGCCAGCTCCGGAAACGCCGGACAATCCGTGACCAGCAAATACTAAAGGCCAAAGTGGAAATCCACACCCAATTCGACCAGTACATAGAAGTTCATAAGTATTACGCCGGGACCATCGTCTGGGTGGCAATCCTGGCGCTGGCGCTCGAGGCGCTGCTGCCGGTGTACTTCCGATCGGCGGCGATCCTGGAACTTCCTCTTCTGGTGACCATCTACTTCGGGTTGAGCTGGCGAAATCCTTCCTCCGGGCTTCTGCTGGGAATGGCCATTGGACTGGCGCAGGACAGCCTTGGCCACACGCCCTTCGGAATGTATGGAATCGCCAAAACCGCCGTCGGTTTCGTGGCGTCCTCCTTTGGTTCGCGGATCGATGTGGAGCATCCTATTAGCAGGTTCCTGCTAACCTTCGCCTTTTTTCACGTGCACAATGCCGTTCTCGTGGTGACCAACCGGCTCTTGCTGGGGCAGCACGAGCCCTATCTGGAAGCGAGCCTGGTTATCGCTTCGGTGGTAAATTCCGCTGTGGCGGTTTTGCTTTACGCCCTTTTGGACAAACTTCGTAAGCCATCCTGAATCTGTTGCAGGACCTGCAGTTATCCGGAAGAGGCGTCGGTCTCCTTATTCGATTGGGCATCGCTGGGGCTGCAAAGAGTTGCGCGCTTAAAGACGCCAGTGATACGTTGAGGGGTCCGTTCGTAGCGCCGTGAGAGGCTCTCCGGCACTGTCCCTAATTTTGCCGTGTCAATGCCGTGGCGGTATACTTGCCGCTTCACGATGGCAAGCTGAGCAGGACGGTTCGGGCAGCGGGCGCGGAGTTTGCTTGTCCCTCTGGTTCCAAAATGAAAACCGCCTGCCGCAGATGCGGCTGACGGTCATCTCTTACACGATTGTGGGGCTCATGGCCCTGCTTGTGCTCGGTTTCTGGAAGCTCCAGATCGTCAATTCCGATCGCTATACGCAGCTGGCAGAGCGCAACCGAGTTCGATCCATCCCCATCATCGCTCCGCGCGGTTCCATGCTGGACCGCTACGGCCGCGTCATCGTGGATAATTATCCTTCGTTCAGCGTGTTGTTGCTTCGCGACGACCCGCAGCAAGTCGAACGACTGCTTCCCCAGATTGCCGATGGTTTGAACTTGACGTTAGAAGACGTTCAGCAACAGCTTGAGGCTGCCACGGCGCTGGCGCATTTCCAGCCGATCGTGATCAAGCCGGAGGCCACGCCGGGCGACCGCGATTTCATCGAATCGCATCGCGCCGATATTCCTGTGCTGGAAATGCTCATGGTGTATCGCCGCCGATATCCGCCCGGCGGGTTCATGGCGCACGAGAGCGGTTATGTCGGCGAAGTCAGCTCCGATCAAATCGAGGAAAGCGGCGGGCGCTACCGCCCCGGCGATATTGTGGGCAAGGCCGGGCTCGAACGGCAGTACAACGATCACCTCATGGGTGTTGACGGCATGCGGCGCTCGGTCGTCAACAGCGTCGGGCGCGAGGTAGGTCGGCTCGAGCAGACCGATGCGGTCCCGGGCAAACCCATTCGGCTGACCATCGATTATGACCTGCAATTGGTCGCGGAAGAGGCGTTGGTTGGGAAAAGAGGCGCGATCGTGGCGATGGACCCCAAGACGGGTGAAGTGCTCGCCATGGCCGCCCAGCCTTCCTACGACCCCAACGATTTCGCCGTGCGCATCTCGACAAAAGAATGGCAGGAGTTGAATGAAGATCCCGAGCGGCCGCTGCTCGACCGTGCCATTCAAGCGCAACTGGCTCCCGGTTCTGTTTTCAAGATTCTGATGGCCACGGCCATGCTCGAGTCAAAAGCTGTTCCGGCCGATTATCACGTTTTTTGTCCCGGTTCAGCCGAATTCTACGGGCGCGTGTTTCACGATTGGGAAAAGAGGGGCCACGGCGAAGTGGACCTGCACAAAGCCATCGTGCATTCCTGCGACGTATTCTTCTACAATCTGGGCAAGCAGCTCGGAATCGACCGCATTTCATTTTATGCCGGCAATCTCGGCCTCGGACACAGAACGGGAGTTGACTTGCCCGGCGAAGAGACTGGGGTCATGCCTTCGGAGGCTTGGAAGCAACGAGTCTTTCATCAGAAGTGGTATCCTGGAGAAACCATCTCCGTGGCTATCGGTCAAGGTGCCATCGCCGTTACTCCGATACAACTTGCGTACATGGTCGGCGGCATCGTCACGGGAGGCCGATTCCACCAACCCCACCTCATGCTTTCCGACAAGGCGGCGCCCGAAATTGATTTCCCAATCTCAGACTCTACGGTATACACGGTTACCGAAGGGATGTATGGGGTGGTGAACGAGCCCGGAGGGACCGGCAGCGGATCAAAACTTCCGGGGATCGAACTGTGCGGGAAGACGGGAAGCGCGCAAGTGATCAGCAATCAAGGACTGGCGCGAGCGGGAAAGCACGCGGATTTGAACGATAATGCGTGGTTCGTGGGGTTTGCGCCGCGGCAGAATCCCGAGATCGTGGTTTCGGTTCTTGTGCAAGGCGGTCAACACGGCGCCACGGCCGCTGCACCGATCGCGCGGGACATCGTCAAAGCCTATTACGACAAGAAACAGGGCAAGATTCCTCCGCAGCAACTGACCACGCAGGCCGTACCGCCGGGGATACCTCCGTCGTTTGCGGCACAGGCGGCGCGGGCCAACAAGGCCGAGCCCGAAGCTGAGGAAGGGGTTCCGACGAACCCCGATCCGGTTCCGACGAAACCGCAACCCGTCTCCGCGACTCCGCAGCCGACTCCGCCGCCCACTCTCAATCCATGAACGACAGCATCGGCATACGTGATTACGATTGGTGGCTGGTGGCCATCATTTTGGCCATCTGCGCATTCGGCGTGGTGGAAATCTGGTCCGCTACGCACGCCAGCCATTTGGCGGGCATGCACGTGAAGCAGGTGTGGTGGATCGCGGTGGGCCTCGCGTTTATGTTGTTGCTCTCCCGGTTGGATTATCATTCCGTGCTGGACAAGGCGCCGATTCTCTACCTCATCGGAATCATTGCGCTGCTCGCAGTCTTGGCGGTGGGACATACGCGCTACGGCGCCAAGCGCTGGCTGCCGGTGATGGGAGAGTTTTTACAGGTGTCGGAAATCGCCAAGTTAATTATAATTGTCTCGTTGGCGCGTTTTTTTTCGGAGGTGCGCACAGAGCGGCTTTCCATTTCCGATTTATGCAAGGCGGCTGTGCTCACGGCGGTGCCGATAGGCTTGATCCTATTGCAGCCGGATTTGGGAACAGCAATGGTGCTGATTCCTGTTGTGGCAGTGGGGGCTTACCTGGCGGGTATACAATGGAAACATGCGGCAGTGATGGTTCTGGTGGCTGCCTTGATGGTGCCGATTGGCTGGCACCACCTGAAGCCCTATCAGAAAGACCGCGTGACCACGTTTCTTCGTCCCGAAGAGGATCCCAAGGGATCGGGTTACCAGATTTTGCAGTCGAAAATCGCCGTGGGCTCGGGGGGATTCTGGGGCAAGGGACTCGGCCATGGCAGCCAGAATCAACTGGGTTTCGTCCCCGTACGCTATTCGGACTTTATTCTCGCAGCGCTCGCCGAGGAGCTCGGCTTTGCTGGAGTGTTTGTTACGCTGGTGCTGTACACGGCTTTGTTGCTACGCTTGATCCAGAACGCGCAACACGCAAAGGATCGCGCGGGAATGTTTCTGGTGATGGGTGTGGCGGCGATACTTGGTTTCCACGTGCTCGTTAACGTGGCCATGGTCATCGGCTTCATGCCCGTGACCGGCATTCCCTTGCCGCTGATGAGCTACGGTGGTTCGGCCATGCTATTCGTTTTTTTGGCGCTGGGCCTGGTGATGAATGTTCGCCTGAGGCGATTCGTCAATTGAGCCCGGGCCGGTTTCAACTCCTGCGCTGCGGAATAATCCGCGCAGGGGAAGTAAATTTAGGATTTGAGAGTGCATCGCGTGACTGAGAGGTTGTATCAAGCGACTTTTCCCGGCCTTCCGGCGCCGCAGAGGTGCGCCGGAGTGCTCCGGATTAGAGTATGGCGGTGCGCTCTGAGGAGCTTTCATGCCCAAAGAGCTGGTAATTTCAGCGGCCCCCCACGAAACGCGGGTCGCCATTCTGGAAGAGGGTCAGCTTTGTGAAATTTACATCGAGAGGGAAAAGGAATTTGCCTTAGTCGGCAGCATCTATAAGGGCCGTGTTACGCGCGTGCTTCCCGGCATGCAGTCGGCCTTCGTAGACATCGGCCTGGATAGCGACGCCTTCCTTTACGTCGGCGACTTCCTGGAAAACCTCGAAGATTACGACCACGTCGTCACCACAGTAGAAGGAAAGGTTCAAAAGATGGAGCAGCAGGGCGGTGAGGTGTTTGCGCCGTCCTCCAGCAGCGAATCCTCCGCGCAAGAGCCGAGTCTTGGAGCGGAGTCTCCGGCACAGGAGAGCACCACCCGGGAGCCGGCCTCTCCGGAGTCGCCAATTCCGAGCCAACCACCCGTTTTGGAGAATGAGGAGTACTCGCAGCCGCCCGTTCGGGAAACGCCGCCTCCTGCGGCGCCATTTGCACGGCAGGAACGCCGTCCGGGCGGATTCGGACAAAGCCGTCACGATCAGGGCCGCCAGGGGCGCGGCGGGCGCTGGCAGCGCGGCCGTGGAGGTGCAGGTCACCGTCATCAGGGCCGCGAATTGCCCCCCTCCAAGTACGCTTCGTCGCGTCCCTACTCACCGCCCGGTGGACAGCATGGCGAGGAATTGCCGCCCGATTACGAACCCGTCATTCTTCCGGGCGAGTCTTTAGCCAAATACAAGGACCGAATACCTCGCGCAGCCGGTACAGGCTCCGCCGGAATCTCGGCTTCGCCAACATCAACCGTAGAAGCGCCTCCCTCAACCGCGACACAAGGACATCCGGGAGCTGCCGAGAATGAAGCAGACGAGCTGACCTCCTCAGGTTTCGGCGAACGCGAGAGGCAAGAGGCTGCACCAGAAAAAGCATGGGCGCCACCCCACGAGACCGATGGCCCGAGCGCCACGCGGGATTCACACACGTTCTCTGAATATCAAGCCCTCCCGGAGGAGCCGCCGCGCGCGATCTACGATGCGGCCCAGCCGGGGAGCCCCGCACCCTCCGCCGGCGCACACGAGCTATCCGAGGAGGAAGTCTCTTCCCTGGCGGAACAGCTCGCCGAGGCTCGGCACGAGGAAGTGAGCGCCAAGGCGGAAGCCGATGCGGAACTCGGTCTGCTGGAGGAGGAGCCTCCCCATGCGCCCGAAAGCGCCGCGGAAACTGACGAATTTATCGCCGAGGCGGAAGCGGAAGAGCACGAGGAGGAATCCACAGAACTTGCACCGGCAGCCGCAGCGGGACTGCACGAACCGGAGAGTTCGGAAACCGTGAACGCGCCGGAGCGCCCCATAGCTGCACGCATTTCCGAACCGCAGCGAGCGCGTTTTCAACGGCCCATGCGCCGAGGTGGCCAGCGTCGCGACCAGCGCCACATGCGACGTCCCGACCGGCACGAGCCGCGCCGGCCCCAACTGATCTCCGAGGTTTTGAAACCGGGCCAGGAAATCATCGTACAAATCGCCAAGGAGCCTCTGGGCAAAAAGGGCGCGCGCATCACCAGTCACGTTGCGCTGCCAGGCCGCTTTTTGGTCTACATGCCGACGGTCAACCACATCGGCGTCTCCCGGCGCATCAATTCCGCCGAGGAGCGTTCGCGTTTGCGCCATTTGGTCACGGAAGCCAAAGGCACTTTCCCCGGCGGATTTATTGTGCGCACGGCGGCCGACGGCGCTCCGGACGACGAAATCCGCAGTGACGTCGAATTCTTGGGCCGCACCTGGGAAAAGATTCGCACGCAGTCGGAACCGCGCAAATCGCCGGCGCTGCTGCATCGCGATCTCAATCTGGTCGAGCGTATTCTGCGCGACTACGTCAACAACGATTACGCGTCCATCTGGATCGACAACGAGGAAGAGTTCAGCAAAGTAGTCGAATTCGTTAGCCGCTTCCAGCCCAAACTGGTTGGACGCGTCAAGCTCTATACCAAGACTTCGCCCATTTTCGAGGAATTTGGGATTCAGCAGGAACTCGATAAGGCTTTGCGGCCGAAAGTGTGGCTCAAATCGGGCGGCTATATCGTCATCAACCACACCGAGGCTCTCGTGGCCATTGACGTCAATACCGGCAAGTATGTGGGCCGCGGCTCGACGCGCCTGGAAGACACCATCGTCAAGACCAATCTCGAAGCGGTGAAGGAGATTATCCGGCAAATTCGCCTGCGCGATTTGGGCGGAATTATCGTGCTGGACTTCATTGATATGGAGGAACGCCGCAATCGCGAAAAGGTGATGGCCGCTCTCGAGGCCGCGCTGCGTTCTGACCGCGCCCCTTCCAAGGCTCTGGCCTTCAACGAATTCGGCTTGGTGGCCATTACTCGGAAACGCACTAAGCAAGCGCTCGAGCGCGTGCTTACCCAGCCGTGTCCCTACTGCACCGGTTCCGGCATGGTGAAATCGGTGCCCACAATCTGCTACGAAATACAAGCCGAAGCGCGCAAGATGGCCGCGGACCTGGAGGCTTCGAGCCTGACCTTGCGTGTGCATCCGGAGATCGCCAAGGCGCTGAAGACGCGCGAGGCGGTGCTGGTCGAGGAGCTCGAGCAGCTCACGCGCAAGAGCGTCATTATACAAGCCGATCCCACGCTGCACTGGGAACAGTACGACATCTACTGACGCCTGGGCCGACTGACGCTCGAGCCAGCGCGCACAGTTCTAAACCTGCAGGCTTTAATCGCATTCCTTTTTTTATTCGTATGACTTTTCTGCAAGTTACCTGCTTACAATGAGGCTCTCTGTACGATATCTACTGAATGTTGATGATAATTAGCCGCGGGCGGGTGCCCCATCTTTGCGCCGTTCGCAAAGGTGGGTCCTTCTTCATTCTCAGTGGGGCTGTTCCCTTCTTCGATGCCAAAGAATCTGAAGCGCTACTACGGTCGCGGCGATCTGCATTTCCTCACGTTTAGCTGTTACCGGCGGTTGCCAGGGCTCGGGACGGCGCAAACACGGAACGAGTTCTTGCGTGCGCTCGATGAAGTGCGGATGAAGTACGGTTTCGCTCTCGTGGGCTACGTGGTCATGCCCGAGCACGTGCACCTGCTCACGAGCGAGCCGAAGATCGGCACCCCGTCTACGGTCGTCCACAGCCTGAAGCTGCGCGTATCGAAGAGGCTGCGCGCAAAATCAGAAGAGTCCATGGGAGCGCCGCAATTCTGGCAGCGCCGATTCTACGACTTCAACGTGTACAGCGCGGAGAAGCGGCGCGAGAAGCTCGAGTACATGCATCGCAACCCGGTCACGCGCCGCTTAGTGGAAGACCCCCAGGATTGGATCTGGAGCAGTTATTCGTCCTATTCCGGCCGAGGAACACCACTGCTTGAAATCGAATTCATCAACTGACGGAACAGCTTCCCACGGAAAACCGAAAAGCCCCCACGTTTCAAAAATCGAAACATGGGGCACCCCACTGCACCCTTCCTCAGGGCTCTCCGCAGCCAACTGCCGCAGTGGTCGTCACTTTCGCTTCGTTGCAATAGGGCAGAGGAGAACCTTCGGATCCCCGCAAAGGCTGCGCCACCCGTCCCGGCGAAGTCGCTTTCCGGCAAAGATTTGAAGTGTTGTACCTCGATGATAATGTCCCCTTAATACGACCTCCGAAAGGAGGCCGGATTGAGGCGGACAGAGATGAGCCAGAGGGAGTTGGGACGGGTGGAGGTGCTGGCACGAGTGCGCAGCCAGCAGTTGCGGGTGGTGGATGCGGCGCGGCTGATGCGCGTGAGCTACCGGCAGGCGAAGCGGTTGTGGAAGCGCTATCGGGAGGAAGGCGCCGCAGGTCTGAAGCATCGCAGTGCCGGAACAAGCTCGCATCGTGCTTACGAGCGGAAATTTCGGCGCACGGTGTTGCGGCGGGTCAGGGAAAAGTACGGCGGTCGGGTGGGCGAGCGTTTCGGGCCGACGCTGGCGGCGGAACATTTAGCTTCCGAGGACGGCCTGCAGGTGGATGCGGAAACGCTGCGGCGCTGGATGCTGGCGGAGGGTTTGTGGAGCCGCGAGCGGAAGCGGCGAGCACACCGTCGTCGGCGGGAGCGCAAGGAAC
>DASPYR010000163.1:0-10828 GCA_035636675.1 Rugosimonospora sp. | reverse complement strand
TTCCGCCACTTCGGGTTCGCGCGCACGCCGGAACAGGAGCAGGCGGCACACCAAAAGGCGATCGATCTCCTGAAGAATTCACCCTACAAGGACCAACTGGCGACGGCGCAGCTGTTTATACGGGCACTTCAGCGCCGGTCTGAAGAGATTCCCAACCTCATCAGCCCGCACTTGGGCGATCGCGTGCTGACGGACTGGACGGTATCGTCCAGCACAGCTCCGGTTCAGACTGCCGACGCGAAAGCACAGCGCACGCCTATCGTCGCTTTACCGCTCGGCGGGCGGATCAAACTCGATCCCTGGAGCGATGAGTTGCAAATGATCAGGACCGAGCCAGTGGGCTCGGTGGCGGAACACGAAAAGATGCCGTTCGAAGTCACCCCGTTTCTCCCTTATCTTACGCGGCAGGGAGAAAACAGGTCGATCCGGAGCCAAAGCGCGGGAGCCATATCGCCAGCGCCGCGAGAGCGGTGACCACGAAGCGCCGGGCATCACGCTAACACCGTAAGACTATTCGAGTATGGGAAACGATATATTTGGCCGGCAATACCACCGATGGCTCTGTCCATTATTCTGCGCTTGCCTTTGGTTCTCCCAATTGCTTCCCGTGGAAGCGGCAGGAGCGAACCAGAGCAGCGATAATCGACTGCGAGAGGCCGTTAAACAAGCGGTTGCGCTAGCGCATCCTGACGCCGACGCCGACGAGCTAAGCATGTCGGACAGGAATGATCTGGACGAGGAACTCTCGCAGATCGCCGAGAAAACCGCGCGGCCCGTCTCCTTCTATTCCTTCTACGACATCGATTCATCTTCGGACGACAGCTCATTGTGGGTGGTCGTTTCGGGTGATTCACCCCTGGGATCCGATGAGCTGTACAGCTTTGAGAGTTCAGACGGCGTCGAGCAATCATCGCAAAAGTTCAATCGGCTGCTGTCTCATCTAGCGCTGCCCATTCGCGACGAAAAGGCGACAAACATCGCCCGATTCTTTCTTGGCTGCTGCGTTCGGCGGGCGCCCGGCGAAACCGTAACCGACGAAAACGGCCTGCGCCATTCGGTGGAGCGCTACTACATCCGGATATACGGGGATGTCTGGAGGGCCTTGGAAGCGTCTACGCAATGGTGGCAAGGTTATGAAAAAACCGCAGCCCACTTGACACCAACGGTCGTGGTCGAAGGCGGAGTTCGGCGAATCATCTTGGAAAGACTCATATTGAGTTTTGGAATGCATCCACAGTTGCAGCGATGGGACGTCGCAGTTTCCCTTGACGGCAGCGTACGTGTGTTAGCCGTGGAATCGATTTTCCCGAAGCAAAGCCGGTGGCTTTCCTACGCCTTCCGATCAACTATGGCGCCGCAAATCCATTAAGCGGAGGTGATTCGTTCGGACAGCGCTTCAGCCGGCCCGGCAAAAATCGCTCTGTACCAGATGGGAACAGAATCCAGGAAATCAAGGTCGCATTGGCAAATTCAGCGAAAGATGCGTCTCTCAAGAACAACCTTGAAGAGTAGGCGATAGCGAAAATGGCCAGTGTAGTGACACAACTCACGCGGGGGAGTCTGTGCCTCGCCTTTAGGCCACCCGGAGCGAGGTCCGATCCCGAGGCCTGGAAGAAGATGATGGGCAATAAGCCCGTCTGTACGCGTTTGGACACACTGCCTGAAGCCAAGCCGCGCTGGAGCGCTTTCTTCACAAGTACTATCTTTCAAGTCGTCTTGACAGCTTTTCTGGTCATCGTTCCCACGCTCTTTCCGGACAAACTGGTCAACAAGAATGCTTACGAAGCGGTTTCCATCATGGCGCCGCAGACGGAAGTGGCGCTGCCGCCGAAACAGCCGGTAGTTCGTGCCAAGATTGTCCGGACACCTCCTCCAGTTGAGGAACTGCTCCAGCCGCAGCGCGTCGCGAAGCTGATTGCGTCAAGGCCGTTGGTTCCGGCCAAACCTAAGCCCGCACTGGTCAAGACCGTTGATGTCCCGATGTTGAACGAAGTCTCCACCGAAGCGAAGTTTGAAGCGCCTCCCTCCGAGCCGGCCCGCCCGCGCGAGCCGGTCAAGACCGGCACCCTCGCGACTGGCAGTGCAGCGCTGGCGACGGTAAACAAACCTCTCGAGCAGGTTCAAACTGGCGGATTTGGTGATCCCAACGGCCTGCCCGGAGATAGCAATCCCAATAAGCCTGCGAATATTGCCCGCTCCGGTTCCCCCGCTCTCCTGCCGGGTCCCGGGTACGGTAACGGCACCGGTGGTGTGAATGGAGTTCGCGGCACGGTTGCAAGCATTGGCTTTGGTGACGGTGTGGCAATTTTCTCCGGTTCCAGCGGTGAAGGCACACGGGGCATGATAAAGCCGGGCGGCTTCGAAACAGCGGCGGCTGGCACCGAGGCGCCGAGACCCAAACAAGCCGACGCCCCTCCCGCAGTGCAGCCGGTGGTCATTTTGGCGAAGCCAAACCCTCGGTATTCAGATGAGGCGCGCAAACTCGGACTCGAGGGAGAGGTGCTGGTCGAGGTCATTTTCCCTGCCTCAGGTCCGGTGCAGGTCGTTCTGGTAACGAAGGGATTAGGGCACGGACTGGATGAAGCGGCCGTCCGTGCTGCACAGCAAATTCGCTTCAAGCCCGCTCTCCAGGACGGCAAACCGGTGGATTTTGCTGCGACCCTGCACATCGAATTCCGGCTCGCGTTCTAAACGCAACCATGCATTCCATCCGAAGCTGCAATGAACAGTGCAGGCCTCTCTTGCCTAGACAGGGACGGAAGAAAGTTGCGCCGATCGGCCGCTTGTCGCCCTTCGCATCCGCATCGGATAGTGCTAACCCTCGCAGATTACGCACTTGCGGAAAAATAGGGGTGGGGTGCCCCCCCTCGGCTTTCCCGCCGAGTTGACTCGGCCACGCGGCCTATGACAGTCTGCGGCGGGATCATGGACACAATCGCGCCGAAAGAATCTCCGCTCAACGACCTTACCGTCCTCGATCTTACGGTCGCCCTTGCAGGGCCGGTTGCGACTCTACTCCTCGCAGGTCTTGGCGCACGGGTCATCAAGATAGAGAACCCTGCCGGCGGCGATCCTTCCCGACATAACGCACCGTACTTCGGCCTTGGCGGCGTCAAGCTCGTTCGGGAGAGGGCCGACGATATCTCCGTAACCGCCTTTAATCGGCTTCGCAATAAGCTCGGCGTGACCCTCAACCTGAAGCATCCGCGCGCTCGTGAGGTTTTTGCCGATCTCGCGCGCAAAGCGGACCTGGTGGTCGAGAACTTCACACCGGGAACTCTGGATGAGTTGGGTGTCGGCTACGAGGCGGGGCGGCGAGTGAACCCACGCATCGTGTATTGCTCGATCTCCGGATTTGGAAGCGATGCGGGCCCGGGTTCTCCCAAGGCGCTCGACACGGTGATCCAGGCGCTGAGCGGCGTTATGTACGTTTCCGGACGGGAGGAGGATCCTCCCGTCCGCGTGGGGCTGACCATCGCTGATCTAACGGCTGCTTTGTTTGGCGTTATCGGTGTGCTCGCCGCGCTTCATCAGGCTCGCCGGACTGGCGCCGGACAGCACGTCGATGTCTCTATGCTCGGCGCTCTGACGGCTCTGATCGCCGGCGAAGCCTACGAGACGATGGAAAAATGCGGCGCGCCGGTACGAACCGGCCAGACCGTGCAAAGGCTCGCCCCGTTTGGGATTTATCCCGCGAAGGACGGGCACATCGCGATTTGCGCCTATACGGATAGTTTTGCGCATCATCTGTTCGAGATTATGGGCCGCACCGAGCTGATTAAGGACGAGCGCTTCCGCACGCGCGATGCGCGCGTCCAGAACTATCGCGAACTCGACGCGCTGATCGGGCAATGGTCGAGCGCCGAAACCACCGCCGAAGCGATCGCTAAACTGAACTCCGCCGGAATTCCCGCCGCTGAAGTGCGTAATCCCACGGTTGCCGTTCACGATCCTCGAGTTGTGGCCCGCAAAGAAACGGTCCCGATGTTCCATCCGAAGTACGGCGGGGTTTATGGCATTTGCGCCATGGGACTGCCGATACGTTTTTCTGATGCCAAGGCCGAGTTCGATCAGCCGCCGCCTGGTCTGGGGGAGCACAATCAGCGCGTCTACGGCGAGATTCTCGGGTACGATGCAAACCGGATTGCGGAGCTTCGCGCGCAGGGTGTCATCTAGTGCCGTTCCAACTATTTGCGCCAAGTGCTTCGCCCTGACGACGCAAGAGTTCAACAAGGTCGCGGACAGGCATTCTTTGGCGAGACAAGTTGGAACGGCACTAGCAGCCGAAAATGCGCCTACTCTCCACGGCAAATGCGCGGCGCAACGATCAGCGTTCGGCTGCCGTAACTTTTTTCGCGGCTGCAAGTACATCGGCGTAAGGACCCACCGAGCCGTGGCCGCCCGCGAAGCGCTCCGGCTTGATCCCCCA
The DNA here is from genome assembly GCA_035636675.1 of Rugosimonospora sp. GTDB lineage: Bacteria > Acidobacteriota > Terriglobia > Acidiferrales > UBA7541 > Palsa-189. The sequence continues at coordinate 6,399 of DASPYR010000163.1, read as the reverse complement.
TTGGTCCACGCCTTTCACCAGCGCCGCCACCATCGCATTAGAAGGCACGGGTGCGCCGGGGACATAAAGATCGGTCACGATTCCGAGCTTGGCGTCAGGCACGTATACGATGAGCATGTCCGCGGCGTGAGGATTGTCGACCATGTAAGCATCCGCCTCGCGCCCGCCATCGTTTACGCTCCATTTGCCATCGGCTTCGATCACCTTGGGCGTAAAGGCTTTCTTCGGCGCGTCCGGGTTCAGCGTTTCCGGCCGCACCAGCACTTTACGGAAATATTCGCCGTCGCCTTTGCCGACGACGATGGTGGCGCCTTCCGCAGCGTAGGTGCGCATGCCGCCGACATGGTCGACGTGGTGATGGGTCAGGATCAGATAGCGGATCGGCTTGCCCGGATATCTCTTCTTGGCCATGTCGATGGATTGAATCGCCTGGCCGTCGTCGTTCGGCGCTTCCACGGCAATGAGGTAATTATTGGTGGCGATGAAGAGCGTATTGTGCGTGCCGCCCTGAGTCTGGCTGACATTCGTGGCGACGTCGACCAGTTTCAACGTATCCAGATCGTCGGTATACTTCGCGTCCGAATCGTAATAAAAACCGGTGAACTGACGCCGGATGATCCATTGGAAAGGCGTCGCGTTCGCGGGCGCCGGCTTGGCGGCCGCAGTCAACATGGCTTGCGGGATGTTGAATGTCGCGGGCGGCAAAGCCGGGTTGATCATCACGCTCGAGAGCTTCAGGTCGGCTACCTTCATGCCGTTCAGCGTGTAAAGGGTGTGGAAGGCCATCTTTGCGCCGGAGACGTCTCGCCAATCCGAATATTCCGCGTCGAAGGAGGAATCGCCCTCCAGTGCGTCCCAATCCAGTGTCCGCACCCGCGCCGGAAGCTTCGTGGCCGGATCGAACATCACGATGTACGAACCATAATCGTCGCGATATTGCACTGCGGGATAGGTCTTGCCCCCAACGGTCTGATCGCCGATCGCAGCGACGCGGTCCAGATGCCGTTTCATTTCCATGACAATGAACGGGCGCTCCAGTTCGCGCAGGGTCGCGGTGAGGCGGCGGCCGGACATGGTGTGCTCGGGCTGATTGCTTTTCACGGTCCGTTTGGGCAATCGGCCGTTCGTCGCGTCGTTACCGATCACGTAGCCTGCCGCCGGAGTGATGACTTCGGTGTAGGTGCGCTTCTCGCCGTCGTCGGCCTTCGGTCGAATCCATTCGTTGCGCGCGAATCCGCGCTGCAGATCACGGCTTTGCGCGAGGTCTGACACGCCGGTGTCCGGTTTGGCGGGATCGGAAACAGAATACGATTCGCCGGGATCGAATTGCTCCAAACGCGCTTTCAAAGTAATGGTCTTCAACTTGTCGCCGCCGATCGCCGCATAAGCGGCGTTGACCAGGTCTTGTGGCGAGGTCGCAGGGACGGCCCGCGCAAAAGGCCCAACTATCAGTACGCTGATAGCAGCAGCGCAACACAGAAAGGCCATCAAATAGGGGCTACTTTTTCTGGACATGGATGCTCCTCCGTTCGTTCTGGGCGTTAGCTCAGGCACAGGCCGGAATTCTGACGTGCAGTCTACAGCAAGTTCATTCGGCGAGGCGAGGGCCACCGCCTCGCGCTGCCCTAGTGCCGTTCCAACTTGTTTGAGCAAATCGTCTTTCGTCTTGAACCGAACGAATCGACTTTTCACCTGCTCAACGGCAGCCGGCCAGATGAATCGATTCGTTCGGCTCTTGATTGCGGCGATCTCTCGGAAACGTTCGCTTGCGCGTTTGGCCAATCTAGTTGGAACGGCACTAGGGTGCCGCGCTGGAAGTTTGAGTTTGCGGATGAATGATATTTCCTGGGGCGGCTAAAGGCTCGTTGAATGTGAAGGGCCGTATGCGATATGTTCTCACCGGGAAATTGAGTTTCCTTGAGTTCACCGCTGAGCGGTTCGGGGAGGAATGGACATATGAATCGCCGAGACTTCTTGATTTCGGGCCTGGCCTCGCTTGGCCTTCCCTCACTTGGCTCGCTACCGCTGGCATCATTGGATGCGAACGAGCGGGCCACTGACCAGACGAATGTCACTCTTCGCATCGCTCCGATATCTCTGGAGATAGGACCAGGAAAAACCATAAAGACAGTCGGCTATAACGGGTCAGCTCCGGGTCCGATCCTGCGATTCAGAGAAGGGAAACCCGTCACTGTTGATGTGTTCAACGAGACGGACGTTCCCGAGACGGTGCACTGGCATGGGCAGCTGATTCCCTCAGCAGTGGACGGGTCGGTTGAAGAAGGAACGCCAGCAATACCGGCTCATGGCCATCGCCGCTATCGGTTTACTCCCAAACCCGCTGGCACGCGCTGGTATCACACGCACTCGATGGCGCATGCCGATCTGAGCCGTGCCGGTTTCTCGGGCCAGTATGGTTTCGCGATTGTCGAGCCCGCTCGCCACCCCGGCGACTACGACCAGGAAGTCTGCATTGCGGCCCATCACTGGGAGCCATCCCTGGCCCCTCTGGGCCCGGGTGACAATGGCTGGGAGATCGCTTACCGTTCCGCAACTTTGAACGACAAAATGCTCGGGAGTGGCGAACCTCTTCGCGTGCGCATGGGCCAGCGTGTCCTGTTTCGTTTCCTGAATGCGAGCGCCACAGACGAAATCAGGCTGGCGCTTCCCGGCCACCGCTTTAACGTCATTGCCATGGACGGCAATCCCGTTCCACGTTCCCAGACCGTGGATTTTGTTTACTTGGATATTGCCGAGCGCGTGGATGCCATCGTGGAGATGAATAATCCCGGCGTGTGGATTCTCGGTTCGCCCAAGGAAGACGAGCGCAAGATGGGCATGGGCGTGATCGTCGAATACGCGGATAAGACCGGAGAGCCGCAATGGCAGCAGCCGTCCGGTATTGTGCGCGGCCCCTGGGACTACTCCATGTTTGGGAGCGGAGGCACTGCGCCCGAACCGGATCACACGTTCGAGATGAAATTCCAAAAGATTCCGGGGCATAAAGTCGACTTCAATCGCTGGACGATCAACGGCAAGTCCTTCCCCGATATCGAAAAACTGCGTCTGGAGAAGGGCCAGCGCTATAAACTCTTCTTCGACAATAAGGACACCGGCGACATCCACCCGCTGCATTTGCACCGCCACACGTTTGAAGTCACGGAAGTCGGGGGCAAACCCATGGCCGGGCTGATGAAAGACGTGGTCAGCGTAGGCAGCCGCGGAACCGCTGCCATAACTTTTGTCGCAGATAATCCCGGGTTGACGCTTTTCCACTGCCACATGCAACTGCACCAGGATTTCGGATTCATGCAATTGATAGAGTATGCGGGCAGCTAAGGTGCGAGAAATGACTCGATTGACCAGGTTACGGGCGCCGATGCAGCACGTGGACAGCGATGTCCGGCCAGAATTCGCGGAAGATATTCGTGAGCGCATCGCGGCCCAGAGCGTATCCGTACTTCTGGGCGATGGCTCCGGGCGTTCGCGTCTGGCTGGGATAATAGGTTATCGAAATACCTTGAGCGATACCCCGGCCCAGAATTTCGGAGATATTGAAGCTGTTGTGCCCATGATAGCTCGGCGTGATGAGGATGCGGCTGGCGGAATAGGTGTGACGGACTGGAGAAGTTTGGCCTGTCATCTGCGGTAGACCGTTCCGCCTTTCATGACGAAAGTAACCTTCTGCAAGACGCCAATATCCTGCAGCGGATTGCCGGGAACGGCGATTATATCGGCGAAGTACCCCGGTTTCAGGGCGCCGATCTGGCCCTGCCAACCGAGCAATTTCGCCCCATTTATCATGTCGGCTTGCAGGGCGGCAAGCGGCGTCATTCCATATTTGACCATCAGCACAAACTCACGGGCCTGCGTGCCGTGCGGATAAGGCCCCACGTCAGAGCCAACGGCCATGGGCACGCCAGCCGCAAGTTGTCTGCGGAACTCTTGAGCATGAAATGCGAGCAGCCGGCCCCAGGTGGCTTCTTCCGGCGAAGAGGGATGTTCGGCAAAGTACTCCTCGATTGTGAACGTCGGCACAGCGGGGATTTGTTTTTCGTGCATCAGCCGCATGGTTTCGTCGCTGAGCTGATAGGCATGATCTACGGAAGCCACGCCAGCTCGAACGGCATAGAGCGCGCCCGGCTCGCCCGTGGCGTGGACGGCAACGCGCTTGCCCACGCGCTCGGCTTCAGCCGCAGCGGCGCTGAGTTCGGCTTCCGTGTACTGATAGGGCGTGGAGAATTGGCGATTGCGGAAAGAATCTTCGCCGGTTTCGTAGATCTTTATGAAATCGGCGCCTTCCTTGATCTGCTGGCGAATCACAGCCACGAGTTCGGCAGAGTTATTGGCGAAGGTGGCGTTGGGGAGAACGCGCTGTTCGGGGTTATAGCCGAGGGCGTCTTCGTGCCCGCCCAGGATGGAAATTGCGTTGCCACTGATTCTCAGGCGAGGCCCGGGGATCAGGCCCTGATCGATGGCATTACGCACGGCGGTATCCGCCGAACCGGCGCCTTCGGTGCCCATGTCGCGCTCTGCCGTGTACCCGGCCATGAGATCCGCGCGCGCAGCCAAAGTCGCCATGATGGTGCGCTGCGGCACCGACTCCTGAACCGTCTGCAAATCCTCCGCTCCCGGATGCAGAAATAAGTGCACATGCGCGTCGATCAGGCCGGGCAGCAAGGTGGTGTCATCCAGGTCAATCATCTGTGCGCCCGCAGGATGATTCACCGCGGAACCGACCTCGGCGATGCGTTCGCCTCGCAGCAGTACTTCGCCGGGCGCGGATATCCGGCCGGTCTCGATGTCCAGCAGGCGCGCGGCATGCAGCACAACGGGTGCCGGCGTAGTGTTTGTTTGGGCTGGCGCGCGATGGATGAGCGCGAGAAGCCCGGCAGAGAACGCCAGGAGATAGGCCAGCCGCTTCCTCATAGCTTGGCGCGATGTTATCACTTCCGGCTGCTTTTGCGGATTGCCGGGAAGATTGCGAAATTCTTTAAGTAAGGAAAAACGGGCCGAAGGCATGGCTCAGCATGCCTTCGGCCCGTTTTGTGCAAATGCAATTTCGCCAGCGGAGCAGCGCGGTTCTACGACGTCGGCATTGTGCCGGTGAAGTAGAAGATCACGTATGCCTTAATGCTGCCATCCGACTGCGGGACGCCGAAGACCTTCACCGGCGTGCCGGCAACCAGATGCGAGGCGACGTTGCTCGGCCCTGCAGAAGTGGTGAGGTCCTGCGGGCTGATGGTGATGATGCCATTGCTCTGGCGGTCGACTTGATAGAGTGGCGGAGCCGGAGACGGCGCCGGCGTCAATCGTAACCTGGTTGGTGCCGCCGGCCGCCTTGATGCTAAAGCTGCCGCCGCTGGAGCCGCTGTTCGTGACCCAGTTAGTGGCAACGAAACACGCCAACTCAAAGATAGTTGCGCTGGATGAGCGAAGGAGTGATGGTACGAGAGTACTACTGTGATTCAAATTGATAAATGAAGCTGTACCCGGCGGCGCTGCCTCCGGCTGCTGGCTTAGGCTTTGCTTGACTTCGGGACGATGTGAAAGTACAAGTGAGCTACGCTGTTTAGTCGGATTGGCGGACGCACCAGGTCTCGGAAGAGTACGAAGGGCAGATCAGGACCGTTCTTTCTTTGTCCTCTGACGAATTCGCGTCGCGCGTGAGAGTGCATGAATTCTTGTTTGTCGATTGTTATACCCGCCTACAATGAGGCTGCGATACTGCCGATAACGCTCGATTGCCTTCGTGCATTCTTGATGCGCCAATCGTTTGCGGCCGAAGTGATCATCGTAGACGACGGCTCGACTGATGACACAGCGGTTCTGGCGGGAGAATGGCAGCGAGCTTTTGAATCCCTTCGTCTAGTGCGCAACTCCGCAAACTTAGGAAAAGGAGCCAGTATTCGGCGCGGAATACTCGCGAGTCGTGGGGAATGGGTATTTGTTACCGATGCGGATTTGCCCGGCCGTCCAGAAGATATCCTGAGATTGCTGGAGGCGCTGCGCGATGGCGCCGCAGTCGCAATTGCGTCGCGTCGTCCCGCGCCGATGAGCTCCGCTCCCAGCCGCTCGCGCTTCCTGGCCAGCGTCGTGTATAGAACACTGGTGCGCGCGATTCTGAAATTGCCCCTGCGCGATACTCAATGTGGTTTCAAGGCATTCGTGCGCGAGCCGCTTTTGCCGGTTGTCGAGGGGCTTCGGCTAGGCGGATTCTCGTTCGACGTTGAATTTCTCTTTGCTGCATGGAAACGAGCATTGCCCATTCAGGAGGTCGAATTCAATGTGGTCGAACGGCGCGCCACCCGTCATGCAATCCTGCTGCAATCGCCGCGCATGCTGATGGACCTATTGCGGATTCGCTTCGCCGCCGCGCGGCCGTGGCGACACGCAAGT
>DASPYR010000162.1:0-12997 GCA_035636675.1 Rugosimonospora sp. | reverse complement strand
GCCCAGCGGCTCACGTGCTGCAGGTCTCCCGTTTGAGAAGTACGATTCTATGTCAGAAGATTTCGTTCCATCAAAATCACTTGGTCCGCAGTGTCGCTTCATCCCGGCTCAACTGTCGGATTCCGCCCGAAAAACGGGATTTTCGGTAACTGCGGCTCTGGGTGCTCACCACGTTTTCCACAGGTCCGCTAGTTATCCACATCGTTAGCCATTGACCTCAGTGTACTTCGCCGATAACATTGCATATGACTACCGTACAAGAACCACTCACAAACGCCATTCCGCCGTTTCCTTTTTTCATCGAGAATCCTGCTGAGCTGAATCGCACCGAACTCCCGGCCAACAAGGCCAACAATAACCAATTCGCGAGCGATGATCAGGTTGTCGAGCGCCAAAAGGGCGTCTCTCCGCGCGAAAGTCATGGCGATCAGGAGCTTTCGCGCGTAACAAAGTCCAGGCCGCCTTTGGCGCATGAAAAAGTCCACATAGACACCAACCAATTGCCCGACCGCTGCCAATTTAGCTTTTCCGACGGGCGCCAGTGCGCTATGGCTCGCTCCGACATTCATCCCTCCCTCTGCCGCTTCCACTCCGAACGAGAAGACCAGTTGTTCGGCGACCCGGTGCCCGGAGGTAACGTCGTCGGCGCCGCACTCGACCTTCCCGAACTCCATTCCGCCTGCCGCGATCTCACCACCGCCGCCGGCGTGAACCGCGCCCTCGCCCAGGTGTTTCGCCTGCTCGCGCAAAGGCGCATCTCGCGCCAGGAAGCCGCCACCTTCGGCCACCTCGCCCAGCTCTTGTTGCGTACCATTTCCGCCATGCGCGCCGATCCGACCAGGATCGGCGTCCCGAGCGAGCATCGTGAGCCGAGGGACCTCTCTTTCTCCTCACCGCGGCGCGAGGCAAACGCCGCGCCTGCCTCGTGCCCCGAAGCTGACGATGCGGCCAGTCCTCCGCGAAAAGGCTACCCTCCTGCGGCGAAAGTCTACCCACAGGTCCGGTTTTCGGACTCTGGTGGAGTCCACCGGACTCCCGACACCGGAGATGAGCTCTCGCCGCCGAACAAAGGCGCGCTTTTCGCGGGTAACAAAGTCATCCCGAGTCTGCCTTCTGCGGATGAGGGCGTGGCGGTCCCCGGCGTTTCATACGATCAGCGCCTGCAAACGGTCGCATCCAACCCTCGCAAAATGAACACTTGCGCAAAACCCGTCAGCAACCCAAGTAAAATGAACACATACGAAATTGCAGAGCTTGAAGTCGCTCATAATGAACACTTGCGCAAAACAGGGGAGGTTGCGAATGCGCAAGTCCCGTCAGCGGGGTCCCCAGCGTACGCCGCCTTTGCGCATGCTGGGGTGGCGGCAGGGACGAAACAAATTAGCCCAGTGCGGGAGCACTGGAATGCCGGGGTTAGGAACTTGTAGCTCAGGTGTCCCGACGATTTTGTCGGGAGACCTGAGGCCTTTGCGGGTGCCCCATCCTTCGCATCCCCAGCGCAAGCGGAGCTTGCGCGTTACTGGTGGAAAGCGAATGCCGAAGGCTATGAAAATTGCGATAAAGCTTACCTTGATCGCCGGCGCACTGATTGCGCTTGCTGTGAGCTGTCCGCGAGCGGCGAGTTCCCTTGCGACGCCCGCTCCATTCCCATCCACAGACGCCCGCGGTGAATGTCTTTCCGTGCCCAGCCGCATCCTGGGGCGTTCCGTTCCTTACTGTGTGATCCTGCCGCCCGGCTATGGGGAAGACGCCAACCGCCGTTATCCCGTGCTCTATTACCTCCATGGGCTCGGCGATAATGAGCAGATGTTTGTGCGTTCCGGAGGCTTCGATCTTCTCGAGGAGCTCTGGGACCGCCACCAAATTGGCGATTTCGTCGTGGTCAGCCCGGCCGGTTACGCCAGTTTCTTCATGAACTCGCATGACGCGCGCTTCCGTTATGACGATTTCTTCCTGCGGGAATTCATGCCTTGGATCGAGAATCGTTACCGCATTGCCGCCGCCCGCGAATCCCGCGGCATTGGCGGAATCTCCATGGGAGGCTATGGCGCGCTCCGCATGGCTTTCCTTCACCCGCGACTGTTCGGATCGGTGAGCGCGCATAGCGCCGCTTTGATGGAGAAACTTCCGGCCATTTCCGTAGGCAATTCTCCGGAGGCCGGCCGTCTGCGGATCTTGGGTGACGTCTTTGGCTCACCCCCGGACCGTTTATTCTGGGATCGCAATAATCCTCTTCGCATCGCCCGCACGGCGGAACTCGCGGGAATGAAAATCTATTTCGATTGCGGCTCCCAGGACGATTATGGATTCCAAGCAGGCGCCCGGGCGCTTCACAATTTGCTTGCTTCCCGCCGCATCGCTCATGAATTTCACCTCTATCCGGGCGGGCATAATGGGTCCTATTTTGCCGCACATCTGCCCGATTCCCTGCGCTTTCATTCTGCGGCCTTCCGCCTGAGCCATGCCCGGCTAACCCACGGCGAACAGATCCCCAGGTGAAAAATACGTTGAAAAATGCGCCCGTTTTCAACGAAGTTTTCGAGGAAAACTGCACCTTCTGTAACATCGTTCGCGGCGCCGTGCCCTGTTTCAAGGTTTTTGAGGATGATATTTCACTCGCCTTCCTGGATCATCGCCCCCTCTTTGCGGGCCACTCATTGTTCATCGTAAAGAGCCACATGGAGACGCTCTTTGATCTGCCGGACTCCCTGGTGGGCGCGGTCTTTACCAATGTCCGGCTCCTTTCCCAGGCCGTCATGCGGGGGATGGAAGCGGAAGGCGCTTTCGTGGCCATCAATAATCGTGTAAGTCAAAGTGTTCCGCATTTCCACGTGCACATCGTTCCCAGGCGCAAGCGAGATGGCTTGAAGGGCTTCTTTTGGCCCCGGCGCGCTTACAAGGACGACCAAGAAGTAGAAGCCACCCTGCGCGCGCTTCGTTCGGCTATCGCAGCACTGCAGGATGCCTAATGGCCATCTCTGGCTTTAGAAAAATGCGGTCGGCGGCGCGAGCTCCTCACCAGAGGGTGGCTTTTGCGTCACCGGATGCCAAAATAGGCTCGGCAGTCCACCCGATTACCTATAGGTTACTAAACGCGTCCATCGCTTTTCTGCTGAGGGTCCGTTTATGAAGATCTCCAACCGAGTCGAGCCCGATAACCTCGAGCATCACGAGTTACAACTGAGCATCTTCGTTGCCATCACGGTCATCGTGATGGCTGTGGGAATGGCGGTGCTCATGTACCCCGTGGTCTTTTCTCATCAAACGCCGGGCGATCGAACCATGCGCACCGCCTTCTGGGGCTTTTGTGCTCTGTGCGTCCTGCTGACCATTTATCTCTGGGATCGCCATGCCACCATCCGCCGTCTGCGACGCGACATGGCCGAAGGCCGCCGGCAGATCGCCGAGACCCGCAGGCAGGCCAGCGTCGAATTGCTGAAGAGCATGCCGAACTTTGGTTCCTTCCAGGACCGCTTGCCCATGGAATTCCGCCGCATGGCCACAACCACTCAAAAACTCTCCATCGTCGTGATCACCATCAAGTTCCCGGCCGATCATTCCGGTCCTTCGGAAACCGCTTCGGCCCTCGGGGATGCCGCCAAAGTCATCGCTCGTAAGATGCGCGAACAGGATTCCATCTACATTCTGGCGCCCGCTTGTTTTGGCGCGGTCTTACCGGGAGTGGACCTCCTTAATGCGGAGCGAGTCTGTGCCCGTCTCACGGAAGGATTGGCTGACGCCGCCGGCGTGAGCCACCGGTTTCACTTCGAGCTGCAGGTGGTCAATTATCCGGCGCACGCATCCTCAGCGACCGAACTGCAGCAAGCCGTATCCGCTCTGGCCTCTTTGGATGACTCGGTGCGGGGAATGGCAGAAGTTCTGCCGTAGAACTAAATATGTGACTGGCTTTCCCGCCGCGGCAATCAGGTCTCGGCGCGGCGCCGCATCATTCAAGCCATTTCCTGGGTTCACGAATGGCTTCCACCAAGTCGTTCAGAAACCGCGCCGCCCGCGCTCCATCAGCCACTCGATGATCCGTCGAAAGAGTCAGCGTGATCATCGGCCGCACGGCGGGCCTACCATCGACGGCTACGACGCGATCTCCCACGCGCCCGACCGCCAGAATACCCGCCTGGGGAGGCACGATAATCGCGGTGAAGGCGTCAACGTTGTACATCCCCAGATTGCTGATCGTAAATGTGCCCCCGGTAATGTCCGCCGGCTGCAAGCGGCCGGCCTTGGCGCGTTCCGTCAGCTCGCGCCGCTTCACGGCAAGCTCTCCAACATTGCGACTGTTGGCTTTGTGCAAGACCGGTGCGACGACGCCTTCTTCCACGGCTACGGCCACCGCAACATTGATCTCGCCGTTGTGACGAATGCCCTCCGCTGCCCAGCTGGCATTCATTCTCGGATGTTTCGCCAGTACACGCGCGACCAGCGCGACCAGCAAATCCGTAAGAGTCGCTTTGATCCCGTGCGCTCTTTCCACCTCCACAGACAGCCGCTCATACACTTCGAGTAAACCGCTGGCATCCGCATCGCGCGTCACAAAAAAGTGAGGAACGGTCGTCCAGCTTTGGGTCGTGCGCGCGGCCATGAGCCGCCCCACCGTCCCCAATGGCTCGATCTCTCCGGCAGAGGCCTGCGATTTGGTCTGCGCCGAAGCTATGGCCGCCGGTGCGGCCGCCGCACCCGCGGATTTCGCCGCATTCATGATGTCCTCGGCGAGAATCTCTCCTCCCGGTCCCGAGCCACGCAAGCGCGTGACGTCCACGCCGTGCTCGCGAGCCAGCCGCCGCGCTTTGGGCGATATCCTCATTTCAGGCGGCGGAGACGGAGGTGGGTTGCTTGCTCCTGAGCTTGCTGCACCGGGGCCGGCGCCAGCGGTATCCGTGCGCCGTCCCGTCTGTGCCGGCGCGGTGGCTAGAGGAGGCGCTTCGCCGGGGGCCAGTAGCCACGCAATCGTTTGGCCGACGGGAATGACCGCGCCTTCGCGTGCTGAAACCGCGGAGAGTATGCCGTCGGCGGGCGATTCCACTTCGACTACGGCTTTATCGGTTTCCACTTCGAGCAGCGGCTCGCCTTTGACCACTTGCTCGCCTTCACGCTTGCGCCAGGAGATGACCTTGCCGGTCTCCTGCGCCATCTCCAGGGCGGGCATTACGACGCTGACGGCCATATGGCGGAATTCGGGAGAGAGCGCTTCTAGCGCACTCCGACTCCTTCCGTCTTCGCGCCGGCTTCCACCATTTCGATCACGCGCTGGCTTGGAGCAGCTTCGCTCTCACGCGTGGTCGGCAGCGGTCCGTTCACGGTGAAGTAGTGCGCACCAGCCACCAGCAGTTCTTCGGCCGGGAAGCGCGTGATCACTTCATGACCGGTCTCCGTGACCACGATCTCTTCCTCGATTCGCGCCGCGCTCCAGCCGTCCGTGGAAGGCCAGAATGTCTCCAGCGCAAACACCATGCCCGGCTTGAGCTCGTGCGCATGCTCGAGCGAAACCAGACGGCTGATCACCGGCTTCTCCCAAATCGCCAGGCCAACTCCATGCCCAAACTGCAGCGCGAAGGCCGCCTCTTCGTCGGGGAACCCAAACTCCTGAGCTTTCGGCCATACCGAAGCGACTTGCGCTGTGGTCCGGCCCGGCCGGATCAGCTCGATCGCCGCATCCAGGTATTCCCGGCAGCGCTTGTAAGCGTCCACCATGGCATGCGAAGCATATCCAATGGTGAAGCAGCGGTAGTAGCAGGTGCGATAGCCCATGTAGGAATGCAGAATGTCGTAGTAGACCGGATCGCCGGGGCGCAGCACGCGATCAGAGAAGACATGCGGATGCGGATTGCAGCGTTCTCCGGAAATCGCGTTCACCGCTTCGACGTACTCCGACCCGAGATCGTAGAGAACTTTGCTGACCAGGCCGACGGCCTGATTTTCGCTCATTCCGGGTTTCATCGCGCGATAAAGCTCGTCATACGCCGCATCCACCATCATGGCCGACATGTTCAGCAGCGTGATTTCGTCCTGCGTCTTGATCACGCGCGCATCGGACATGATTTGTTGGCCGTCGACCACCTTGATTCCTTCCCGCTGCAAAGCGAAGAGAATCGGAGGCTCAATGATGTCCACTCCCAGCGGCTCGTGCTGCAATTTGCGTTTTTCCAGTTCGACCTTGATCTTGCGCGCCACATTTTCGGCGCGTCCCATCTCCGGCGACATTGCGCCTCGCAGCAGAGGAATGCCGGCTCGCGAGCGCTCGCCCAGCCAGGGACAATTGAGCTGGTGGTGCCTGGCGGCCGAACCGAAGTCCCAGAGGATCGGCTCATCATTTTGCGGCAAAAGCGTGAAGCGGCTGTTCTTATCCTGCGCCCAAGTGCCGATGTGCGTTGCCGTGATATAGCGCACGTTGTTCATATCAAAGCAGAGCAGCGCGCCCATCTCCGATTTCTGCAGCAAGGCCCTTGCGCGCGCCAGGCGCTCGCGCCGCAAGCGCTCGAAATCCACGCGATTCTCCCAATCCACCGCCATCGTTCCGTAGGTTTTTAGTCCCATGGCATGCCTCCGAATTTCTCTACGTAGTCCTCAGATTGCTTGTGCCACATTCCAAAAGCAGATCCCTCGCGCCCAAGAACGGCGCTCGGGATGACAGCGACGATGCGAGCGCGCCAGGCCAAGAGAGATCCCTCGTCCGCCCCAGGCGGACTCGGGATGACAGCGCGGCACGTTAACGCGCGGTCAGGATTTCCCGCAAAGCTGACGCGCAGCTTCAAACACCTGCTGTTCGCTGGGCACAGTGGCATCCTCGAGAGGAGGAGAGAAGGGAATCGGCACGTGCATCGCTCCGATTCGCTTCACCGGTCCATCCAGATTGTAAAAAGCGCCTTCCGCGATCACCGAGGCGATTTCCGCGGTCACTCCGTAACGGTGGTAGCCTTCATCGATCACTACGGCGCGCGAAGTTTTCTTGGCAGATTCAATCAGAGTTTTTTCGTCGAGCGGCCACGTCGTGCGCGGATCGATGACCTCGGCGCTGATTCCGCTGTCCTCGAGCAGTTTCGCCGCGCCCAAGGCAACCTGCACCATGCTGCTGGTGGCCACCAGGGTGATATCGGTTCCCGCGCGCTTGATATCCGCAACCCCGAACGGGATGGTGTACTCCTCGGAAGGCACCGGGCCCTTCAGCCGGTACATCATTTTGTCTTCAAAAAAAATGACCGGATTGTCGTCGCGGATCGCCGTCTTCAGCAGCCCTTTGGCGTCGTAAGGAGTGGAGGGCAACACAACCTTAAGACCTGGAATGTGGCTGGGCCAAGCCTGCAAAGATTGGGAATGCTGCGCCGCTGAACGCCGCGTCGCGCCCATCGTCGTGCGCAAGACCATGGGCACCTTCCAGGTTCCTCCCGACATGTAATGAATCTTCGCGGCCTGGTTCACGATTTGGTCCATCACCAAGGTGAGGAAATCGCCGAACATGATATCCACCACCGGCCGCAGGCCCGTCATCGCCGCGCCCACTCCGATTCCCGTGAACCCCGGCTCTGAAATCGGCGTGTCGATCACGCGTTCTTTGCCGAACTCCTCCACCAATCCCGACAACACTTTGAAGGGCGTGCCCGCTTCGGCCACGTCTTCGCCAATAATGCACACTCGCGGATCGCGGCGCATCTCCTCCGCGAGCGCCTCGCGGATCGCTTCCCCGAAGGTCAACTCTCGTACGGTAGTTTGGGTGGCAGTTTCAGGCATAGACGTCCTGCTCCACCTGCTCGACAGCCGGATAAGGCGCGGCAATGGCGAATTCCACCGCGGCATTCATCTCCGCCTTGACCTCGGTTTGAATCCGTTCCAGCTGCGCCGAATCCGCGAGCTTTTGTTGCATGAGCCAATCTCCCAGAATCTTGATGGGATCCCGCTCGGAGGACCATCGCTGCTCTTCTTGCTTGGCGCGATAGTATTCGCGATTGATATCGCCCACGTGGTGCCCGCGATAGCGGTAAGTGTTGCACAGCAGAAATGCAGGGCCTGCGCCTGCCCGCGCGCGCTCGACAAATCGAGATGCCGCCGCATGCACTGCGCGGACGTCCTGCCCGTCTACGCTTTCCGCCGGCAGACCAAAAGCCCCCGGACGAGCCAGGATGTCGCCGGAGGTCGTCTCCGAGTAGTGCGTATATTCGTTGTACATATTGTTCTCGCAGACGTAAATCACAGGCAGTTTCCAGAGCTGCGCCATGTTCATGACTTCGTAGAGGACTCCCTGCCCCAGCGCGCCCTCGCCAAAAAAGCAGACACAAACTCTGCCATTCCCGAGCTTCTTGGCCGAAAATGCCGCGCCGGTGGCGATACCCGCGCTGCCGCCGACGATCGCGTTGGCCCCAAGATTTCCTGTAGCCGGATCGGCAATGTGCATCGATCCGCCTTTGCCCCGGCAGTAGCCGGCCTCTTTGCCGAGTAATTCGGCGAACATGCGGTCGGGCGCGGCGCCTTTCGCCAGGCAATGACCATGTCCGCGATGGGTGCTGGTGATGTAATCATCCGGGCGCAGCGCTTCACAGATTCCCACGGCCACGGCCTCCTCGCCTTCATAGAGGTGCGTGAGCCCCGGCATGAGGGCGCGCAGGTAGAGATCGTTGGCGTGTTCCTCAAATTGGCGAATAGAAAACATGCGCCGGTACATGCGCAGCGATTGCTCCTTGCCCAGCGCTGCGTTCGCTTCGGATCGTTGCGTAGCAGTGGTCATCGCGATACCCCGGACATTTTAGCCAGTGCGTCAAACATCACGGCAAAATCCTCGTGTACCAGCCCGATCGCTCGCGCGCTGGTCAGCATTTCATTCGCCGCAGCCGCCGTGGGAAGAGGGACGTCCACTTGGCGTCCCAACTCCAGCGCCAGCAGCATATCTTTCTGCATCATGTTTACATCAAACCAGGCCGTCTCCGGAAGCTTCAACACAAATGGCCCCCGGTATTGCACCATCGGCGAGGCAATGGCACTGTGCGTCAAGACGTCGACTGCCGTTTGCCGCGGAATTCCGTTTTTTTCCGCCAGCAGAACCGCTTCCGAAAACGCCAGCATCTGCACCGCGAGATTGGAGTTGGTGGCAATCTTCATCACCAGCGCCAGCCCGTTCTCGCCCACGTAGGTTACCTTCTGTCCCTGTCCCGCTGTCGGCTGGTCGGAGAAGTCTTCAAGCAGAGGCTTGACGCGGTCGAAACTTTCGCGCCTGCCTCCGACCATCAGCGAAAGCTTGCCTACCTTCAAAGTGGCCACACTTCCCGATACTGGCGCGTCCAGCATGTCCGCGCCTTTTTCTCTCACCTTGGCCGCGATCGCGCGGCTCGTCGCCACGCTAACCGTGCTCATATCCACAAAAAGTTTGCCCCGGCTCAATCCCGCCAGAACCCCATGCGGACCCTCAGCAATGGATGTGAGAGCAGCTGAATTTGCCACCGAGGAGAAGATTACGTCGGCAGCCTCAGCCACGGCGCGCGGCGTCTCCGCGAATTTCATGCCCTTCTCGATCAGCGATTGAGCTTTCGAGCGTGTGCGGTTATAGCCCGTGAGGCTGTGCCCCCTTTCGAGCAGTCGTTGGGCCATCAAGCTTCCCATCACGCCCAGCCCTACAAATCCCAGATTGGCCACCTGGTCGAGACCTCCTCGCGTGGGATGTTACGAAATCTAGTTGCGACGAAATAAAGCCGCGCCCTTATGAGGGATTCTTCGTCGCTTCGCTCCTCAGAATGACACGCCGAGCAGAATTTTTCTGCGTGCTACTCCACGCCAGCACGCGACTTTTTTGCCGCGCGATTCTCGCGCTCAAGACGCGCGTGCCGGGGGCCCAGGTTACTGAATCCAAACGGTCTTGATATCCGTGAATTCGCGGATACCGAAGCTGCCCAATTCGCGTCCGTATCCAGACCACTTCACGCCTCCGAAAGGCAGCCGCGGGTCGGAGGCCACCATGCGGTTGATGAACACCATCCCGGATTCGAGTTCATTGATCAGGCGTTCTCGTTCCTTTTCGTCATTCGTCCAGGCGCTGGCGCCCAGTCCGAAGCGGCTGTCATTGGCAATGCGAATCGCCTCATCCAAATCTTTGGCGCGAAATACGCTGGCCACCGGACCAAACAACTCGTCGCAATGTGCGGGTGAGCCCTTGGGGATCTTGCCGAGCACCGTCGGCGCGTAAAAATTGCCGGGGCGGCTGAGCGGCTTTCCTCCTGTCAATATTTCCCCGCCCGATGCAACGGTCGTTCGCACCGAACGATCGAGGCTCTCCACCCCGTCTTTCGTTGCCAATGGTCCGAGATCGGTTTTCTCATCGAAGGGATCGCCCACCTTGAGCGCCGCCATCGCCGAGACGAATCTGCGCTGAAACTCCTCCGCGATCGGTTCCGCGATAATAAAGCGCTTTGCCGCTATGCAGGATTGCCCGTTATTTGCGATCCGTGCCTTCACCGCCGTCGCCACGGCCTCGTCCAGCTTGGCGCTCGGCATTACGATAAAGGGGTCGCTGCCGCCCAGTTCCAAAACCACCTTCTTCACCTTCTTCGCCGCGCCCAGCGCCACTTGCACGCCCGCTCCTTCGCTTCCGGTAAGCGTCGCTGCCGCCACCCTCGAATCTCCCAGCACGGCCTCCACTTTTGGTGATCCGATCAGCAGCGTCTGAAATACGCCTTCGGGGAAACCCGCCTCGCGGAACAACTCTTCGATCAGCAGAGCGCATTGGGGAACGTTCGACGCGTGCTTGAGCAGCATCACATTGCCCGCCGTCAAGATGGGCGCCGCCGCCCGGATCACCTGCCAAAAGGGATAGTTCCACGGCATCACGGCGAGCACCGGGCCGAGCGGCTGATACCGTACATAACTCCGCGTTGCGGGCGTGGCCACGACTTCGTCGGCTAGAAAAGCCTGGCCATTCTCTGCGTAAAAACGGCAAGCCCACGCGCATTTGACCGCTTCCTCGACCGCCGAGCGAAATGTTTTTCCCATCTCCGTCGTCATCATGCGCCCGAAGGTTTCCTTTTTTTCTTCGAGGATTTCCGCCGCGCGCTGCATGAACCGAGCGCGTTCCGCAAAGGTGCTTTTGCGGTATTTCGAGAATGCCTCCGCCGCGATCTGAAGTTTGCGGTCGATCTGCGCGTCGGAGAGCTGCTCAAATGTTTTCAGGGTTTCGCCTGTCGCCGGATTGATAGTCGCTATGGGCATCCCGAACCTCGGCTAGGTTGTAGTCGTAAGGTCACGATATCACGCCGTTCCTCAGCGCACAAAATTCCGCAGTCGCTGGCAATGGATCCCTCGAGCTTCGGCCCCAACGCGCTGGCTCCGGGAACCGGCCGGGCCGCGAATAGGCATGCCGCCTGGAAGACCACCCCAGCACGCGCAAGAACGGCGCGTGCTGGGGACCCCGGCTGGGGCGGCGCAACAAAAAAACCCCCAGGGCCGCCGCAGGCCGGCGCGCCCTGGGCTACAACGGACCCGCTTTTGGCCCAAGCGGCGAAAACCGATTTTGTGCGCTGACACTCCCTGTTGTATGGTGAGATGCGTGGCCGCGGATCGGTTTCATCTCTTGGGTGTCAGTGGAAGCCTGCGCGAAAAATCGCGGACCGCGCTGGCGCTTCGCCTGCTACTCGGTTTTGCCGAAGAGCACGGCGCCGAGATACGCATGCTCGATCTGCGAGCCATCGAATTGCCGCTATACCGCCCGGATCACGCCGGCGGCTCCGCGGCCGAGCGCCGGCTGGGGACGGACATGCAGTGGGCTTCGGCCGTTGTGCTTGCGTCGCCGGACTATCACGGATCCATGTCCGGCACGATGAAAAACTTCCTCGACTACAACTGGGAAGAGTGCGCCGGCAAAGTCTTCGGCTATGTTTGTTCCTCGCACGAAAAAGGATTGACGGTAATGGACCAGATGCGCACGGTCGTGCGCCAGTGCTACGGTTGGAGTATGCCTTACGGCGTCTCCTTCGATGGCAGAACTGATTTTGACTCCGAGGGAGTCCTGAAAAACGCCAAGGTCGAAACGCGTTTGCGCATGATGGCCCGCGATCTGGTCATCTATGGGGCACTGATCCATGAGCAATTCTTGTCCGACCTTGCGAGCGGAGATGCCAGCACCTTTGCCGCCGCCTACCGCTAGTTTCTGACTGTTCCGCGCCCGCCGCATCTCATGAACGTGAGCAACCAAGCCAAGCAATTTGGCGAAGTTCGCATCGGTTAGCACCGCCCGCCTTCGCCTGGCGTTTCCCCGAGCGCCTTCGCCGGAACCAGATAATTCTGCACGTAATCGCGCACAGCTTCACTGAGCGGCGTAATCGGCTGCTCATAGCCCGCGGATCGCAGCTTTTTGATCTTCGCTTCCGTAAAATATTGATATTTGTCGCGAATGGTTTGCGGCATTTCGATGTACTCGATGCGCGGCTCACGCCCCAGGGCGCTGAAGATGGCGCCGGCCAATTCATTCCAGGTGTGCGCTTTTCCCGATCCAATATTGAAAATTCCAGCGGCTTGGCGATGTTCCGCCAGATGCAGCGTCATGCGCACGGCGTCTTTGACATAAAGGAAATCGCGACGCTGCTCACCGTCCCCATATTCCGGCCGATAGCTTTTGAACAGGCGAATGACTCCCGTTTGCATCACCTGCGCGAAGCTCTTGTTCACCACGCTGCGCATTTCGCCTTTATGTTCTTCGTTTGGCCCGAACACATTGAAGTATTTGAGGGCCACGAGGCGTTCGAGCCAGCCCTGCCGCCAGGCGTGCAGATCCATCAGGTGTTTTGATTCGCCGTACAAATTGAGCGGCTCGAGCCGTTCGAGAGCGTCGGGGCTCGCGTCGTCCATGCCCGCGCTCCCGTCGCCGTACGTCGCTGCCGACGAGGCGTACACGAACCGTGTGTCCGACTGGAGCGCCCACGCAGCCAGATCACGCGAAAATTCGTAATTGTTGCGGTAGAGATATTCGCGGTCGATTTCCGTCGTGGAGGAACAGGCGCCCAAATGAAAC
>DASPYR010000161.1:0-5534 GCA_035636675.1 Rugosimonospora sp. | reverse complement strand
GCGTGCATCCTCGGATTTGAGTCCCCCTGCGGGCGCAACATTGCGATCGACGCGCTTTTGTGTTTCGGCCTTGAGTTCTTCGAGAGTACGCGGGCCGCTGCTCTGCGCGAGTACCCCGATACTCGCCAAGAGCACCAAGATAACTCCCCTTGCCGCATTTCGCACAAGAATTCTCGGATCAACATTGGGCATCGCAACCTCCTCTAATAGCGAAACATGACGAAGAAAGATTTGGCCTCGCTCCCGTCTGTTATCAGCTTTTCGCGGCTCTTTTGTCAACCTTCGATGCTTCCGCGTAGGCATCGCGGAACGCGCTGTGCCAGGCTCTGCCACCAAAAATGCCCCAGGAGCGCCGAGCGGGCGCTCAAAAGCCCATCCTGAACCCTTACGCAACCGCCTGAGAACGCGACTGGGTGCGGCGAAAGAGCCAACAGCTTTCCTGAGGGCGCCGTCATGAAACTCCGCTTCCGGCTTAGCCGCTCCGGAATCGAAGTCCATGCGCGCGGTGAGGTTCGTTATTGCCTGCCCGGCGTTGGCATTGGGGTGGAATTTATCGGACTCGAGCCGGAATATCTTCGCGCCATCGAAGAGGAGATCGCCGGAACTCCGGTAATCGGATAGCCGTTCCTCTCACGTACTTCCGCAACGCTCCGCTGTAATCGCCAATCTAATGCCAAACAGAGCTTGCTTAGGCGGCCTAAATGTCCATGATGCGCGCCAGGGGCGGGTTCGGCTTCGTCGCGGTATCCTGCGGTTTCGCTACGGTAGGCTCCGTCTGAGGTTTCGATCGCGTCGAGGCAGCTTCGACCTGTGGCGCCCTGATTGAAGCCGGGGCGACCGGAAATTCCATGCGAAACGCCGTTCCACCACCGGGCGTCATTTCAACAGACATGCGGCCGCCGTGATCGCTGACTACCGTCTGTATCGTGGCCAAGCCCAACCCGGCTCCGTCCAGCTTGGGCACGTACGGTAGTGCCGCCCCCGCCGGGTCTCCGACTTCGAGCCCTGAACCCGTATCAGAGATCTCTACGCGTACGATTCCATTCTGCTGCGCCGTCCGAACTGTGAGTGTGCCGCCCATGGGCATGGCGCTGAGCGAATTCGCGATCACGTTCTCGAAGCCCTTATACAAAAGCTCCGGATCAGCCCAAATTTTTGCTGTGTGCTCATCCAGTAGAAGCTCAGGCTTCACCGGCGGCCGCCCGCGCGAATTGAATTCCGTCTCAAAGGACTTTACCGCCGCGCGCGCCACATCGTTCACGTTCACCGCCTGCATGTGCGGCTGACGCATTTTCGCGAAATCGCTGAATCGGCCAATGATTCCCTTCAGAGTCTCGATTTCCGCATCCACCATGTTCATGGACTCGAGGAAAATCTTATCGAACCGCTCCGGCGTTTGCTTGCGCGCCCGCGACAGATTCTCGAGCGTAAGCTGCAGGGAGAAAAGCGGCACCTTCAATTCCACGGCAAAATTCCGGGCCAGCTCGCGCCACGCGGCCACGCGCTCGGCTTGCAGCTGCCTCTCGCGCTTGGCGCCAAGTTGGGCGGCCATCTCATTGAAAGCTCGCGCCGCGCGCCCTGCTTCGCCTCGCGCACGCGTGTCGGCCTTTGCCTTCCAGTCTCCGGCGGCAAGCTCACGCGCCGCCTTCTCCAAGCGCCGGAGCGGCCCGCTCACCTGCCCTGAAATCGACAAAGAAAAGATCAACGCAAGAAGGATTCCCGCCCCACCGATCGCGAATCCCGCATTGCGGATGTAGATGGAGGTTTTCACCACGGAATCCTGCGCGCCGCCCACCAGAATGATGGCCAGCAACTCGCTGCTTCGGCCCGTTAGCGGCAGAGCCATGAATTTCTCCGCCCCCACCGCGCCAGTCGCACCGGGAATCTCGTACTCGCCGGCGCGCGGCTGCTTCTGCATCGAGCCGATCAGAGTTGCGAATCGTTCCGGCTGTTCGGCACCGCCTTCGGGATCCAGTAAGGCTCCCGGCACGAAAGCCGCTTCCAGATTGCGGTAGAACAAGACTCGTATGCCTGCCGGTATCACCAGCGCCTGCAGAAAATCACTGTCCAGCCGTCTGCCGCCAATCAGATATAACCTCTTTTCGCCAACGTTGATGGTGCGCACTGCCAGCAAGCCTAAGTCGACGTTGTCCGGCAACTCGACCCTTGCCAGAAAAGCCCCCTGCTGATTCCAGTCGCTCTGCCGTGTCACCCAATCGTTTTTGAAGCCGATGCGCCCCGGCCATTGCGCGGAAGAGATCAGCGTTCCGTCATCGCCGACAATTTCGAGGAAATCGAGCTGACGCGAAGTCGCGATGCCCCGCGCGTCATGCGTATATAAGGAAGGATCGGCCTGCGGGCGGCTCAGTTCGAGGGCGATGCGCAGGATTCCCTCGGCCTCTGCGATGCCTTGCAGGGCGTAGACCACTTCGTCGCCGCGGTGTGTGAATTCCCGCCGGAATTGGGTGATCAGCGTATCGGACCGTTGCCTTTGCTCTTGCTCGAACTGCTGCCGCACAAAGCGATCCACACTCCACGCCAGAACGCCGACGGCGCCGGCAATGACGGTTACCGAGAAGATGACTAACTTGGTGCGTAACTTCATGGGTCGTCTCGTTCAGTTCTGCCCGATAGAACGCGAGTTATCGCAATCTAGGCGAGTACCGCGCGCCTAAGCAGGGGCCGCAATTTAGCCTCTATGGGCCCAGGTGAGCGTTCCCCTGTGCCGCTGGAATCATAGATGAGCGGCGTGCCTCAGGCGTGAGAAAGTTGCGACAGTGTTACCGAAAGTGATCGGGGCGGCGCTTTCCCGTTGATCGAGGCCGATTCGGTTATACTGCGGGAGGGGCTTTCATGCGCCGCACGGGAATCAAGATCGGGCGAGTGTTCGGCATTCCCATCTACGTGCACCTGAGCTGGTTCCTGATCTTTGCCCTGATCACCTATTCGCTGGGAGATGAGTTCGGCGCCCGTTATCCGCAGTGGGGCAGCCGCCAGCTTTGGTCGCTCGGCATTTTAACCAGCTTGCTCTTCTTCGGTTCCGTGCTGTTTCACGAACTTTCGCATAGCGCCGTAGCCCGCCATTATCGGATTCCGGTGGCTTCGATCACCCTCTTCTTCTTTGGCGGAATCGCCAGCATTACGCGAGATCCCGATAGCGCAGGTCAGGAATTTTTGATTGCTGCGGCGGGTCCGGTCTCGAGTTACGTGCTGGCGGGCGGGTTCTGGCTGCTGGCGAGGGCGACCCCGGATGGAAGCATGCCAAACGCGCTGGCCACCTGGCTCGCGGGTACGAATGCGCTCTTGGCGACTTTCAACCTGCTGCCGGGCTTTCCGCTCGACGGAGGCCGCATCTTCCGCTCCATAATCTGGGGTATCACTAAAAATTATTCGCGATCCACGCGCATTGCGGCGCGCATTGGACAAGCCATTGCTTACGGCATGATGGCTTATGGGCTATGGCTGGTGTTCCGGGCCCATTCCAATGTGGGCGGTGTCTGGTTCATTTTTCTCGGATGGTTCTTACAGACCGCGGCACGGCAGAGCTACGCGCAGGTCGCAACGCAGGGCGCTCTGCAAGGCCTTCGCGCCGCGGACGTCATGACTTCAGAGATGCCCACGGTCGGTCGCGACCTTTCACTCGAAGAGTACGCGCATGAGGCTTCGCGCACCGGCAGGCGCGCGCATCTGGTTGTTTCGGATGGCAGGCTCGTCGGGCTGATGCGTATTGAGGCTCTGCAAGCCGTCCCGCGGCAGGACTGGCCTTCCACTTCCGTGCAGGCGGCAATGATTTCGCGCGAACAATTGCCGTGGACCGCGCCGGAAGAGCCGGTCCTCAGCGTGCTCGAGCGCATGCGCTCGGCCAATATCGATCAGCTTGCCGTGATTGCCGGAGACAGCGTCGTCGGCCTGGTCACCCGCGATTCCATTTTGCGCGTGGTCCAGGCGCGCTCCGAATTAGGCCACGTTACCGGCGACTAGAAATTACCCGCCGCGCGTGTGCATCTCCAGATGCGGATCGCGGCGCAGTTCCTCGATGGCTGTGAAGGCCTCGCGGTGATTTCGAGATGCTCGCTCCTCGGCGCCTCGATCTTCGCGTCCGCGCCATGCTTCAGCGATGAGGTTGGCAATCTCGGTGTCGGCAGCTTCCCGCGATGCGTTTGCGTTTACCGCGGCGCCGCGCAGCAACTTCCGCAGGTCGGTGCCACTGGTGGCATATAAGCAGCGATACCACATCCCATCCGCGGTGATGCGGCTGCGGTCGCACGTCCGGCAAAAGGGCGAAGTCGTGGAGGCGATGATGCCGAAAACCGTGCCGTCGGGCAGCAGAAATCGAGAAGCAGGAGCCGAGCTCGTTTCGGCCGCGGCTTTGACCTTGCCGTAGCGCTGTTCGAGCCGCTGCAGCATTTCGTCGCGCGAGACCACCTTGGCCATGCTCCATTTCGTCGCGCCGAGGACGTCCATGTACTCGATAAAACGAACTTCTACTCGATTGCTGCGGCCAAACTCGATCAAATCGGCAAGCTCGTCGTCGTTTTCCCCGCGCATGATTACGGCATCCAGTTTCGTGCCCGTGAACCCGGCGCGGCCTGCCGCGTCGAACGCGGAGAGCACGCGTTGGTGCTCATCTCGGCGCGTCATCTGCCGAAAGCGCTCGCGCTGCAAAGTATCCAGGCTGATGGTCACGCGGCCGAGACCCGCGCGTTTGAGCGCCCCGGCTTGCTCGGCAAAGAGCACGCCGTTGGTCGTCAAGGCGAGATCGCTGATGCGCGAATTTTGTGTCAGCATGGCCACCAGACGATCGACATTGTGACGCAGCAGCGGCTCGCCGCCGGTCAGCCGCAGGCGAGTGACTCCCAGTTCGGCGAAAATATCGACGAGCCGGACCAATTCCTCGAAGCTCAGTAATTCCTGTCGCGGCAGCCAGACATAATCTTCCTCCGGCATGCAGTAGAGACAGCGCAGATTGCAGCGGTCCGTCACCGAGAGGCGCAAGCTCTCGAGCGGGCGGCCCAGCCGGTCGCGCAAAGGAAGTGGCTTGGCAGGCATAGAAGAGGCTCTATAGATGTTAGAGGGACGCCGGAACGCCGTCAATCGTTGTAGAAATGCGTTCCGGTTAACCTTCCTCCTGGTATTGCGTTTTTAGCCGGGCCACCACGGCCGGGTCGGCCAAGGTGGTGGTATCCCCAAGGATCCGGCCCTCGGCGATATCGCGGAGCAAGCGCCGCATGATTTTAGCGCTGCGCGTCTTGGGAAGCTCGGATACGAAGAAAATGTCATCCGGCCGGGCGATTGCGCCGATCTTGCCCACCACGTGCTGCTTCAACTCATTTTTCAGCGCGTCGTCAGGGGTCACGCCTTCCTTCAAGGTAACGAACGCGGAGATGCCCTGGCCTTTGACTTCGTGCGTGCGGCCGATCACCGCCGCTTCGGCCACGGAAGAATGATCCACCAGCGCGCTTTCCACCTCGTAGGTCGAGATGCGATGTCCGGCCACGTTCATGACGTCGTCCACGCGGCCCAGCAGCCAGAAA
>DASPYR010000160.1:0-6753 GCA_035636675.1 Rugosimonospora sp. | reverse complement strand
TGAAGGGCCGCGGCCTGCAGGCGCTGGCGTTTTGGCGCCGGCCCGAGCGTGTAACCGCCTGAGTGTAGTATAATGGTAGTATGAAGGAGAAGACTTCTATCTCACTATCTTCGGATATATTGGCAAAGGTTGACCGCCTTGCTGGCTCGAAATATTCGCGCTCAGCGATAATCGAGCAGGTTCTGCGGCGATTTTTCCGCGAGAGACACCGCCGAAGAGTAAGCGCGCGCGACCTGGAGCGCCTCAACGCGGCTGCTGAGCGGCTAAACTTGGAAGCCGAAGACGTGCTCCGATACCAGGCATGGGAAGAGTGAAAGAGCGGTGGCTGGCCTTGAGGCGAGGAGAACTCTATCGAGTGTTCAGGCCCGAGGGGGACCCGAAACAATACCGCACTTTCGTTATCGTGAGCCGCCAAGCGCTGCTTGACTCCCGCTTCTCGACCGTCGTGTGTGCTCCTGTTTTCAGTAGCGGCGAAGGGCTATTAACTCAAATCGAGATCGGCCCTGATGAAGGCCTTAAGCACGCTAGCTGGATCATGTGCGACAATCTTGTAAGCATACGCAAATCTGAGTTGACTAATTATGTGGGCTCGCTCGCGAGTGCCAAAGTGGTGGAGCTTGACCGTGCCCTCAAAATCGCTCTTGATCTGCGCTGAGCTCCTCGATTAAATCGGCTAGGGCTTCTTCGCGGGAGAGTTGGATTTTGGGGGTTTGTCGGGCAATTTGAAGATCATCTCGCCGGGGCGTGCCAGGCCCATCTCTTCGCGAGCGATGCGTTCGACGGCCTTGGGATCGCTGCGCAGCGCCTGCACCTGCTTACCCAGTTCGCTATTTTCCTGATTGAGCCGGTCGATCTCGCCGTGCAGTTGCCGGATCTGCGTTTGCGTGCGGCGCATGGCCAGCAAGCCGTGGCTTCCGAAAACGTCATGGATAGCCAGAAGCAAGAGCGCGAACCCTAGAATCGTGCGCGCATAACGGCTCCAAAACGATTTCGGCTGCTGCGGCTGCCGCGGATTTGCCCTGCGCACGCGCTAACCTCCCGCCGCCGCGGCAAAAACCCAGGCGCGGGCGGCTTCCGCAAGGCGGGCGGATTCTTCCGGCGTCGCGCTTTCCGTATAGACGCGCATCAGCGGCTCAGTTCCGGAGAGACGCAGCAGGATCCAGGAGCCATCACCGAAAACCAGTTTGAGCCCGTCGGTGCGATCCGTTTGCGCCACGCGCTTTCCCAGGAATTCCGAGAAATCGCTCTTCAGCCGCTCCACGGCGCGCGCCTTCACATCTTCGGGGAGGTGCAGATTCGTGCGCAAGGGCCAATACTCGCGGCCGACGCCGCGGAAGAGCGCGCGCAACTGCTCTTCGAGTGGCGCCTGCCTCGCCGCGATCATTTCCGCCACCAGCAAACAAGCGAGAATGCCGTCTTTTTCGGGGACATGCCCGCGAATGGAAAGCCCGGCGCTCTCTTCGCCTCCGAGCACGATGGCGTCTTGCAAAATTAATTGGCCGATGTATTTGAATCCCACCGGCGTCTGGCGGACTTTGCGGCCGTGTTTGGCGGCGACGGCATCGAGCAGATGCGAAGTGGCCACGCTGCGAGCGGCATCCAGATTCCAGCCGCGGCTTTCGATCAGGTAGTCATAGAGCAAGGCAAGAATGTGGTTCGGCGAAATCCAGCGGCCCTGCGCATCGACGATGCCAAAGCGATCCGCGTCGCCATCGGTCGCCAGCCCGATCTGCGCTTTGTGCGCGATCACGGTTTCGGAGAGGCGCTTGAGGTTCTCCTCGGAGACGTCGGGGCCGGAGCCCTCGAAGAGAACATCGCGCTCGGCGCGAATGGTCTCGTGCCCGCCGATGCCGTGTTCCTCGAGTGCGCGATCGAGATAGCCGGCGCCGCAGCCGTGCAGCGCGTCGTAGACGATGCGCGGCGCGTTTTGCCTTTTCAATTCACCGAAACGAACGAGCTCGCCGAGCCGCGCGAGATAAGGCGGAGCGAGATCCACCTGCTCGAAGGCGCGTGCATCGTGCGGCGAAGGGAAAGCCGGGGCTTTTTGCGCGGGCCGCGCATAGAGCTTTGCGGTGCGCGCTTCGATATCGCGCGTGACTTCGGGCAGGGCCGGCCCGCCATCGGCCGCCGAAAATTTCAGGCCGTGATACTCCGCCGGATTGTGGCTGGCGGTGAAGTTGATGGCGCCATCGATTTTGCGGCGGCGAATCTCGAAGGCCGCTGCGGGCGTGGGCGCGGCGGCCGTGCAAAGCAACGGACGCACGCCGCGCTCGGCGAGTTCCGTGGCCGCCGCGCGCGCGAATTCCTCAGAGAAGAAGCGCGTGTCGTGGGCCACGAGCAGCGTGGAGCGCGGATTGCGGCTCAAGATGTGTTCGGCGATGGCCGCGACCGCGATGCGCACATTGCCGAACGTGAAATCCTCGGCAATGATTCCGCGCCAGCCGGAGGTGCCAAATTTTATGGGACAGGACGCCATTTGGTTTCCGCCGCGCCGTATTGTATCTTGGCGCCGCGATGCACAACAGCAAAGCGCGATTGCCGCAAGCAAATAGTTAAGAGGCGCGCGGAGCCGCAATGGCGAAAACCCCCATTCGGAAAGAAAGGGCAGGGAAGTACGTTGTCGTGCTGGTCACTTGCGGTTCGCGGGCTGAGGCGCAGCGAATCGCGCGAGAGATCGTCTCGCAGCGGCTGGCCGCCTGCGCCAACCTGCTGGAAACTCCCGTGCGGTCTGTTTATCGCTGGAAGGGCAAGGTCGAGAACGCCCGGGAGTTCCTGCTGCTCATCAAGACTTCGGCCAAGCGGCTCGCCGCCCTGCAAGCCGAAGTCAAACGTCTGCATAGCTACGACGTACCCGAGTTCATCGCCCTGCCAATCATCGCGGGTTCGCCGGCGTATTTGAAGTGGCTTAGTGATTGCGTGGCGCCTGAGCGCAGATGAATCGGTTCCCATCTGGGCCTCTGTGCACTCTGTGTTAGGCCCCCAGTTCGGTCAAACTTTTTCCAGGGCGGCGTCGAGATCGGCGATCAGATCTTCCACGTCTTCTATCCCGACGGACAAGCGCACCAGGCCATCGGTGATGCCGATCTTCTGCCGCACTTCGGGCGGCATCGAAGCGTGCGTCATCAGCGCGGGAAGGGAGATCAGCGTTTCGACGCCGCCCAGGCTTTCCGCGAGCGAACACAGCTTTACGTGATTCAGGAAACGCCGGGCGGATTCGAGCGAGCCCAGGTCGAAAGAGAGCATGGCGCCGAAGCCGCGCTGCTGTTTGCGCGCGAGATCGTGCTGCGGGTGCGCAGGCAGGCCGGGGTAGAGCACGCGCTTGACCTTGGGATGGTTCTCCAGGTAGCGCGCGATGGCCATGCCGTTGGCGTCGTGCTGGGCCATGCGCACGGCCAGCGTTTTGATTCCGCGCGAAACGAGGAAACAATCCATCGGCGCCAGGCCCGCGCCCGTGGAGCGCTGCAGAAAATAAATCTTCTCGGCGTCCGCGGGGCGGGTAAGAATGACCGCGCCTCCGGTGGCATCGCTATGGCCATTGAGATATTTGGTCATCGAGTGCACCACGATGTGCGCGCCGAGTTCCAGAGGGCGCTGCAAATAAGGACTCAGGAAGGTGTTGTCCACGGTCACGGTGATGTTTCGTTCGTTGGCCACCCTCGCGATCGCCGCGATATCGCTGATGATCATGGTGGGATTGGTGGGCGTCTCCATGTAAATCATTTTCGTATTCGCCCGCAGCGATTTCCGCAGACACTCGAGATCGGAGGTATCCACGAAACTGAATTCCATTCCGAAGTGGCGAAGCAACTGCGTTGTGAGCCGGTAGACGCCGCCGTAGACGGCCGCGGAAACGACGGCATGGTCGCCCGGACGCAACAGCCGGAACATGGCGTCGATGGCGGCCATGCCTGAGGTAAAGACGTAGGCCGCCTGGCCGCCTTCCAGCCGCGCCACGCAACGCTCCAGCGCGCGGCGATTGGGGTGCGCGGTGCGCGCGTAATCGTAGCCTTTATCTTTGCCGAGCTCCTCCTGCACGTAAGTGGAGGTCTGAAAAATCGGCGCGACGATGGCGCCCGTCGCAGGTTCCGGCTCTTGGCCGACGTGGATCGCATCGGTGGCGAATCCCATGAAGTGTTCCTCCTTGAATCCCTCACATAATAGCGAGCCTCGCTGCGGTTGAGGAGAGGTCCCTCGCTCCGGTTCGACTTTTTTGACCGGCGAAAGCTCATCCTGTTGGTGACTTTCGCCGGGGGACGGGACGACGATCCTGGTCGGATCGTCGCTTGCGAAATTCCTTCGGCAGGAGTAAAGAGGGGAGAGTGTGGGAGAGAAGACCATGCTCATGAGGATCTCCCTTCGCGCATTGCTTGCCTTCCTGCTAGCACTTGGGCCGGCCGTATGGGCAATGGCGCTTGCCGCGCAGTCCGATAAGCCCGCGGCTCCCGAAAAACGCAATGGCACCAGCCGCCTGCGGATCGAAGTGACCGGAGGCGATGCGAACAAGCCTGTGGACAACGCCAGCGTCTATCTGCGGTTTCCCAAGGAGAAGAAAGTTGAGCTCGACCTGAAAACAAACCAAGAGGGCGTGGCGCGGTCGCCGGAAATACCCCAGGGCAAAGTGCTGATTCAGATCGTGGCGCCGGGTTGGAAGACCTACGGCGAGTATCACGATGTCTCGGAGAGCGAGCAGACCATCCAGATCCATCTCGCGCGGCCTACGACCAAGTGGTACGGAGGCGCTCCGCAGTAGTGCGATAGAGTCACGCTAAGGCTAAGGCGTTAGTGAGCCTCCCGGACGGCGCTACCCACTCTTCGCGACTTTCTTTACGCGCGGACGGCGCTCGCGCGTTTTTTTGCGGCGTATGCAAATCCGCTAGGGCTGGACCGCGTACGGTGCGAAGATGGGCCGGAGGAGAGGAACCATGAAAGGATGCACGCATAAGAATCAGATTCGCGACGTCCAGCCGCATACGCGCGGCTGCGAAGAATGTCTGAAAATGGGCGATACGTGGGTACATCTGCGCCTGTGCCTGACCTGCGGGCATGTAGGCTGCTGCGATTCATCGAAAAACAAACACGCCACCAAGCATTTTCATTCCTCCAAGCACCCGATCATGAAGTCGTTCGAGCCCGGCGAAGATTGGGGCTGGTGCTATATCGACGAGGTCGAGCTTGACCTCGCCTGACTGGCCGCCCCTGCCGTACTCCGAGTGGGAAAGCACGCGCGACACTCTGCACATGTGGACGCAGATCGTGGGGAAGACACGCCAAGAGCTTACACCGCTCGAGAACCACTGGTGGAATGTGACGCTCTACGTGACTCCGCGCGGCCTGACCACTTCCACGATTCCCTACGATGGCGAAGCGTTCGAAGTGCAGTTTGACTTCCTGCGCCATCGGCTGCTCATCGAGACCAGCAGAGGCGAGGAGCGCGGCATCGAGCTTCGCGCGCGTTCGGTGGCCGATTTTTACAGCGAGTACATGGCCACCCTGGGATCGCTCGGAATTGCAGTGAAGATTCACACCACGCCGGATGAGTTCGATGACAAGACGCCGTTTGAGCGGGATCACAAACACGCGTCCTACGATAGGAAATACGTGGAGAATTTTTGGCGGATCCTGCTGAACGCCGATCGCGTCTTCAAGCAGTTCCGCTCGCCTTTTTTGGGCAAGTGCAGCCCGGTACATTTTTTCTGGGGCTCCATGGATCTGGCGGTGACGCGCTTTTCGGGCCGGGGTGGTTCGCTGCCGAAAGGCGCGGATGCCATGACGCGGGAGGCTTACTCGCACGAGGTAATTAGCTGCGGATTCTGGCCCGGGGACCGGCGCTATAAGCAAGCGGCTTTTTACTCCTATACGATGCCGCCTCCCGCAGGGCTCGAGAAAGAGAAGGTTCGCCCGAGCGGCGCCTATTGGGATGCGCAGATGGGCGAATTTTTTCTCGACTACGACGACGTGCGCGCCGCGGGTTCGCCGGACCAGGCGATTCTCGATTTTTGCCAGAGTACTTACGAAGCCGGTGCAAAGCTGGCTCAGTGGGATCGCCAGGCGCTGGAGCGCGGCGGTTAGCTCCAGAGCTACGCGCAATGCGCAGCGCGGGGAACTCGCTAATGGTCCTCGCTCGGGCAGAGAGAGCCCCTCGGTCACGCTGGACTTTCCTGATCGGATGGTCGTTTTCCACAGGGCCGGAGCAACCGTGGCCATCGTCGCGAATCTATTACTAGCAGAAAGACTTCGTTTTATGCCGCGAAGCTCGACTTTGTTTGCCGCGAAAAGCGCAACTTTACGTTGCGGCGAAAGCTCATCTCCGGTGTCGGGAGTCCGGTGGATTCCGCATTCCCGGAATGCCGGAAGACACCGCGGCACTCCACCGGAGTTCCCGCATTCCCGGGATCCCGGAAGCAACTGCGGGACCGAAAACCGGACCTGTTGGTAGACGTTTTGCCGCGGGAGGGTAGCCTTTTCGCGGTGAGGTGACGTTCGCGGCGAAGAAACAGCGGACCTGTTCCGCCAGGAGGGATCGTCATGTACGTCGTAATTGGAGCCACAGGGAATACGGGCAGCGTAGTGGCCGAGAAATTGCTTGCCAAGCGTGAGAAGGTTCGCGTCGTTGGCCGGGACGAAAGGAAGCTCGAGCGATTCAAGCAAAAAGGCGCGGAAGCATTCGCCGGCGACGTGACGGATGCGAGCGCGATGGCCAGGGCGTTTTCGGGTGCGGAGGCGGCGTACGTGATGGTTCCGCCGAACCTATCA
>DASPYR010000159.1:0-2605 GCA_035636675.1 Rugosimonospora sp. | reverse complement strand
GAATTCTATGGACGCGAAATGCTGCGTCTCTCGGAGCCGCAGAAGCTGACTACCATGCGCGGCGAGCGCAACTATCTCACTTATATCCCTCTGGGCGTGGGCGTAGTCGTTCCGCCATGGAATTTCCCGTGCGCGATCATGGCCGGTCTGGTGGCTGCCTCGCTCGTAACCGGTAATACGGTAGTGCTGAAGCCGGCGAGCGATTCGCCCACGATTGCGGCGAAATTCATTGACATCCTTTTTGAAGCTGGCGTTCCCAAAGAAGCGGTGAACTTCATTACCGGGCCGGGCGGCGCGGTCGGCGATACCTTGGTGACCCACCCGAAGACGCGCTACGTTGGGTTTACCGGCTCGAAGGAAGTCGGCCTGCGCATCAGTGAGCTGGCGGCGAAGCCATCGCCGGGGCAAATCTGGATCAAGCGCACCGTGCTCGAAATGGGCGGCAAGGACGCAATCGTCGTGGATGAGGAAGCTGACGTTGACGCGGCGGTGGAAGGAACGGCGCAAGCGGCTTTCGGTTACCAGGGGCAGAAGTGTTCGGCCTGCTCGCGAGCAATCGTTTCGGAAAAAGTGTACGACACATTCGTGCAGAAGCTGGTCGACCGCACGAAGAAAATCACCGTGGGGCCAAGCGACGATCCCAACAACTACATGGGGCCGGTGATCAACCAGTCGGCGATGAAGTCGATTTTGGATTACATCGAAGTGGGCAAGAAAGAGGGAAGGGTGGTCGCGGGCGGAAAGCGCGCTGCGGGCGACGGCTACTTCATCGAGCCGACGATCATTGCCGACGTGCCCCCGAAAGCGCGGCTGGCGCAGGAAGAAGTGTTCGGCCCGGTGCTGGCGGTCATCAAGGCGAAGAATTACGACGAAGCGCTGGAGATCGCCAACAATACCGAATTTGGATTGACCGGCGCGGTGTATTCCAAGAATCCGGAAAAAATCCGCAAGGCCGAAGAAATGTTCCACGTCGGCAATCTGTATTTGAACCGCAAGTGCACCGGCGCCATGGTCGGCGCGCATCCCTTCGGCGGCTTCAACATGTCCGGCACGGACTCCAAGACCGGCGGCAAAGATTATCTGCTGCTGTTCCTCCAAGCCAAATCCGTCGCCGAAAAAGTCAACTAGACCATTGTGCAGTCGAGGGACGCAAGCCTAGGCAGGCTTGGACTTGCGGCTTGCCGTGAGCTTCATCACCCGATACACCGGATAGCTCAGGATGAGCATCCCCAGCGCCAGTGGGGCATTCTTCCGGTCTGTGGCAATCGATCCAATCAAGAACAAAACCGAGGCCACCAGCGCGATTCCAGTGAGCCAGGGGTAGCCCCACGCTCGGTAAGGCCGCGGCATCTCCGGTTCTCGTTTGCGGAGGACAAAAACCGACGCATAGGAAAGCGTGTAATTCGCAACGAAGAAAAAGGACAGCATTGCGATGATGCGCTTAAAGGCGTCTTCGCCGAGGAAGGAGATTGTCAGGAAGAGCACGCCTACGATTGTGCTGAGAAGAAGGGAGATTGTTGGCGTGCCGCCGGCGTTTACCGTGGTCGCACTACGAAAGAACAGGCGGTCGCAGCTCATGGCGTACAGCGTGCGCGTGCAGAAAAGTTGATTGGCGTTGAGGCAGCTCAGCATCGACACGACCATAATCGAGCGAATGATAGGATCTCCGAGGCTGCCGAACACGCGATTGGCCACAGTCCCAAGGACAAAAGTATTCCCGGCGATTTCGTTCATGGGCACGATGTACAAGGCAATGAGATTCAGGAGCAGATAAATCCCCATGATGGAAAGGACGCTGCCGAAAATGGCCCTGGGAACGTTTCGGCCGGGATCGCGAACCTCCTCACCGAAATAGATGACGCCGTCCCAGCCGTCCACCGTGTAGATGACCGCTTGCAGACCCAGCATAACCGCGATGGCGAGAGGCCAGCCCGACGGCAAGGGAAGCGCGGCGGAAGCGGGTTGCATTGCGGCCTTATGGGCCGGGCCCCCCAAAAGAAAAGTCGCGGCAACAAGAATTACAAATGCGCCAGTCTTGAGAGCAGCGGTCAAGAGCTGCGCGCCACTTCCCCAGCGGATGCCACGCCACTGTAGGACTCCAAATCCGACAATGATGGAGACGGAAAGAATTTTTACTTTCTCTGGACCGGCGAGGATGGAAAAAAGGTGGCCGCTGTATTCGCTAATCACGATGGCAACTGCGGCGGCGGTGCCGCAAGTGGAGAGCCAGTCGCTCCAGCCCACGATGAAGCCGGCGTAATCGCCGAGCGCCCGTCGCGAGAAATTGTACTGTCCACCGCTGCGCGGAATCGCGGCGCCAAGCTCGGCCATGGAAGACGCGCCGGAGAGTGCGTAAAGCCCTCCAAGAATCCAGATCCCCAAAAACAACCACGCATGGGGCAATTGCTTGGCAACATCGCCGGGCGTGTAGACAATGCCAGCAGCAATCGTATTTCCGATGGCCGCCGCCATCCCAAACCACATTCCGAGAACTTTCAACAGCCGGCCGCGGCTATAGGGTTGAGCAGACGCCACCGAACGGGTCGTCAATTTTCCCCGCTAACGATGTGCAGATGTGGGAGCAAGGCGGCCATCATAACTGGCA
>DASPYR010000158.1:0-3091 GCA_035636675.1 Rugosimonospora sp. | reverse complement strand
ATGTGTTACGTTGTGGTGTTTTGGCACGCAAGTTCCAAGTGAACGATTTCGTAGTTATGCCGGATCACGTCCATCTACTGCTCACACTGGACGGCGGAATCTCCATCGAAAAGGCCATGCAACTGATCAAAGGCGGATTTTCCTATCGCTTGAAGAAGGAAGCCGGGTACGTAGGAGAGGTTTGGCAACGCGGGTTTTCCGAGGTGCGGGTCGGCGATCGGCAAAGCTGGTTGCAATATCGCAAATATATCGCAGAGAACCCGATGAAAGCAGGGCTGTGCGATTCTCCCGGGCAGTATCCATACTGCTTTACCTCTCTGGCCAGAAGGAAAAGGGAACAGGGGCTAAAGCCCGCTCCTTTCGGGGCTCTTGCGGCACGGCTGAACAGGCTGCGGAAAAACTCATTTTGAAAATGCCCCATCTTTGTCACTTTTTCTCCACAGAGGTTTGGTTTATGAAAGAACCATGCGTGGAGACGATCAGAAGCAGGCGGCGATGTTCAGCTATATAACCTTGTCCCAGCGGATTGCGGCCGATCATCCGGCACGGCAGATTCGCGTGCTGGTGGACCGGGCGCTGGAGCGTCTGGATGCCGAGTTGGGGAAGTTGTACTCGGAGACGGGCCGCCCGTCGATCGCTCCCGAACGCCTCTTGCGAGCCACGCTTTTGATGATTCTGTTCTCCATCCGCAGCGAGCGGCAGTTGATGGAGCAGATGGACTACAACCTGCTTTTTCGCTGGTTTGTGGGCCTGGAGATGGACGACGCGGTGTGGGATGTGACGGTGTTCACCAAGAACCGCGAGCGGCTGATTGAAGGCGCGGTGAGCCAACAGTTGCTGGAGGCGGTGTTGGTGGAGGCGCGCGAGCACAACTTGCTGAGCGAGGAGCACTTCACGGTGGATGGCACGCTGATTCAGGCTTGGGCCGCGGCGCGCAGCTTCAAGGAGCGCAGCGATCCACCCGCTCCGGGCGCAGGCTCCGGGCACGACGGCGCAGTGTTGCTGCGCGACAAGGTGGAGTCGGCGACCGACCCGGATGCGCGTTTGTATAAGAAGGCTTCGGCGGACAAGGCCGTTCCCGGGTATCAGGGCCACGCCCTGATCGAGAACCGCAACGGGTTGGTGGTGGCGGCCGAGGCCACGTTGGCGGCTACCGTGGCCGAGCGTGAGGCGGCGCTCAGGATGCTGGACCAGGCAGTGGCGCCGAAGGACAAGCGCAGCCCGGAGCAAAAGATCACGCTGGGAGCGGACACCCAATATCAGGAGGAAAGGTTTGTACAGGAACTTCGCGATCGCGAGGTGGCGCCGCACATCAGCGAGTACACGCAAGGCGGAAGCAATATGGGCAAGAACAGTTTGACAGAGGAAGAGCGGCAAGATGCGCGCCGGGCGATCAGTCAACGCAAGCGCAAGCTGATCGAGCGGGTCTTCGGCTGGTCGAAGTTAGACCGCCCGTTGCGTCAGGTCAAGCTGCGCGGACTGGA
Source organism: Rugosimonospora sp. (assembly GCA_035636675.1). Taxonomy (GTDB): domain Bacteria; phylum Acidobacteriota; class Terriglobia; order Acidiferrales; family UBA7541; genus Palsa-189. The sequence continues at coordinate 1,607 of DASPYR010000158.1, read as the reverse complement.
TCGGGTGGATTGGTTCTATCGGCTGACCATGGTGGGGCATAACCTGGTGCGTATGCGGAGACTGATTCCGATTGAATCGCTGGCCCATTAGGGCCGAAGTGTGCCTGGAGGCCGAAAACACGGCTTTCAGGCGCAAAACGAAAGAGCAAACCGCGGCGAAAAGAGCCAAAAAGACGGAAAAATCCGCTCCGTGGGCAAAACGAGGCGGAAATCAGGGGTTTTTCCGCAGCCTGTTAAGGCGTCGCATCGGGATCGCCCCGTTCTACGTTGCCGAGATGCGTGAGAAACTGCTTCCGAAACTCCGCGTATGGTTCGAGAACGTCGGCGATCTGTGCGGACTTGCCGAAATCGGTTGCGTAGGCGCCAGGCTCAACGAGCGTCACCTTGATCCCAAACGTTTTCACCTCCTGCGCAAGCGATTCGTGCAGTGCTTCGACTGCCCATTTCGTGGCGCAATAGAAGCCGATGAGCGGCAGCGCTGTAATCCCAAGACCGCTCGAAACACCAAGAATGTGACCGCTCCCTTGTTTCCGCAGCAGAGGGAGAGCCGCTCGCAAGACTCGGACCATGCCGAGATAGTTCGCGTCGAAGAGGCCACGGATCTGCTCATCGCTCGCCTCCTCCGTAGCGGCGAACAGGCTCGTGCCGGCATTGTTGACCAGAATGTCCAGTTTGGTGAAGTGTGCGTATGCCTGCTCAACCACCTGCTGAACTTGTTCAGAGTTGGTCACGTCGAGGGCGAGGGGCAAGACCGCGTCGCCGAACCGTTCCTTCAAGTCACCGATATCGGCGAGCTTGCGGGCAGTAGCTGTAACCTGATCGCCGCGTTTGAGAGCGGCTTCGGCCCAGATGCGGCCGAAGCCACGAGAGGCGCCGGTGATGAACCATGTCTTCTTCATGTCAATTCTCCTTTTGGTTAACGGTGACCGGTGATGGATTCAGGCCTGCGTATAACGCATATTTCCAAGATCGGTGAGAAGGTCAGGACCAATCGGGTTCCAGCCCAGCGTTGCGCGGGTCTGCGCGCTGGAAATATGGGCGTCCCTCCCCGCGAAGAACCCGAGGAAGCCGAAATGCTCCTGGGCCTGTTCCGGTGCGATAGAAATGACAGGCACGTTCAGGCCGTGGCCAATGGCGGCGGCAATCTCTTTCAACGGCACACCCTCTTCGGCGACGGCGTGGTACCGAGCTCCCGCCGTGAACTTGTCCAGAGCGAGCCTGTAGAGCCGGGCGACATCTGTTACATGCGCGGCAGGCCAGCGGTTGTGACCATCGCCGATATACGCTGAGACTCCCTTTGCGCGCGCAATAGCAATCAGGGGAGTGACCAGGCCCTGTTTTTCGGTGTCGTGGACCTGCGGTAAGCGCATCACCGAGGCGTGCACTCCGCGCTCCATGAGTGAGACAGCCGTCACTTCGGATACGCGAGGAAGTGACGGAGACGAAAGCGGCGGATCATCCTCGGTGGCGGCGCGGCCCTGAGCCACTCCAACACCGGAAGTGACGATGAACGGACGGCTGGAACCCTGGAGCACGGCGCCGATGGTCTCGATGGCGCGTTTGTCGAGCTCACAACTTTCCGCAAATCTCGTCCAATCGTGCCGGAA
>DASPYR010000157.1:0-2103 GCA_035636675.1 Rugosimonospora sp. | reverse complement strand
CGTCCGGCCATGGTGATCTTCGCCATCATCGCGCTTGCCGGCGGGCTCGCCATTGTCCTCGCGCACAACATCTGGTCCGGCGGCGTCTTGCCCATCCTGGTCACACTGATTGGATGGGTGATGCTGATTCGCGGCGTGCTTTTCCTTTTTCTTCCTCCCGAAGCCACGCTGCGGATCTTAGCGGCCATGCAATTCGAGCGCTTCTTCTATATCTATCTGGTGATTCCTTTCCTCCTCGGCATCTACCTCACTTACCTTGCCTTCACCCCGCACTCCCGCCGCGAATAGCTGTAACGCATAGCGCCATTGCCACGGGCGACCAGGCCACCGCGCAACTTCAGCGAAGCCCTGACCGAGCGCCTCGCCTCGCGGACCGCAGACGACAAGCGCTAGCGAGATATCGCGCCCCTTCCACATTCATGGCGAACTGGTGTAGCATCCTGGGCCAATCACGTTGTACGGCGATGCTTGATCGCACAAATCACAGACGGGGAGAACCCATGAAAACGAACCACAAACTGATATTGGCAGTACTGGCCGGCGCCGCCATGGGCGTCCTCGGCGCCATGGCCATTCACGCGCAGGGGGCCAAGACTGCGCCTGGCTTCGTGATCGCCGAAGTCGAGGTCCACGACGCGACCACGTTCGCAAAATACGGGGCGAAGGTTCCGGACACGCTGAAGCCTTTCAACGGCCATTACCTTGTGCGCGGCGGAAAGGTCGAAGGCGTCGAAGGCACAGCGCCGAAAGATCGCTTCGTGGTGATCGCTTTCGACAGCGCGGAAAAAGCGCGAGCCTGGGAAAATTCCGCGGCCTATGAGGCCATCAAGCCGATCCGACATAGCTCGGCGACGAGCCGCGTGTTTATCGTTGAAGGCGTCGCGCCTTAATCGGCACGCGGCCATAATCAAGCCGCCGAATTCCACTTTTCAAACTGCGAAAGCCTCATGCGCCCCAGCGCGCCCAAAAACTTCGCGTGCTGGGCGAGGGATCGCTTAGGCTAAGCTCAGCCCCGCGGCCCTGCCTGAGTGGACGCTGCCGGATACACCGGCAGGGTAACGTGGTCGCCGAAGGTGCCCTTCAGTCCCTCGATGGCGCAATTCTCATCGCCGCCGCCCGCGCCTCCGCCAACGCCCACGGCGCCGATCATCTGCCCATCCACAACGATGGGAATGCCGCCTGAATTCGTAAAGAGATTGAAATATGTAGTTTGCCGTGCAGTGCCGGCCGGATTGTTTTTGAGCTGCGCGTTGGCCATGGAGGTAGGCTGGCGCGTCTTGAGCGACGTCTGCGCCTTCAACAGCGCAGTGCGGATATTGTTAAAGATCTGGCCGTCCATGCGCTCCACGTGCACGAATTCGCCGGCGTTATCGAGGACGTAGATCGACGCCGTGCCACCCTTGGAGGCCGCCCAGTCGCGGCAAACGCGGGCGATCTTTCTGGCTGCCGCGAGCGAAATCTGATTGCCGTCAAAGACGTTAGCAGCGCCCTTGCCGGTGACTACGTATTCGGTGGCCAGGCCGGACTTGGGTGGATTGGCGGCGGCAAACCGCGGAACCGGCGCATTGCCCGGAGTGGGGTTCTGGTGCGGCGGAAGGTCTTCCACCAGCGGCGGCACCGACGGACCGATCACTTCGGTGAGTGCTTTGTATCCGCAAATCTCATCGCTCCACACCGGAGGGTGGGGCGCGGAGCCGCCCACGCCAACCACGCCGATCAACTGCTTATTGACCACGATGGGAAGCCCGCCGGAATTCGCAAACTCGCCGAGTTGTATCAGCTGGAGTTCCGAGTTGGGATCCTGGATCACGCGGTTCATCAGGAGCTTGCTGGGCGCGCGATTCATGAGCGCGGTACGCGCCTTCATCTCGGCCGTGATGATGTTCAGATAACCCTGACCATCCATGCGGTCCATGTACACGTGGTTGCCGTCATTATCGAGCACCATGATGCTGATCTGCACGCCTTGGGCGGTGGCGGCCTTCTCGCACGCATCCGCGATGCGCTCCGCGGTGGCCAGATTGATGGTGGTGAAATCCTGAATCTTTTCGGCCGCTTTGCCGCTCACCACGAATTGCTCCGGTACGTTTTGAGCAAATGCCG
>DASPYR010000156.1:0-3073 GCA_035636675.1 Rugosimonospora sp. | reverse complement strand
AGCGGCATTGCTCTCACTCGGGTTTCTTGTCTGATGGCAGGGAGGCAGGCGGCTCGCCCGCGCCATGGCGGTGCATCGTGTCGTGGCCCCGCATCATGCCAGGTCCCATGGACTCCATGTGCTTTTGCATTTGCTCCATGTGGCCGACCATCGTTTCCCACAGGTCCACATTATTTCGCCAGCGTGCCATCTCGTTCGTGTCAGTGATCGAGGCAATGTTAGCCTTCATCGCTGCGAGGGAAGCCTTCATTTTCTCCACATCTGCCTTCATCGCTTCCATCTGCTGTTTATGCATCTCCATCATGTTTTCGCGACGTTCGGTCCGCGCCTGGCTGCCACCGCCGGAGGCAGGCGCTTGCGCGGACGCATTCTGCGCCCAGAGCACAGGCGTGAAGGCGAATATCACGACGGGCAGAAAGGTCTTAAACTTCATTGCAACTCTCCCATCCGAAAATCTCACCCTGGCGAGTATAGCCCAGAGGCACGTAGTAATTTGGAAGGGTGAGCTTCCCGCAAAAAACGTGGTCATAGAAAAAGCCCGGAAGATTCCGGGCTCTTGTATTCACTGGTTAGGATTTAGGCTGCTTGCGTCATGTCAGTTCTGCCGGTGATCTCGGCTTCCGCTTCGAGCCAATCTTCCAAGTCGTGACCGTCTCCGCGGCCCCGCGCCTCGTACAGCTCGTAAGCGCGGCGCCGGATTTGCTCTTCGCTGTCCTCTGCCGCGGTGCGACCGAACGTCGACACCTTTTTTGTCATCGGGTTTTGCATGGGTTCCTCCTTCTGAGTTGTGGAAACCCAATGGTGATGGAAGTTTTTCGTGTCTGGACTTTCTTTCAACCTACGCCCGATTATGCGTGCGTTCAATGCCCGAAATTGGGGCAGTTAGAACAGAGAAGCTCGCGCAGAGAGGTAGAAACGGCTTGCGGCGATTCCGACCGTGATGATATTTTCGGCGATATGGCGGCGTCAGTAGAAATTCATCACACGGGTTGTGATCCTGGGCAGCGCGCGGATATCGCCGCACTGATCGAGCATGCGCTCGCGGACCGGCCTGGGGATTGGAAAGTTTCCATCATCGGATCGCAGGCCAACGACCGCTGGGAGATGAAGGTTGCCGGCCCGAATGCGTTCGAGCGCTCTTATACGCTTGAAGGCTCCGCTGGCCAGCACGAGCCGCAGATCATCGGGAAGCTTGTTGCGATGATGGTACCTGGGAGAAACTCCTAATCGAAGATTTCAGCAATTGCGCGTGGTCTCTGACAGTACCTGCAACAGTCCCCGATGCTTGAGGCGGTACTTGCCGTCCATGGATCACCATGATCCTGGGACGGCCAGTGTCGAGGGGTGGTGTCGGTGGTTCGGGTTGGTCAAAATGAGGCAACGGCCCTCTGCAGCACTAGCCCGCATTATTCGCGAATCTGAAGACAAAAGAAGCCTCCTCTGCTACAAACATGTTGTCGAAACAATGTTTGCTGTAACAAAAGAGGCTTCTGAATGTCTGACGATAGCACAGCACAGCGTTTGTTGTTCCCAGGAATTTTTCGCAAGCCGGTCGTTGCCCAGTTCGATCAGCGAGAGGGTAGTTCCGACGGCGGAGCCCTGCTGCTGAAGGCCGCCGAGCGCCGCTATGGATTGGTGGCTGGACTAGCCTCCTGTCTTCGGGACGAGCGGCAAGCCGGCAAGGTTGATCATTCATTGCGCGAGTTGGTGGCGCAGCGGGTGTTCTCGATCGCCTGCGGCTACCCGGACGCCAACGATTCGGCTCGCTTGTCCGGGGATCCGATGCACAAGCTGCTACTGGACCGCGATCCGGTCGAGGGTCGCGATCTGGCGTCGCAACCGACGCTCTCGCGTTTCGAGAACGGGGTTGGGGTAAAGCAACTCTATCGGCTGGGGGAGGCCCTGGCGGTCAGCGTAATCCGGCGTCACGCCGAGCGACTGCGCCGTCGCGCCTATCGCGTCACCATCGATCTGGACCCGACCGATGATCCCACGCACGGCGCGCAGCAGTTGTCGTTCTTCAATGGACACTACGACACCTGGTGCTATCTACCGGTGATGGGTTTTGTCAGCTTCAACGACGAAGCCGAACAGTATCTCTGCGCCGCCGTGTTGCGCCCGGGTAACGTGACCGCGGCGGTGGGCGCAGTCGCCATGCTGCGACGTCTAGTAGGGATGATTCGTCACTACCTTCCTGGAGTACGGATTCGCGTTCGCCTGGATGGCGGTTTCGCGCATCCTGCCGTGCTGGCGTTTCTGGACGCCGAGCCCAGACTGGATTACGTCGTTGCGATGGCCAAAAATGCAGTGTTGAAGCACATCGCCGCAACCGGAATGCGGCGAGTCCGCCAGCTCTCGCGGCGCAGCGGAAAGACCGAACACATCTATGGGGAAGTCCGCTACGCGGCCCGGACGTGGTCAGGCCTGCGCCGTGTCATCATAAAAGCCGAGGTCGTCCGCGCCGCCAACAAAGACCCCAAAGACAATCCCCGTTTTGTCATCACCAACATGAAACAGAGCCCGCAATGGATTTACGAACGGGTCTACTGCCAGCGCGGCGACATCGAGAATCGCATCAAGGAACTGCACGACCTCGAGATCGACCGCACCAGTTGCTCCACCTTCTGGGCCAACCAGTTCCGTGTCCTGCTCACCGCCGCCGCGTATGTCCTAATGCAGGAGTTGCGCTTGCGGGCCGCCGGCACCGCTTGCGCCCGTGCCCAAGTTTGCATGTTGCGCGAACGACTGCTGAAGCTAGGCGCTCGGGTGTTGGTTTCAGTACGACGCGTCGTTATCCATCTGCCAGCTTCCTTTCCGTTTCTGCCCGCCTTTCGTCGAATCGCTCTGGCACTCGGCGCAGCAACCGGATAACCCTCTTCGGAATTACCAACGCAACGGAAATACACCCTCGGCCAGAAGTCACGGCACCCCCTGTCTCTTCCATCCTGCAATTGGACCTTAGAGTATCGGAACTCTGCGATCCCTTCGATCGACCAACCCAACTGCCGAATCACAACTCACTTTCCACCACAATCCTTGGGTCCAGACAGAGCTTCACGAATAATGCGGGCTA
>DASPYR010000155.1:0-6480 GCA_035636675.1 Rugosimonospora sp. | reverse complement strand
GCGGGCCAGCGCCCTCCCGGCATGGCCGATGACGAGGCCGCAGTCTATGACTTTTGTGATGAACTTCATCGCAATCAGAGCGTCAGCGACGCCACTTACGCCAAAGCCCTCGCCAAATTTGGCGAACAGGGCGTGGTGGACATCATTAGCGTCAACGGCTACTACACCTGGTTTGCCATGATCATGAATTCTGTCCGCGCAACCCCGTTCACGCCCATTCCGGGAATGCCCACGATGGCCACGTTTCCTCGGAAAGGATCCTGATGCCGGCGATCTGGCTGCGCCTGTTTCGCACGACTAGAGAAGGCTAGAGAAGGAGCGTCGCAATGCCCAATCGTTTGCTGAGCCTGCACATAATCCTCTTGGCCGCTTTCGCGCTAACGTCTTGGCCCGCCCTTGCCCAGACGCCGCCAAAAATCGCGCCCATGCATGTTCATCACGTGCACCTGAATTCCGTGAACCCGAGCGCCGCCGCCGCGTACTACCCGAAAGCGTTCCCCATCTCAGCCACGAAGACAACTTTCAACGGATACGAGGCGGTCAAGACCGGGAACGTCTATTTGCTGTTCACCAAGGTCAACACGCCACCCCAAACAGAGCTGACCGGGCCGCAAACCGCGGTGTGGCATTTCGGCTGGAATACGCCGGACTCGCGGAAATACGACCAGGAGTTCCGCGCCAAGGGTTTGAAAATCGCGCAGATGTGGGACGCCGCGGACGGCAAGCTCGTGGACATGTCAAGCGACACTTTGCCTGGGCTTCCCACCCAGGAGCAGATCCTGGAAATGCGAGCCAAGGGCGTGCAGCCGACTCGGCAGGGCGGCTTCGGTTATCTCCGCGGCCCGGACGGCGCGCTGATCGAGAACGCTCAGGCCGGCCAGGTGGAGCGCTTCAATCACATTCACATGTATCATGAGCACCCGTTGTGCGCGATCGCCTGGTATGTCGCTCATCTCGGTGCGACCATGCCGCAAGGCACTGGCGGTGCCCCGATTACACCAGACGCGGGAGATTGCAAACGGCCTTATGCTCCTCCCACCTGGCCGTCGTTCTTCAAGTTTCCGGGATTTGTTCGTGAGCCGTCCGGAAGTGTCCTGTTCGATGACATCTCCATTTTGATTCGCCCCTGGCCGGGCGGCGGGCTCGTGAGCACCCGGGGGCATCTCGTCGACCACTGGGCGCTCAGCGTTGCGGATCTGCCGCCTACCGTCGCCCGATTAAAAGGCGAAGGGATCAAGGTTCTTGAAGAGATTCATTCTTGGGGCAACACGCGGGCAGCCATGATCGAAGGACCCGATCGAGTCGCGATTGAAATCGTTGAGGTGAAATGAACTGCCGGATGCCGCAAAACGATCCGCGGCGATTAAGCCGAGAGCAGAATGCCGATGTTTGGGCTTACCTGTTAATCTTCAATATGTTTCCGGCGGGAAAGTCGGAACTGGCCCACGATATCGCGCTGCTGAAGCAGATTCGCACCGAAGCGACTAAGCCAGACCGCCACAACGACAAATGGGCGCTCGCTCCACTTCGTGACGTCGGTTCTACTGCACGTTCGAAGTAAGTTCCTGACCACTGGCAAAGACAATCTTCTCGAAACGTATCACCGGCCTGCCGTCCTTGGCGCGATTGCCCGCCGCGGTGATTTCGTCGCCCGCCTTCACCGTATCTCTCTTCCAGCCGGCCCTGGCGAGCATGCCTATGGTACCCAACTCGACGCTCCACTTTTCGATGGCGCCCTTCCCATTTTTCACGTCGAGATAAATGTAAGCATGGGGATTGGTCCAGTCGAACCCGGTTACGGTCCCCTTCACGGTGGTCGATTGGGTCATATCGAACGACGCTGTCGCGTGATGTGCGTAGGACGATCCTGCAAGCGAAAGCAGCAGAAGAACAGCGGTAACGGGAATAAGCAGCAGATTATTCCTCATCGGGTCTCTCCCTTCTTCTTGTCCTCTTATTGCGCGGTCATTTTCCGTGGTACGTGTACTTGTTGTTCTCCGTACAGACAAGTTCCTGGATCTCCCAGCCCGGCTTCAATTTGTAAACTTGCTGAGCGGTGAACGGTTTGGTATACGCCATGGGATCCTCGATCGTGACGTCGTCAACGAGCGTGTCATGGTCGAGGCGACGGATGCGCTCCACGACGTGCAGAGCTTCGCTATGGGGGAGTCCGCCCGAGTCGATCCAGGTCTTATCGTTGAAACCGATCGTATCCACTACCAGGGTATCGCCTTCCCATTTGCCAATCGAGTCACCCGAATAGGTAGGGTACAAATCGTTGCGGTGCTGCCGATTCATATAGATCTGACGCATCACCTGGGTGCCCTCACGGATGATCACGACCCGCGTGGGCACTTGAAAAATTTCCATGGGAAGAGGCACAAACATGAACCGCGGGATTCCCTCCGGCAGGCAGCCGAGATTGGGATCGTTCGTCTCAGGGTTGGCCTCCTTGAATCTTGCCTCCCCCCAAGGCTTGAAAGGAGCGCCTCCCGTCGGAAACAGTTTGGGCTGAAACTTTGTCACTTGCCAGACACCGGAAATGTCCGCTACGTGTGTCTGCTGGGCGGCATTTTGAGCGCGCGCCGCAGGTGAGAAAGCGAGCATCGCCACTGCCGCCGCAGCTGAAAAAATCAAGTAATTCCGCACTGGAGAACCCCTTCCTCGGCTCTTCGGTTGTTTTGGCCTACATAATTGGTTTGGCTTGCGAAGAATGTACCACGGCTATCATCGCCGATCCAACCCACGATGCTTCCGCGGCGGCCCAGCCGGCTGGTTTGCCGTTACGACAGTGCCTTTCGCATCATCCGCCGCCCACAAATTCATGGCCTCATCTCTGTTTTATTCGGAAAATCAAAACCGGAGGCAGCATTGTCCTCGCGCCGCTCCATTGTGCTTTGCCTGTTACTGGGAGGGCTTCTCACGGGCTGGCTCACCTGGCGGAACCGATCCTCGCCCCCGCGGCCTTCGGAAAAGTCTGCAGCGATCATCAACAAGCAGCCGGTCACTTTCGCAAGTCGCACGTTTGATCCCACCAGCCCGCCGCCTGATATGCCGCCACTGGCGACTGGGGAAGAGGCGGAGTGCGATTCAAATTTCCTGTCTAACGCCAGTGTTGGAGGGCAGACTCGAAAAGTGGATGCCACGCACGCCCGCGTGACCATCACGCAAATCAAGATGACTCTGCAGCTCAGCGTCACCATCTGGGCGCCGGCCGGCGTAAGCCCACACGTGCTCGAACATGAAGAAGGCCATCGCCAGATCGCTGAATATTACTACCAGACCGCCGGCGAACTCGCCCAGCGCATCGCCACGAAGTACGTAGGCCGGCAAGTCGAGATCACTGGCGCCGACCTGGATGCCGAATCCAGCAAGATGCTCCAACAAGGGGCCACAGAGATCACCGACGAATACAACAAGGAATTGAACCCGGAACCAACGCAATTGCTCTACGACGGCATCACGGATCACGGCCGCAATGAGGTCGTCGTTAAGGATGCTGTCGCCTCAGCTATTAAGAACGTAGCCTTCGAGACAACCCACCGTGTCACAAGTCCAGGGAATTGACCCGCCGGCGCTGGCGAGCATCCTTGCGATTCGGGCACGAAAACCTGAGACTCGACCTATAATGTTTCCGAGCGGATTTCCGCAATCGCTCGGAATCGCTGCCCGCTGAGGCGCGAAAGGAATTGCCGATGAGCACTGCCACCCAGGCGCTGAAGAAAGTGCGAGCTTCTATGATGAATGCTATCCACGACCTGCCCTTGCTCGTGGCGCGCGATGAGGGTTTCTTCAAGGATGAGGGGCTGGACGTCGAGATTCTCAAGACCCCGGGCACGGCGCAGCGGCGCGCTGATCACCAGGCTCTCCGAGACAACGTTTTTCACCGCACCATGGAATCGCTCTACGATAAGGGCGCCTGCGATCAGTTTCGCATGTGCGAGTGGGGAGTGATGAAACGCGCCGTCGAATCCAACGTGACGCCCGGACACCGTCCGGCCAAGATCGTGGCCCTGGGCTCCGCAATGTCCACTTTCGCCATCGTCTCCAATCCGAAATTCGGCATATACGAACCCGAGCAATTGAAGAATAAACCCATCGCCGTTAGCCCTTACAACGGTTCCCATTTCACCATGCTGAAGATGCTGGAAGGCTTTCTAAGGCGCGAACAGATCAAGTGGGTGAACGCCGGAACTCACGAGGAGCGCCTGGAGGCCTTAACCAAAGGCGAGGTCGAGGCCGTCAGTTTGATGGAGCCCTGGATCAGCGTCGCCGAGAAGCGCGGACACACCGTACTCATCGAGTCTCATTCGACACGGAGTGAAGCGGCGGGGGACGAACTGGATGGCCCCACGCTGCGAAAGATGTTCAATGCCGAGGCCGAAGCCGCCGCGGCAATCCAAAGGAACCCCGCGAAGTATGCGCATTACCTGCTCGACGAGGCTGGTGGCGAGCTCAAGCCCGGAGATCTCAAGCTTTCTCGCATACTGAATGCGCCTCCCCAGCCTTACACCCGCGAACGGTTCGATCATACCTACCAGTGGACGCTCGGATGGGGTTTGACTGCACCCGGCGCCACCTACGAGAACACGGTCGACAATCGCGCCTGGGCGTAGATGCCAATTGCAGCCAATTGCACTTTATCCAACTCCCAACGGTCTCCGGGTATGCCAATCGGTTGCCTGTTCGTAAGCATGGGCGAGCTGCAGCACGATGGCGTCTTGTCCCAGCGCTCCACTGATTTGCAGTCCGATGGGAAGACCTGAAGCGCTAAATCCGCAGGGCACGGAAATCGTCGGCCAGCCATAGACATCAAACGGCGATGTATTGCGGATATTACGGATCACGAAATCGCTCGACCCGTTTCTATCGCCGGTGAATTCTGCGATGGCAGGCGGCAGGATAGGACTTGTCGGCGTCACTAACGCATCGACGGTTTGGAAGATTTGCCCAATGGTACGGCGCGTGTGAGCCAGCTCTCGCCGCGCCTGAATATAGGTTGCTGTATCGATATCTACTCCAGGGCGTAACCTGGCCAGCGTCTCCGGCTGATATTGCTCGGGGCTCGTTGCCATCATCTTGGCATGATAGGCGTACGCCTCCGCCAATCGCACGGTCGAGCGTAGCTGCTCCTGTGTACTGGCCGATATCGCCACGTCCTTGATACCGGCGGTCAATTTCTCCAGGACGGCCAACGCTTGGTTCATCGCGCCTTCAATCTCCGGATCCAGATTCTCGAAGAAGAACTCGCGCGCCACCCCCAATCGCAACGTCGCCGCCGGCGTCCGCAAAGCCGCGGTGTAGTCCGGAACCTTCATCGGTGTACTGGCGGTGTCCTCCGGATCGTAGCCCGCAATCACCTGGAGCATGAGTGCGGTGTCGCCGACGGTCCGGGCCAGAGGCCCAACATGATCGAGCGACCAGGACAGCGGAATCACGCCCCGCGTGCTGACCAGGCCGTAGGTAGGTTTCAGACCGACGATGCCGCAGTACGCGGCCGGCTGTCGGATCGAGCCGGCCGTATCCGACCCGAGCGCGGCATAACAAAGACGCCCGGCGACCGCCGCAGCCGAGCCGCCCGACGAACCGCCGGCGATATGCGCGCGCTCCCAGGGATTGTGTACGCCGCCGAAGTACGTCACCAGGGAGCTACCGCCGAACGCGAACTCGTGCATGTTGGTCTTGCCCAGCACCACCGCGCCCGCCGCTTTGAGCCGGCGCACAACCTCAGCATCCTCGGTCGGGACACGATCCTTGAAGACAGCGCTTCCCGCGGTCGTCCGCACGCCGGCTGTGTCGAACAGATCCTTTAGCGCGATGGGAATGCCGTGCAAAGGCCCGCGCCATCTTCCGCGCTGAATCTCGGCCTCGGCCGCGCGGGCCTCGGTGAGCGCCGATTCCCGCGTGACCGTGATAAACGCGTTGAGTGTGGGATTGAGTTTTTCAATTTGAGCGAGGCACGCGTTGGTCAGCTCGACCGGTGAGACTCTTCTCCGGCGCACCCACTCGCTCACATCGCGGATGGTCAGATCGAGAAGCTCGCCACCCCGGGTTTGGTTCTTGGGCCTGCTGCCTCTACCGTCGGATTGCTGACTCTCTCCAGCGCCCCTCGATTGCAGCGCCACCAAACTGGCAGTGCAAGCGATAGCCTGCTTGAGAAAGACCCTTCGAGGGAGATCGGTCCGACAAGGCCGAGCTGCTGTCCCGAACTCACCGGCGAGGGTCTTACCTTTATGCCTCTCACTTTCCCCATCAGAAGGCATCGGATTGCTCCTCGCAGCTAGTCTGGGCTGCCGATTATGGGTGCCGGCAGATTTTAACACCAACAAACCTTCGCACTTCTAGTGCCGTTCCAACTATTTGGGCCAAGTGCTTCGCCCTGACGACGCAAAAGTTCAACAAGGGCCGAACGAAACCGAACCTGTCCCCGAACGGGGACCGGTCGGGATACAAGTTTCGTTCGGTCCAAGGTCGCGGACA
>DASPYR010000154.1:0-3970 GCA_035636675.1 Rugosimonospora sp. | reverse complement strand
CCAGTCGTTCATCAGGCTGCTCGGCATGCTGACGCGCCCGAGATCGATTTCCACTCCCGCCCAGCGCGCCGCGAGATCAGGAGAGACCGGCGGGACGAATTTGTACACTTCATCAAGCGTTCGATCCGTTCCAATCCCAGCCAGCCGCATGACGGTCACACGGTCCGAGCCCTCGAGCGTGCCTGTCTGGATCGGCTTCCAGTAAACCGCGTCAAGCGCCGCGCAGAGCAGCGCCGAGAGAACGGTCTTGCCGACACCGCTGTCCGTGCCTGTAATGAAGAAATGGTGTCTCATGCGCGCCTCACCGTCGCTGGCGAAGCCACGCACTCAGAAACATGGACGTTGGTTCGATTCCCCTCGTGGCGCAAGCCGCTCCTTGCGGCGGCAGCCGCCGCTTCTAATAATGGATTGGTACGCATGGACCCCCGTCTCGATAGGGTTAATCGTCTTCAAAATGAATCTGGCATGTTACCATCGCTTGGCATCCGCGTCTCGGTTCAGTATCCGACGTGATACGGGCTCTTGCGTTTTCTTTCATAATCGTCGGTTTGACCGGCCATTGGTAAAATGTTATAAATCGTCGTTTTGTGCAGCCCTTGCGTCCCGTCTTAGGGGCGCTTCGCCGGCCATATTGGGGGTAGCTTCGGACCGGCGTGCGGCGGCTTCTTCCCGGTGGAACTTGAACAATTCGCTCTTCGGTCGCGCCCAATGGCGCTCGGCCGAAAAAGTGTGCCGGAAGCGACCCGTCCCTGGAAACCATTGCCCAGTGAACGAATGATCTACGGAGGATCGTGAATGCTTACCTGGCTTGCAAATGCCTGGTCCCTGAGCTGTAGATTCACCAAGTTTGGAGCGTCCGCTGCAGCGCTCACATTGCTCGGGGCCGCGTCGGCTCTCGCCGACGAAGCCGGCGGCGAAGCCAGTTTGAAGCTTCCTGACCTTTCCCAAGTCACTTTTCTCGGCATCGACGGGCACAAGCTTCTGCTCTTTGGCATCATCATCTGCATCTTTGGCTTGGGTTTCGGCTTGGCCATCTACTCGCGGCTGAAAAATCTGCCCGTGCACAAGTCGATGCGCGATATCTCCGAGCTGATCTACGAAACCTGCAAGACCTACCTTTTCACGCAGGGGAAATTCCTGCTGATCTTGTGGGTGTTTATCGCCGTGGTGATCGTCATGTATTTCGGCTGGCTCGCTCCGGTGCAGCCTGTGACGGTCACGCTGCCGATCATTCTGATCTTCAGTCTGGTGGGGATTGCCGGCAGCTATGGCGTCGCCTGGTTCGGCATCCGCGTCAATACCTTTGCGAATTCGCGCACGGCATTCGCTTCCCTGCGCGGCAAGCCCTATCCGATTTACAGCACGCCGCTGCAAGCGGGCATGAGCATCGGCATGATGCTCATCAGCGTCGAGCTATTGATGATGCTCTTCATCCTGCTGTTCGTTCCCGGCGACTACGCCGGCCCGTGCTTCATCGGCTTCGCCATCGGCGAATCGCTCGGCGCGGCCGCGCTGCGCATCGCGGGCGGTATTTTTACGAAAATTGCGGACATTGGCTCCGACCTCATGAAAATCGTCTTCAAAATCAAGGAAGACGACGCGCGCAACCCCGGCGTCATTGCCGACTGCACCGGCGATAATGCCGGCGACTCCGTCGGCCCCAGCGCAGACGGCTTTGAAACTTACGGCGTAACCGGCGTCGCGCTGATCACTTTTATTCTCCTCGCGGTGAAAAATCCCACTGTGCAGGTTCAATTGCTGGTGTGGATCTTCGTCATGCGCATCGTGATGCTTATTGCCAGCGCCGCGGCCTACTTTATCAACGGCTTCATCGCCAACGCTAAATACGGCAAAGTCGATCATATGAACTACGAAGCGCCGCTCACCTCACTGGTGTGGATCACATCCGTCGTTTCTATTACTCTTACGTACATTATATCGTCAGTTATCATTCCGAGCCTTGGCGGTGACACCTCTCAATGGTGGAAGCTGGCCACCATCATCTCCTGCGGCACGCTCGCGGGCGCCATCATCCCGGAGTTGGTGAAGGTTTTCACCTCCACCGAATCGCGTCACGTGAAAGAAGTCGTTACTTCGGCGGAAGAAGGCGGCGCTTCCCTTGGTATTCTTTCCGGCTTCGTTGCAGGTAATTTTTCCGCTTACTACATCGGCCTCGCGATGGTCCTGCTCATGTCGCTCGGATTTCTGATCAGCACGCTGGGGCTCGACAACCAAATGCTCGCCCCGGCCGTGTTTGCCTTTGGGTTGGTGGCTTTCGGCTTCCTCGGCATGGGCCCCGTAACCATCGCGGTGGACTCTTACGGTCCCGTCACCGACAACGCGCAGTCGGTCTATGAGCTTTCCTTGATTGAACAGATTCCGGGCATCAAAGGAGAGCTCAAGAAGGATTACAACATCGACGTGAATTTCGAGCGCGCCAAGGAAATGCTGGAAGCCAACGACGGCGCGGGCAACACTTTCAAAGCTACCGCAAAGCCTGTGCTCATCGGCACCGCCGTCGTGGGAGCAACGACGATGATCTTCTCCATCATCATGGCGCTCACCAAAGGCTTAACCGAAAACGTCAACCATCTTTCGCTCCTACACGCGCCTTTCGTTCTCGGCTTAGTCACCGGCGGCGCCATGATTTACTGGTTCACTGGCGCGAGCACGCAGGCCGTGACCACGGGCGCGTACCGCGCGGTGGAATTCATCAAAGCCAACATCAAGCTCGAAGGCGCCGCTTCCGCCAGCATCGCCGACAGCAAAAAAGTCGTCGAGATCTGCACCAAGTACGCGCAGAAGGGCATGCTGAACATCTTCATCGCCGTGTTTTTCGCCACGCTGGCTTTCGCCTTCGTCGAACCCTTCTTCTTTATCGGTTATCTTTTCTCCATCGCCATCTTTGGCTTGTACCAGGCCATCTTCATGGCCAACGCCGGCGGCGCCTGGGACAACGCCAAGAAAATCGTTGAAGTGGAGCTGAAGCAGAAGGGCACGCCGCTCCACGACGCCACCGTGATTGGCGACACCGTGGGCGACCCATTCAAGGACACCTCTTCCGTCGCCCTCAACCCGGTCATCAAGTTCACGACGCTCTTCGGGCTGCTCGCGGTCGAACTAGCCGTGCAATTGACGGCCACGCAAGGCAGCGGCCTGGCGCACATTCTCGCAGCCGCTTTCTTCGTCGTCTCCTTTTTCTTCGTTTACCGTTCCTTTTACGGCATGCGCATCCGCGAAGGCGCAGCCCATTGAAAACTGTTCTCAGCATTGCGTTGCCGGTTTTCTGCGAAAAAAGAAGGAGGAGGCGGGACGGCTCAAAGGCCGCTCCGTTTTATCTCAATCCGGGGTAAAATTCTGCCTCTGTGATGAGGTTCAAACCATGAAAAAGATTCTCTTAGCTGCGATTAGTGCTCTGCTGCTGGCGGCTGTGCCGGCAGTCTGTACCGCGCAAGTCGACACCAAATGGAAAATTCACGATCCCGATCGGCCGGCACCGCCGGTGATCGATCCCGGAACGCCAAGCACTCAGGATTCGCACGGTCGTCCGCCCTCGGATGCCGCAGTTCTTTTCGATGGCAAGGATCTTTCCAAATGGGCGCACAAGGACGGCACCGCCGCGAAATGGAAGGTCGAAAACGGTTATGCCGAAGTTGTGGCCAAGACGGGTTACATCTATACGCGCGAAGCCTTCGGCGACTGCCAGTTGCACGTCGAGTTCACGGAACCTTCGCCGCCCAAAGGCGAAAGCCAGGACCGCGGCAACAGCGGCGTTTTCCTGCAAGGGCTCTACGAGACGCAAGTCCTGGACTCCTACCAAAGCAAGACTTACGCGGACGGCCAGGCCGCGGCGATTTATGGCCAATACCCTCCGCTAGTGAACGCTTCACGCCCGCCCGGCCAATGGCAGAGCTACGACATTGTTTTTCACGGGCCGCGTTTTGCGAAAGACGGCAAACTGCTCCGTCCT
>DASPYR010000153.1:0-6736 GCA_035636675.1 Rugosimonospora sp. | reverse complement strand
GCGTCGGTGATCGACTCCCAACCCGGCGAAGGCGCCGGGATCAAATCCGCAACGGTGCGCGTCGAGGGCGAAAACGCCTACGGTTTGCTTTCGACCGAAACTGGCGTGCATCGGCTCATCCGCATTTCGCCCTTCGACCAGGCGGCCCGCCGCCATACCTCTTTTGCATCGGTCTTTGTGATCCCAGAAATCGACGATCGGATCGAGATCGACATCCGGCCGGAGGACCTCAAGATTGATACGTTTCGGGCAGGAGGTCACGGCGGACAAAACGTCAACAAAGTCGAGACGGCCGTGCGCTTTACACATTTGCCGTCGGGCATCGTAGTCCAATGTCAGGCGGAGCGCAGCCAGCACAAGAATCGCGAATTGGCTATGAAGCTCCTGCGATCGCGGCTGTATGAAGCGGAAATCGAGAAGAGGCAACAAGCCACGCGGAAGCTCGACGAGTCCAAGCTGGAAATCAGTTTCGGCAGCCAGATTCGCACGTACACCTTGCAGCCTTACCGGCTGGTGAAGGACCATCGCACCAAATTCGAGATGGGCGATGTCGACCGCGTCCTCGACGGCGATCTCGATCCCTTTATCCGCGCCTTCCTGCTGGCCCGCGTCGGCAGGGGCGTCGCCGTAAAGGCCGGCGCCGCGGACGGCGATGAACGCGACCGGGAATAGTCCGCTGCTGCGAAATCTGGAACCTCAAATCTGCTTTTGTATTCCCTTGGCGCAATGATTGCCCCATTTCAGCCATGCTCTGATGCCTTTCCGTCCAGCGCGTTGACTGTCTCAGGCCCCTGTGTTAGCGTCGCGTTTGCACGTATTTCGTCCTCGCGTCATCTAAGTTTCGTCAGGTACTCAGTTCCTGAAGGAGCCATGGTTTGAGCCAGAAGAAGCGCAGTTTCCTGTTCACTTCCGAGTCCGTTACCGAAGGTCACCCCGATAAAATCGCCGACCAGATTTCGGACGCCGTCCTGGACGCCGTTCTCTCTCAGGACGCCATGGGCAGAGTCGCCTGCGAAACGCTGGTGACCACGGGCTTGGCCATGGTCGCGGGAGAAATCACCACCTCCGCAGTTCTCGATTACAGCGAAATCGTGCGCGGGGTGATTCGCGAAGTCGGCTATACGCGCGCGAAGTACGGCTTCGACGCCGACACCTGCGCCGTAATCTCTTCGCTCAAGCGCCAGTCTCCGGATATCGCCATGGGCGTGGATACCGGCGGCGCCGGCGATCAGGGCCTGATGTTCGGCTATGCCTGCGACGAAACCGATGAGCTCATGCCCCTGCCCATTGTGCTCGCGCATAAACTGGTGCGCCGGCTCGCCGAAGTCCGCAAGGCGGGTCACTTGCCGTTTTTGCGGCCGGATGGCAAATCGCAGGTTACGGTGGAATATGTCGAGGACCGCCCCGCTCGCGTCGATTGCGTGGTGATCTCCGCGCAGCATAGTGACTCAGTATCCAATCGCGAAATTCACGAGAGTATCGTGAAGGAAGTCATCCAGCACGTCGTCCCTCCGGCGCTGCTCGATTCCCGCACCAAGTTCCACATCAATCCCACGGGCCGCTTCGTTGTCGGAGGACCGATGGGTGACGCCGGGCTCACCGGGAGAAAAATCATCGTGGATACCTACGGCGGCTACAGCCGCCATGGGGGCGGCGCGCTTTCCGGCAAAGATCCGACCAAGGTGGACCGTTCGGCCTGCTACATGGCCCGCTATGTGGCCAAGAATCTGGTCGCCGCTGGGCTGGCCCGCCGCGCCGAGGTGCAGCTTGCCTACGCCATTGGCGTAGCGGAACCAGTTTCGGTTATGGTCGACACTTTCGAGACGGGCATCATCCCCGACGAGCAGATGACGGACTTGGTTCGCGCTGTATTTTCGCTCACGCCTCGCGGCATCATCGAAAGTCTGGACCTGCGGCGCCCCATCTATCGTCCGACGGCTGCTTACGGGCATTTCGGTCGCAGCGAGCCTACGTTTACCTGGGAGCGGTCTGATAAAGCCGAAGCTCTGCGCAAGGCGGCCGTGATCCGTGGCGCGGAAGTCGGCGCGCGTTAAATTGCCGCACCACAGCCGTCCGACAATTTTTGGGCAGTTTTGGGGGCAAAACCGTGGCAACCATGCATTCACTCAGCGGCGATGTCAAAGACCTGGCGTTGGCCGAGAGTGGGAAGCGCAAGGTCGAATGGGCCAATCAGCGCATGCCCGTTCTGCAGTTGATTCGCAAGCGGTTCATCAAGGAGCAGCCGCTAAAGGGTCTGCGCCTTTCCGCATGCCTGCACGTCACCAGCGAAACCGCCAATCTGGCCATCACGCTTCGCGACGGTGGCGCCGAAGTCGCGCTCTGCGCCTCAAATCCGCTCTCTACGCAGGATGAAGTCGCGGCCTGCCTGGTGAAGGACTACAACATCCCAACTTTTGCCATCAAGGGCGAGGACAATACCACGTATTACTCGCATCTCGGCGCCGCATTGGAAAATAAGCCGCAAATCACCATGGACGATGGTGCCGACCTCGTCACCACGCTGATCACCAAGCGCCTCGATCTGGTGCCCAACGTAATCGGCGGTACCGAGGAGACCACCACCGGCGTCATTCGCCTGCGCGCCATGGCCAAGGACGGCACGCTCAAGTATCCGGTCATCGCCGTGAACGACGCGCTCACCAAGCATCTCTTCGACAATCGCTACGGCACCGGCCAATCCACCATCGATGGAATTTTGCGCGCCACCAATCTTCTCCTCGCCGGCCTTAAGTTTGTCATCGCGGGTTACGGCTGGTGCGGCCGCGGAATCGCCATGCGCGCCAAGGGTCTCGGCGCAGACGCGATCGTCACCGAAATCAATCCCGTGCGCGCCCTTGAAGCGGTCATGGATGGATTCCGCGTCATGCCCATGGCCGAAGCGGCCAAAATCGGCGATATCTTCGTCACCGTCACGGGGAATAAATCCGTCCTCGGCGCTGAGCATTTCGAAAAAATGAAAGATGGCGCCGTGCTCTGCAACTCCGGCCACTTCAACGTGGAGATCGATATCCCCGCTCTGGAACGCCTGGCCATCACCAAGAAGCCGGCCCGGCCGTTCGTCGAGGAATTCGCCATGAAAGATGGCCGCCGGCTTTATCTGCTGGCCGAAGGACGTCTCATCAATCTCAGTTCCGCCGAAGGTCATCCCGCCGCGGTCATGGACATGAGCTTCGCCAATCAGGCGCTCGCCGCCGAATATCTGGTGAACCATGCCTCCGAACTCAAGTGGCAGGTTTATCCGGTGCCCGAGCCGATTGATCGTCAGATCGCCAAGCTCAAGCTGGAATCGATGGGAATTCTGGTGGATAAGCTCTCTCCGGAGCAGGAGCACTACCTGGCCTCCTGGTCCGAAGGCACCACTTGAAGACGGCTTCTGTGCCTCGCCCGGCAAATTCCAGAAAAATCGTGCCTCCAGCAATCGTCTCCGGCGTAGTCGGAGACATGCAGGAGTGGACTGCGCTGGCCCTCGACACGGCGAAGACGCGAGGCGCGTCCTTTGCGGATGCTCGCGTCGTCGATTTGCGTCTGCGCGACCTCAGCACCAAAAACGGTGAAGTTGGCACGCTGGCGGAAAGCGAGTCGCTCGGGCTCGGCATCCGCGCTCTCGCCAACGGCTGCTGGGGTTTCGCTTCGAGTGATGTGCTCACGCGCGAAGGCGTGCAGGCCTGCGCCGCGCAAGCCGTAGCTATCGCTCGCGCCTCGGCGATGGCCAAACGCGCCGATGCCGAGATGGTCCCGGAAAAAGCTTACGTCGACACCTGGCAGAATCCCTACGTCAAAGATCCGTTCCAGATTCCGCTCGAGCGCCAACTAGATTTGCTTCTCGCCGCCGACTACGCCATGCGCCGCGTGAAGGGCCTCACCCTGGCCGAAACTTCCATGCAGTTTCGCCGCCTGGAACAGTGGTACGCCTCCACGCTCGGCTCCCGAATTCATCAACTCAAGATGCAATCGGGCGCGGGCATCGTGGCCACCAGTTTCGTGAACGACGAAATTCAAAAGCGCTCTTACCCCAATAGCTTCGGCGGCCAGCATCAGCTAGCCGGCTACGAGCTGGTGGAGGCGCTCGATCTGCCCGGCAATGCGCAACGGGTGGCCGAGGAGGCTCTGGCGCTGCACAAAGCTCCCCAGTGCCCGGAAGGCGAGCGCACCGTCATTCTCGAAAGCTCGCAGCTCGGCCTGCAGATTCACGAATCCATCGGCCACCCCATCGAACTCGACCGCGTGCTGGGCATGGAAGCAAACTTCGCCGGCATGAGTTTTCTTACGCTCGACAAATTGGGCAAGCTACGCTACGCCTCCGATATCGTCAACGTCGTCGCCGACGCTCGCCTCGAGCACGGCCCGGGTTTGGGCACCTTCGGCTACGATGATGAGGGCGTTCCAGGCAAGCGCACCGACATCATCAAGGGGGGGCTCTTCACCGGCTACCTTTCCAATCGCGAGACCGCCGTGGCCATCCGCTTAAGGGAATCCGGAGGCACCATGCGCGCCGAAAGCTGGAATCGGCTGCCCATCATCCGCATGACCAACATCAGCCTGCTGCCCGGCACATGGCGTTACGAAGACCTCCTCGCCGATACCGACGACGCCATTCTCATGGAGACGAATCGCTCCTGGTCGATCGACGATCGCCGGTATCATTTCCAGTTCTCCACCGAAATTGGCTGGGACATCAAGCACGGCAAGAAAACGCGCATGCTCAAAAATCCCAGTTATAGCGGGATCACCACCGAATTTTGGAATAGCTGCGACGCCATCTGCTCGCGCGACTATTGGACGCTTTGGGGCACTCCTAATTGCGGCAAGGGCCAGCCCATGCAAACAATGGGAACCGGCCACGGCGCGGCCCCTGCGCGATTCCGAAAAATTCGTGTCGGCATGGCTTTCGCCAAGTAATGAGCCCCGAATAAATGAGTGCTGTTCGCGAATCCGCAAAATCCCCGCGCCATCCGCGGCCCGCGCGCCACACTGCCGCCGGCCCCGCGGTCGCGGAAGCCCATTTACCCGCGGATGCGGAATTGCATGATCTCGCCGAGCGCGTGCTTGGCTTTTCTGATGCCGATGAAACCGAGGTGCATATCGATTTTGTCGCAGACGCTCTCACGCGCTTCGCCAACAACACCATCCACCAAAATGTCGCCGAGCAAACGCTCAGCGTTTCCGTGCGCACCGTCTTTGATGGCCGCACCGCCCGCGCCACCACCAACAAAACCGACGATGACTCGCTGCGCCGTGCCGTAGCAGGTTCGGCCGCGCTGGCCCGCAGTCAGCCCAAGAATCCCGACCTGCTGCCCATGCCCGGCCCTCAACATTACGCCAAGGTCGCGCGCTTTTTCCCCGCCACTGCCAGCGCCACTCCGGAGGATCGCGCCGTCGCCGTCGCCAAAGTCACCGAGCTCGCCGAGCAGAATCGCCAGACCGCCGCCGGGATCTTTGCCACCGGGGCTTCGGCTACTGCGATGGCCAATTCCAAAGGACTCTTCGCCAGCTATCGCCAGAGCCGCGCGGAATTTTCCATCACGATTTTGGAGCGGGATTCTTCCGGATGGGCCAAAGCCAGCGCTCCCGATCGCGACCAGATCGATCCCGAAGCCCTCGCCGAGCGCGCCAGCGAAAAAGCCGGCGCATCGCGCCATCCCAAGGAAGTCGAGCCCGGCCGCTGGACCGTCATTCTCGAACCCGCCGCCGTCCTCGATCTGGTCGGCTTTCTCTTTTACGACTTTGCCGGAACCGCCGTCCTCGATCAGCGCTCCTGCTTCACCAATCGCCTTGGCAAGCAGGTCATGGGCGAAAACATCACCATTCACGACGACGTCACGCACGCGCTTCAGTCCGGCCCGCCGTTCGATGGCGAAGGCCTGCCCCGGCAGACGGTCTTGCTGGTCGATCGCGGCGTGCCGCGCCATCTCGTCTATTCGCGCGCCACGGCCAAGAAGATGAAAGCCAGGCCCACCGGGCACGGCCTCGCTTTGCCCACTCAGGATGGCGAAGCGCCTTTCAACCTCGTCTTCGCCGGAGGCACTACCTCTGTCGAGACCATGATCGCCACCACCGATCGCGGCATCCTTCTGACTCGCCTCTGGTACATTCGCGAAGTCGATCCCTACGAAAAAATTCTGACCGGCATGACTCGCGACGGCACCTTCCTCGTCGAGAATGGAAAAATCTCCAGCGGCATCCGCAATTTCCGCTTCAATCAGAATATTTTGGAAATGCTGTCCCACGTGGGTCAGATGAGTCCCGCGGTGCGCGCCGCGGGGGAAGAGTCCTTCGAGATGGTGGTTCCCGCCATGAAGGTTCGCGACTTCCACTTCACCGAAGTGACCAAATTCTAATTTCGATACTCAAAGAATACTTGGCCAAATCTGGCATTCAGGGGGAAACATGACGGATTCACAGCAGGCGCTGCGCCAGCACAAGAAAATCTCCGCCGAGTGCCTCGATCAATTATTTCGCCAGGCGCGAACGCAGAATGGCTGGCGCCCCGAACCCGTGCCCATCGAGCTGCTGAAAGAGGTCTACGAAATCGCTTCCCTCGGTCCCACCAGCGCGAATTCCTCGCCTGCCCGCTTCGTCTTTGTCACCACGCCCGAAGCCAAGGCGCGGCTGCGGCCCGCGCTCTCTCCCGGCAACGTCGAGAAAACGATGGCGGCTCCAGCCACTGTGATCGTCGCCTGGGATACAGAGTTCTACGAAAAGCTGCCGCAGCTTT
>DASPYR010000152.1:0-5830 GCA_035636675.1 Rugosimonospora sp. | reverse complement strand
ATCATCACGATCCAGAAGCCCACCAGCAGGAATAACGGCGCCGCGGTGAGCAGGAAATTGATCCAGTCTGCGCGGGTGACTTCCTTGACGTTGATGAGAACGCCCTTATCGCGCAGTTCCTTGGTGAGATCGGGGGCGGCTTCCTTGAAGAGAGTTACGCGGAATTTCTTGGCTGGTTCGCGCCACTCGCCTTCGATTTCGTAGCTATTTGGTGAGAGATAGAGCGTGACTTCCTTTACATTTCCGCGGTCCACCTGGCTCATGAACTCGCTGTAGCTGGGTTCTTCCTGGCGAGCAGTCTGACCGCTGGCCGACACCATGCGCCAAAGGACGACGCACAACAGGATGATAAACATCCAGAAGAGTATGGTTTTTGCCGTGGAACTCGAATTCACGCTTTACCTCTTTCTTTCCTTACGTGTAGCCGCCAACCGCAATCCTCGCGCCCGGCGAGGCTGCACACCCACGTAGGGCACGTTACGGTACCACCCACGGCTTCCCGCAAGCCCATAACCCGCCAGATATTTAGATGCCGCAGCGAAGCAAAAGTAATCCGGCTTCAGATCCACCCTGCGTTCAGAAGGCTTATCGAAAAGGGTAGCCAGCTTCAGGGAACGCGGGCGCGTCTCTTGCAGACGCTTCAAAAGAAAATCCTGTGTCAGGCCCGACTGCACCACCGCATCGATGACCAACACATCCCGCTTCTCCAGGCGCGGTGGCCGGCTGAAATAGATCTCCCGGCGATCGTGGCCGGCAAACTGGACGTCGCGGATTTCCGCCCACACGAAATGGCAAACCACCGGGCAGGAGATGCGCCTTATCAAATCGGCGGCAAAAACGAAGGCGCTGTCGAGCATCACCACGATATCCAGCGTCCGGTCCCCGTAATCCCCCGATATCGTTCGGCCCAATGACGTTACCCTCTGAGCTAATTGCTGAGAGGTATAAATGGGCTGGAGGGCCAGTTTCAAAGCTTTTCCTCCGCGATAATTACTCCGGCACGAGTTGCCGGTCGCGGCGCGAACGCCGCCGCGACCGGTAGGCCGCGGGTCCAAACCAGCATATTCGCGCTCGTCAGCACCGGCCAGCCCTCCCGATCCGGCACCGCTACTCGCTTCATCCTCAAGAACTGCTTAAGCTTACGGGAGCTGCGCCGCCCCTTTGGCCGGAAGGAGTCGCCAGGACGCCAATTGCGCAGAACCAAAGGTGAGTCAAGCAGGTCCCTGTCTAAGACAGCCTTGTCCGGATCAGTGTCGCTCCGCCAGAGGTGCCAGTCAACCACTTTCAGGTGAAAGCGGCACCTGATTTCTGGCACTGCAACCACCGTTGATTCTCCGGGATTTCCGAGCTCCACGAGACGTGAGAAAGCCGGCGAGACAGCGGAATTCGGCTCCGAGCCGGCGGCATATCCCGTCGTTTCCTCGTTAGCCACGGAAAACCAGAGCCAATCAAAGCTACGCTCCACGATCACGCCGGGCAATTCGAGCCGGGAGCCGCTCGAGCCGGCCACGGCCAGATGGACCACACGTTCTACGTGATCCGCAGTCCATTGCCGGCAATGGCCGCGCAGTTCCTGGATGATCCCGCGAACCAGGCGCTGCGTGACCGCCAATCGCGCCTCCTCGGGCAGGTCGATGCCGAGGGGCGGACCGGCATTCGAAGTTGGGTTCAATAGGTCGGCGGAACGGATGCGAAAGCGGCGCCCTTGTCGCTCGAGCAGGGAGTCCAGACGCGCGCGCGTCAGGGCCCTCCAGAAGGCTTCGTCTTCGCGCGACATTCTCGCCAACCGGCCGAGATGATTGACGATGGCGGGCTGAATGTCGCGTTCCAGAATTGGCAGGACTTCGTGGCGCAGGCGCGAGCGCAGTCGTGAGCGATCGTAATTGCTTGCGTCTTCCCGCCACGTCTGGCCCAGATTGCCCAAATATTCGCGCAACTCAGCGCGACGAACCTCGAGCAGCGGGCGGACTACCTGGCCGTTCACGGGATAAATTGCCGCAAGGCCAGCGGGCCCTGTCCCTCGGAGAACTCGCGCCAAGACGGTCTCGGCCTGATCGTCGGCGGTGTGCGCCACGGCCACGCGGTCGATGCGGCCTTCCGCCACGCGAGCGGCAAAGAATGCGTAACGCAAGCGCCGCGCGGCATCTTCCAGGTTCCAGTGCCTGGCACGAGCGACGCCTGCAACATCCTCCCGAGCTGAAAAGAATGGAAGCTCGAAGTGAGCGGCCAATGCCGCGACGAATTCTTCGTCGCCTTCCGAAGCCGCTCCCCGCAGGACATGATTGAAGTGCAGCACGGCGAGGCGAATCCCTTGCTGCGGGCCTACTTCGCGCAGAATCCGAAGCAGAGCCACTGAATCCGAGCCGCCGGAGACGCCGACCCCCACGCGATCGCCAGCCCGCAACATGGCATGACGAGAGATCGTGCTGAGCACGCGCTTAATGAGGTCAATTGACACAGTCGAGTTTCCCTCCAGTAGGAAGTCTCGCTAGCCCGCTCGCGCCGCCTTGGTGACAAAGCCGCGAGACATCTTCTGAGGGAGGGTAGCATTATAGATGCCGGGGAGATCATTTCAGTTCCCGCGGAGTGAGGGCAGGTTTCCTGTTCAGGTCTATCCTGACGCGCCCAAAACTGGTTGCCGAACCGCCCATCACGATCTTTGCGTCGCCGGCGGCCCTTTGTCCAACCGACTGGTGCGTCCTCACTCCATCACTTCACTTGCTGGACACAGCGGAGCGCTTCGGTGAGTCCCTCTTGTTGCTGGCGTGATTTAATGATTTCTTCGGCGCAAACCGCCGGGTGCTACAACGCTCGGGATCCTGATCCAATCAGGGAAGGGAGCATCGGCTTGCTCGGCGCTATAGCAACAGATCCTGTCCAGAGTTCGCCCTCAGTTGCACCGTTACTTATGTGCCGCCGACTCCAGGCGCGGCTATTCGAGCGCCTTGGTCCTCCCGTATCTTGGAACCGCACAACCTACACAGGGCTGGTGATCCTTGTCGTCCTGTGGGCCGCGCGGATGTATGCGACGTGGGCCACTTGGGGGAACCTTACCATTGATGGCGGGCACGAAATGTATGTACCTGCGGTTCTCTCTGAAGGCAAGATGCTATACCGCGATATCTGGTGGCAATACACGCCCTTATCGGTATACCTGAACGCTTACTTATTCCGCTTGTTCGGTGAAAATCTGAATGTGTTGTACTGGGCGGGGTCGCTATCGGCCTTAGCGTCGGCGTTGCTGCTGTACGCGGCTGGAATGCGATTATCCTCATGGCTGGCGGGTTGGACAACGGCGGCGATCGTTATCATCCAAGCCTTCAATCCCTACATTTTTTGCTTCCCGCTGCCTTACAGCTTTGCCGCGGTTTACGGCTGTCTGGCCGCCTGTTTATTTGTTTTCTTCGCGCTCCTGGCGGCACATTCTGACAAGTGGATGTGGACATTCGGGGCGGCCAGCACCGCGGCTCTGGCGCTGCTGGACAAACTTGAATTTGGCGCGGCTTGCTACGCAACCTTGCTGGTTCTGATTGCCGCACGCTGCATCCAGCAGCATTCGTGGAAGCGGATCGGCCGCGACTTCTTGGCGATCTTGCCCGGAGCGACCGTCTGCGGATTAGTGGCCGCTTGGATGATTTCCATACGCGGAGTGGAATTCATTACCCAAGAGAACATCATAAGCTGGCCGACTACGTACTACATGAAGACCTACGGGAAAATGTGGCTGGCGGCCACGGGATTCGCCATCAATGGCCCGGCATTGGGGCAGGCAGCCCTTCGTACAGCCCTGGTTGCCGCCGTTTTCGCTGAAATCTGCATGGTGCTGCGCCGCGCACGATCGGAACGACGTGCGATCTTCACCCTGACGCTCGTCGTTGTGGCTGTGGCGTGTGTTATCGGCGTGTGGCGGCCGCAAGCGGAGACCGTGTTCCGTTCGATATTTCTTCCCCGGGACATGGTCTTGTATGTGGTGATCGCGGCGCTCGCGGCTTGCTGGTACTTCTGGGAGCAGCGGACGGAGACGGCTCTTGCGGCCGCTCTTTTGCTTACCTTTTCCGCTCTTCTGGCGTTTCGCATCCTGCTGGGGATGAATGTATCGGACTATCCCATCTACTATAACGGTCCGGTGATTCTCGGTTTTCTCCTTCTCGCTCCCTCCCTCTTGCCCCGATCCGCTCGTTCGTCTCAGGTGGTGCTCCAGCGCCAATTCCTGATTTGCTCGGTCTGTTTGACCGCGGCCGTGCTTCACATAGGCGTGTTTCCGAAAAGGAAAGATCTCGTACCTCTGACGACTTCACGCGGAACGATTCGAGTATCGAAGCTGATGGCCGAAAGGTATGGCTTGGCGATTGCCTTTATGAAAGAGAAGGCCGCACGAGGAGAAGCGGTTCTATCGCTCCCGGAAGACACGAGCTTGTATTTTCTCTCCGGGACCTACTGCCCCACACGAGTATTCATGTTCGTGCCGGGTCTCCTTGTGCCAGGGAAGATGACCGACGAACTCATCGCCGAGATCGAGCGCGCGCCCGTGCGCTATCTGATCTGGTCGAACCGGACGTTCTGGGAAATGGGAGCACCCAATTTCGGCACCGATTTCGACCGCCCGCTGGGCGATTATTTGAGAACCCACTATCGTTTCGTCCGGCCGTTGGCCCCGCCACCCATGGGAGAGTGGGACGCCGGTATTTACGAGCGCAGACCCGACAGCGAACTGCCAGATAAGGTCGCTGCGAACCATTAGGCATTTACGTTTGCGGCGTACGCTTTGTGGTTCCATGGAGAATAGGAGCCTAGGCATGCTGAGTCCTGAATAAACGGCATTCTCGGAAAGTGGCCCATCACCCGCCAATCGCTCCCCATTGCGGTCCGCTAAGAAATCTGCTATGCCTAACTCTCAACGATGTCCTGGTGTAGGTGATGCCGCATCTGCGATCATCCATCCGGCGGGGGCAGGCATGAAATACGGCTCGATGGTTCTGCTGTTATTGGCTGTGCTTTTTCCGCTTACCCTGCCGGCTCAGAACGGCAATAGCACACCGGCTTCTCCCAACGACACCGTGACCCTTGGGAGGCGCCTCTTCCAACAAAACTGCAGCGTCTGCCATACGCAGGCAACTCTGACGAACCCGATGTATGGTCCTTCGTTATACCGGGACATCGTGAACGGCAAAGAAGAGGCCATGCGGGATTTCATCGGGAAAGGATCGAGCAAGATGCCGGGCTTTCGATACGGACTAAAGGCCTCCGAAATCAATGCCATCGTTGAGTATCTGAAAACTGTGCCCAAACCAGCGCCGCGCAGCCCGCAAAGCAAAGGTGAAGGTCCAGTCGATTAGAGCATAAGGAGCAGAGCGATGAGGAATACGCGAACTCTCTCGTTGGAACGTGTCCGTGGGGTCCTCCTTCTTGCAATCGTGGCGATCGTGTTCGCCGTCTCCGCCGCGGCATGGGCCTATGGAGCCGATGAGAATGGACCCTTGCTCGCAGGAACCGTCAAATCGGATTCGGGCGAAAAAATTAGCGGCGTAACGGTGTCCGCGAAAGCGGAAGGGCGGACCATCACCACGACTGTATTCACCGACGGGCAAGGCGATTACTATTTCTCGCCAATGGCGCCGGGAGAATACGAAGTTTGGGCCCAGGCGGACACCTTCGAGACAGCCCGAGCAAAAGTCAATTTGACCGCCGCGCAGTATCAGGATTTTGCACTAAAGCCGCTGAAGGAGTTTCGAAGGCAATTGACCGGCGACCAACTGCTGGCGTCGCTGCCCGACGGCACTCCGGACGATCGCCGCTTGAAGCGCGTGTTCCGAAACAGCTGCACTGGCTG
>DASPYR010000151.1:0-3389 GCA_035636675.1 Rugosimonospora sp. | reverse complement strand
AATTGACCTTCACGTATTTTCTTAGGTTGTGTGTGCCGACGTCTGCCGCGTAGATGGCGCCTTTGTCGTCCGCGGCGATTCCTGACGCCGAAGTTCCCGTGATCACCTGGTCGAGGTCCGCAGGATCGGGAATGAACGCCTTGAGCGAGCCATCTTTAGCGTTGCCAATGATGATGCCCCGCAGCTCACCTTTCTTCGCTTGGGGATCCGGAAATGACGCGCCTACGTAAATCGTGTCGTCTTTTCCGACAAAAACCGAGCTCGGCTGGCCAAATTGCTTCCACGCAGCGATGAAGTTGCCTTCCTGGTCGAAAACCTGGATCCGTCTATTCCTGCGATCGGCCACGTACACGCGATTCTGCGAGCCGCCGATGAAAATGTCGTGCGGTTCGTCGAACTCGCCGGGCCCCGCACCCTTGTGTCCCCAGGATTCGATAAAGCGGCCGTCTTTTGAAAATTTCACCACGCGCGCTGTGTCGTGCTTGTTCGGGTAATGACCGTCGGCCACAAAGATTTCTCCATTGGGAGCATTGGCAACGCCTGTGGGCCGGTCGAACGTGTCCGGACCAGTTCCGGCCACGCCCTCTTTGCCCAGGGTCATCAACACCTTGCCCTCTGGGCTTAGCTTGAGCACTTCCTGCCCCATGATCACGCCGGCCGCGTTCTTCGCGGACGTGCCGAGTATCGTTGGCTGGTCATTTACATCGCTCGCCCACAAATTCCCGTCTCGATCCATGGTGAATCCATGCGGATACGCAAAGATTCCCGCGCCAAAGCTCTTCAGAAGCTTCCCCGAGGCATCGAATTCCAGAATGGGCGGATTTGCCGGTCCCCGATTGATACAGGTCGCGCTGCCCGGCGGCACCACATTGAAGCAGCGATGAAAGACCCAAACGTTTTGCGTCGGATCGACAACCACTCGGATAACCTCGCCCCAATGGCCTCCGTTCATGTTCTTCGGCAGCGTCGGCCAGCCCGCGACGAGACGATAGGGATTGGGGAGTTCGGTCGGCTTGGGATATTGCGTCCCTTGAGCGCAGGCCGCTCCTCCAAACGTAACGATCGCCGCAAGCACGGCTGCAAGCATGAATCCCCTTCGACCGATTATTCTCATCACCTTCATCTCCTCATCGTGGCAGCTCGCTACGAAGCCGCCAACGAAACTATTCCTACGCGGCGCGAGTGGGCTCTCATTCTATCCGAAACCGCGAACGATCGTGATTGAGCCCCGATCGCATATGGTCAGGCGCAGGCAGAGATGCTAGAGTACGGCCACTATGGAATAAACCTCTGTTCGTACTGCCCGCCGCGAATTTCTGAAGTTTCTGGCCGCCAGCCCCTACGTGGCTGCGCTTGGCGGCGTGACCACCTTCCTCGATGCGTAATGAGAGAGATGGTCTGCTCGGAATCCGAGGCGCAGATCTATAAGAAGGAAATTGCCGAAGAAGCCACCGCAGCCCAGAATCAGAAAAAGCAAAATCAGAAAGATCAAACCGAGAAGCCCAAGTAGTTACACGGTCATCGCAAATCTTTTTCGCCGTTATTTCCGGCGAACGCCATCACTTCGACCGGCTCCTCGCGGAAGCAGCTACTTAATGCTGCTTGTGGAGGGTGTCACTTGGCTCACGTCTCTGAGCGATGGCAATTGCGCAGCATCCCAGCCGCCTCCCAGCGCCTCGATTAACTGCACGCTGGCGGTCATCTGATCTCTGCGCAGATTGACCGCGGCCTGCTGATTGGTCAGCAGCGAGGTTTGCGCGGTGATCACGTTGAGGTAGGGATCGATGCCCGCCTGGTAGCGCTGCATGGCCAATTGCAAATTTCTTTGCGCCGAACTGACCGCTGTATCTTGCTGCCGGATCTCCTGCGAGAGAATGCGCAAAGCCGCGAGATTATCTTCCACCTGCTGGAACGCGGTGAGCACGGTCTGGCGATAGTTGGCCACGCTGCGGTCGTAGGAGGCCCGGAACTGCTGCACGGTGGCGCGCCGCAATCCTCCCTCGAATAGCGTCTCCGCTAATGCCGGACCCACGGACCAGAAGCGGCTGGGCCACACGAACCACGCGGCGGGCGAAGTGTTCGAGAATCCGCCCGTCGCGCTCAATGTAACCGTCGGATAATACGCCGCGGTCGCCAGGCCGATCTGCGCGTTGGCCTGCGCGACCAGGCGCTCGGCAGACGCCACGTCGGGCCGGCGCTCCAGAATTTGCGAGGGCACGCCAAACGGAATGGCCGGCGGATTGGCTGCGAGTGGCGCGGCGGGCAATGAAAAAACCGACGCGGGCTGGCCCAGCAGCATGGCCATGGCGTGCTCGAATTGCGCCCGGGCAATGCCGAGATTGGTGTCCTGAGCCTGCGTGGCCTCGAGTTGTGTCTCCGCCTGGGCCACGGACTCGTCCGAGGCGATGCCCGCATTGAATTGAATCTGCGTCAGCTCCAGCGAGTCCTGGTAGGCCGCCACGGTCTGGTCGAAGAGCTGCTTCAGCACATCCTGGGCGCGTATTTCAAAATAATTTACAGCCACCTCGGACTGCGCGGTCAGGCGCACATTTTGCAAATCGGCGGCGCTGGCTTGAGCGGCCGCGGCATTTTCCAGAAAAGTGTTGCGGATTTTCCCCCAGAAATCGGGCACCCAGGAAGCGTCAAAGGCCAAGGAATAATCGGTAAACGACGTCAGCGCAAAACCGGGGCTCGCCGAAGAGCTTCCGGCCCTGACTCCGCCGAATTGTCCCGAAGACGGTCGCGCGTTGGTGATGCTCGGATTCGCGGTGATGGTCGGATAATATTGCGCGCGAGTTTGCCTGACGAGCGCTCGCGCCGCCAAAAAACTCGCGGCGGCTGCGGCAATATTCTGGTTCGATACGTTCACCTGCGCTTCCAGGGTGTTGAGCTGCGGATCGTTGAATATCTCCCACCAATTGCCCTTCAAGTTTGCATCGCCCGGCTGGGCCTGCTTCCATCCGTCGGTATCCTTGAAGTTCTCCGGAGTAAGCTCTCGGTAAGCGGGAGGCGCCGCTGCCGAGGGCCTGGCGTATTTCGGCCCGACGGTGCAACCGGTGAGAAAGGTCGCCACGGCCAGGACCGCGACCACGCCTGCGGTCCCCAGCCCGCTTCGCAAAGCGCTTCGGCTGTCAGTCATGCGAAACGAAGCTCTCGACCGCATGCTCCGGCTGAGGTGCACGCCCCCGGGTTGAGCGGAAAAAGCTGGTGCGATCCAGGACTTTCTCCTGGAACTCTTCAAGTGACAGGTAAATGGCCGGCGTGACGTAAAGCGTGATGAACTGCGAAACGATGAGCCCACCGACGACCACCAGACCCAGCGGGCGCCGCGATGCTCCATCGGCTCCGAACCCCAAGGCGATGGGCAGCGCGCCCATGAGCGCCGCCAG
>DASPYR010000150.1:0-18870 GCA_035636675.1 Rugosimonospora sp. | reverse complement strand
AGATCCTTCACCAGGTACAAATCAGGTACAGATGCCCACGAGGATGCAGTAAATCGCGGAAAACACGCATGATATGGTGGAGGCGCGGGTGGGATTCGAACCCACGAATGGAGGTTTTGCAGACCTCTCCCTTGGGCCTCTTGGGTACCGCGCCCAATGCCCGCCAGTATATCGAAAAGCGGCGGAGTATGTCAGTCAGCCGGCAGAGGACCGAAAGAGCGTATCCGCAAACTCGATCTTCTTTCACGCTGCGGATGTAGCGGCGACCTGCGCCTCCCGAAGAAAACGTGCGGACTCTTCGGGCGGCGTTGGACAGATGTAAAAACCCGTTCCCCACTCAAATCCCGCCACTTTGGTCAACTTGGGTATGATCTCGAAGTGCCAATGATAGTGGTCATTGATTTCCTCGCCCACAGGCGAGGTGTGCAGCATGAAATTGTACGCGGGACGATCGAGCACGGTGTCTAGCCGCGCCAACGTGTCCTTGAGCATGCGCGCCAGGCTGGAGTAGACCGAGCTCTGATTGTTCTCAAATGCAGAACTATGCTGCTTGGGCAGCAGCCAAAGCTCGAATGGGAAACGAGGAGCGTAAGGAGCAATCGAAATGAACTGGTCGTTTTCGCCGACGACGCGGATGCCGGATTCGGTTTCCTGCCGGATCATGTCGCAGAAAATGCAGCGTTCTTTCTCGCGGTAGTAATGTTTGGATGCATCGAGCTCTTCGCGGACTCGCTTGGGCACAATGGGCAAAGCAATCAGTTGCGAATGCGAATGTTCCAAAGAGGCTCCCGCTGCATCACCGTGATTCTTGAAGATGAGTGCATAACGAAAGCGCTTGTCGTTTTTCAGGTCCAGCACCCGATCGCGATAGGCCCACAACACATCCTCGATGGCACGAACTGGCAGGGTGGCCAAGGTGCTTTGGTGATCGGGGGTTTCCACGATCACCTCGTGCGCTCCCACGCCATTCATGCGATCAAACAAGCCATCGCCCTGGCGGTCAAGGTCGCCCTCGATGCCGAGCGCCGGGAATTTGTTGGGGACTACGCGGACGGTCCAGCCCGGTGTATTTGGGCCGCCGCCGTTACGTCCATAGGCCAAGACTTCCGGCGGCGTTTTCGTCTCGTTCCCCAGGCAGAAAGGGCAAAAACCCTTGCCCTCCATACGCACGCTTTCGCGCACAAAGTCGGACGGCCGCTTAGCGCGATCAGTCGAGATAATGACCCAGCGACCTGTAATCGGGTCCTTACGTAACTCCGGCAACGCATCCTCCTGACGTGCCGCGGCACCTGGGGCCGGGAACGCCGCTTTGGCAACCTTTAATTGTATCCTGAGCAGGATACTTTAGCTTGAGCCCGGGAACCTGCAAAGCCCAGCCAGAGCGCTTGCGACCTATTGGTCAGTAAAGGCCCCTTTGTGCAAGCGTACGACCGGGCGATTGCCTGCCCGCGACTCGATCGCCAAGACGTCGAAGCGCCAGTTCACACCGTCTAGCCTGCGGTCGATCAAAAACTGCCTTGCCATTCGCGCGAGAAAGCGCCGCTTATCCGCGGTGATGGCATCCTCCGGTAAGCTGGAAGGGCCGGGCTTAGTCGTCCTTGTTTTCACTTCTATAAAGGCCAATACCGGTCCGTCAAAGCCGACGAGATCGATCTCACCCTTTATGCCCGGAGCACGGAAGTTGCGGCAGACCATAACATAGCCGTGGCGCCGCAAATACCAATACGCAAAGGTCTCGCCGCGTACACCCATCAGATGTCGAGGTTGTCGTCGTGGACCGCCATCCGAAGGCAGGGACTGTGGCGCCAAGCCATTCCTTGCCGCCCATTCGACCATCCCAAAAATAAAGCTGGAGAAGACGCGCATTCGTTTTGCTCTCGCGGATATCAGCGGCTCGGGGGCGTATTCTGATTCGGCCCCTTAAACCAGGGATTCCGCCTCCCGGATGCACGCCTCGAGGGCATCCATCGCGAAATCTGCTTGCTCTTCGTCGATTACGAGCGGAGGAGCAAGCCTTAGGGTATTTGCGCCTGCTCCCAGCACCAACACTCCCTTGGCAAATGCCAGATTTTCAATCGCATCGCGCAGCTTCGGCGCAGGCTCTTTCGTTTGGCGATCCGCTACGATCTCGATGCCAATCATCAAACCCTTGCCGCGGACGTCTCCAACAATCCGGAACTTGTCGCGCCACTTCGAGAGATGCCCAAAAATATACTCGCCCATGCGCCGCGCATTCTCCATATATTGTTCCTGAACCAGCCGAAGTGTTGCTAAAGCCGCGGCCACGGATACTGGATTCGCGCCGAAGGTTGACGCGTGGGCGCCCGGCTTCCAATCCATGACGCTGGATCGAGCGATCGTCGCAGAAAGCGGCAGTCCCGAGGCGATGCCTTTGGCAACGCACAAAATGTCGGGCTCGACGCCCGCGTGATCCCCCGCCCACCATTTGCCCGTCCGGCCCATGCCGCTCTGCACTTCATCAGTTATGAAAAGGATTCCATGCTGCCGGCAAATGCGCTGCAAATCCCGCAGAAACTCCGGAGGGCCCGGAACGTATCCCCCTTCGCCCTGGATTGGCTCCACGATGATTGCAGCCACTTCCTGCGGGTCCACAATTTTCTTGAAAAGCTCGCGCTCGATGAACCTGGCGCAATCCGTGCAGCAATCCTGCGGCTGGCGTCCGTAAGGGCAGCGGTAAGGGTTGGCATAAGGGACATGGAAAACACCGGAAAGCAGGCTTCCGAATCCCGTCCGTTGCACGGCTTTGGAAGCGGTGAGCGAAAGCGAACCCAAGGTCCGCCCGTGAAAAGCCCCATAAAAAGCGATGATCTTCTCGCGCCTGGTATGATATCGCGCGAGCTTGATAGCCGCCTCGATCGCCTCAGTTCCCGAATTTCCGAAATAGACTTTCTTGGGTTCGCTGCCTGGTGATATCGCTTCTAGCTTCTGCGCCAGTTCGACCATACCTTCGTTGTAAAAATCGGTGCAGGACATATGAATGAGCTCGGCCGCTTGCCGCTGGACCGCGGCGACCACCTCGGGATGGCAGTGGCCGGTTGCCACCACAGCTATCCCCGCATTGAAGTCAAGAAAGGTATTGCCGTCGACATCCTCAACGAGAGCGCCCAGGCCGCGCCGTGCAACGAGCGGATAACTGCGCGTGTAGGATGGCGAGATATGCCGCCGATCCTGTTCGATCACCCGTTTAGCATTGGGCCCGGGCAGCGGAGTGATCAGGTGCGGCAGCTTTGTGTGAACGAGGGTTTCAGTCCGAAGCGATCCTTTGGCCATGGAACGATTGTACACGCGCTCCGGAGTTATGTAGGCGGAAACGTCGCGTAAAGTGCGGCTTAATTGATCAAATCATCCTCGTCTCACTTGCTTGAAACGAGCTTCTTGTCGGGATGCAAGATCAGCTTTTGCAGTCGCCAGTTGTTCATATCCGCGACGTAGAG
Organism: Rugosimonospora sp.; assembly: GCA_035636675.1. GTDB lineage: Bacteria > Acidobacteriota > Terriglobia > Acidiferrales > UBA7541 > Palsa-189. The sequence goes on along the minus strand of DASPYR010000150.1, from coordinate 15,415 downwards.
TGTATTCTCATCGGGGCAGGCGATGCCGTGCACCCAGCTGAACTGCCCGATTTCATGGCCTGATTTGCCGAGCACGCCGAGGATTTTGCCATCAGGCAAAGAAATCTTGTAGATGCGGCCCGGCTCCTCATCTGAGGTGTAAAGATACTGCGGTGTCGTGTTGGTGATGCAGATCGTCCAGGGTCGCGTTTCATCCGGCCGGTTGGCGGGCATGTTCCCCAGCACCGGGTGGCGCGTCTTGTCGTAGGGCACATTCAGGAAGATGAATTTCCTGAAGTTACCGTCGGTGTCGAACACTTGAATGCGCCGATTGCCGCGGTCAGCAACATAGATATTCTCGTTGCGATCGATCCCGATATTGTGCGGGTTGCTGAAGTGGCCGGGGTTCTCATTAGCGTGTTCTCCGCCCTTGCCGGGCGCGCCCCAGCGCTTGAGCCAATATCCGTGCTTATCGAACTTGGCGATCTCCGAATTGAAGTAACCGTCGCTAACGTAGATGTTATCGCCTTTGTCCCAGGTGACGTCGGTGGAACCGTTGAAATAGCCGTCCACCGGGGTTGGCGGAGGATCGGCGTGCCGGTAGCGCGGTTCGTCCGGACCTTCATCGCGGCGCCCCAGGTTCATCACCACCATTCCTTGCGGATCGAACTTCATTACTGACATCGTCGCTTTGTCCACGACCCACAGATTGTCGTACCTGTCGAAGCGTACCGAGTGCGCGTAGGCCAGGCCGTAAACGCCGCGCCCGATCTCGCGGACATAGTTGCCTTTTTCATCGAACTCCATTATTTGCGTGGTGGACTCGCCGTAAACCGGGCCAGCGCCCGCGCTGCCGGGGTGGTTCAAGACCACGACGTGCCCCTTGGAATTGACCGCCACTCCCAAAACTTCGCCCAGATTGCGCTCAGGCGTCAGTTTCAGGAACGGCACAGACTCAAAAGGAATTTCCGGAGCGTTCTGAATGCCCGGAGCCGGCGGCGCTTGCTGTGCGAACGCCGGGGCCGCGAGAAGCCCGAACCATACCGCCGCAACCAGTCCTTTCATAAATGCCTCCTCGAATCTGCGGATGCTCATTTACTTGCGCTTCCAGCGAACGATCCCGTCCTTGCTGTCTTCGAGAATAATACCCTGGTCGGCCAACTCCTGGCGGATGCGATCGGCCTTTGCAAAATCACGCGTCTTGCGTGCTAGTTGCCGCGCCGCGACGCGCTCCTCGATTTCTTCGTTGCTCGGGACGCTGCCGCGCGCGCCTATACCGACGGAGCGGAGGTTCTCCTCGTCATCATCCTGGAGAACGGCAAAAATAGCATCAAATAACTCCAGAGCCTTGCACACCGGTGCTACATCGCCTTGCCGAAATTCACCGTGATCCATGGCCACATTGGCTTCCCGGATCAGATCGAATACCGCCGCCAAAGCCTGGGCCGTGTTCAAATCGTCTTCTAGCCCGGCTTCAAAATTCTCGCGGGCCCGCTCTGCGCTCTCGCTAAGCGCGGAAGTCCCCTCCGGGAACTTGGCGGTCTTGAGGCGCATGGCAAAATTCCGCAAGCGTTCGATAGAGCTAGCCGCTTGCTGCAGACCTTCTTGCGTGAAATTGAGTTGACGCCGGTAAGGGACCGACGCCAGCAAATAGCGTAAGGTGGATGGCTTGTTTCCTTTTTCGAGCAAATCGCGCAGGGTATAAAAGTTGCCCAGCGATTTGGACATCTTCTGAGAGTCGACCAGGAGGTGTTCGGCATGAAGCCAATAGCGCACAAAGGGTTTTCCCGTCGCGGCCTCGGACTGCGCGATCTCATTTTCGTGGTGCGGAAAGGCAAGGTCCACGCCGCCGGAATGAATGTCGATCGTTTCTCCCAAATACTTCATGGCCATGGTCGAGCACTCAATGTGCCAGCCCGGTCGGCCTGGACCGATTCGCGTTTCCCAGAAAAACTCCCCCGGCTTGGGAGCTTTCCAGAGCGCGAAATCGCGCGCATCAGCCTTGTCATAGCGATCTACATCCACACGCGCCCCGGCCTTGATGCCTGCCATATCCACATGGGTCAGCTTGCCGTAATCGCGAAATTGCGATATGCGAAAGTAGATCGATCCCTCGCTCACATAGGCAAAGCCCTTAGCCGTTAGCCGCTCGATGAGCTGTACCATATCCTCGATATGGTCGGTGGCCCGCACCATGTATTCCGGTTTTTGGATACCTAATACCCGCTGATCCGCAAGAAAAGCCTCGATATATTTGGCGGTGTAATCGCGTATATTGACCTTTGCCTCTGCGGCTTTCGTGATGATGCGATCGTCCACATCGGTGAAGTTCGTCACCTGCATGACCTCGAAACCGCGCGAGCGCAGAAAGCGACGCAGGATATCCTGGAAAACGAACGTCCGAAAATTGCCAATATGGGCGAAGTCGTAGACGGTGGGGCCGCATGTATACATTCTCACCTGGCCCGGATGCAGCGGCACAAAGACCTGGCTCTGTCCTCCGAGCGTATTTTGGAAAACGATATCTCCCATTGATCGTGCGGCATCCCTCCGGCCGGGGCGCCCGTTACTCAAATGATATGCTGAGAAACGTGGCGCCGGCATCCGCCCTCGCGATGAGCTAGCATTCTAGCCGAGCGCTAAAACGGCAGCAACGCGCCCAAGCGCGTTGAAATTCGTGTGAACATGGCTCAACCATGAGATACCAAACGTTCATTTCGTTCTAGAAAGCGGCGGCGGGCAATGCTTTACACTCCTTGGACCATGTGTTATGGTGCGGCCTGTAACCGCCGATCCAAGCGCCGGACGGCTGGGCCACTGCTACACGACCCGCCAAAGTTGTCGTCGCGCATCCCCTCCGCTCGAGGAAACCGAACACGTATCCGCCCAAGCGGCGTCGCTTTGGCGGGGCGTGGCGGAACTTAAGGGATCTCTTGCTCAAACTCCGCAAAGTCGAACTGGTTGGCTTTAAGTCGTTTTGCGAAAAAACGCACCTGACTTTTAGCGGCACCGGGCTGAGCTGCATCATCGGGCCGAACGGATGCGGCAAATCGAATATCGTCGATGCCGTTTCCTGGGTCCTGGGGGAGCAAAGCCATAAGACGCTTCGCGCAGAGCGAATGGCTGACTGCATCTTTAATGGAACAGCGAAGCGGCCTCCCATGGGTTTGGCTGAGGTCACCTTAACTCTCGTGGACACCGAATTGGCGGAGGCGGCGCGGCGCGTACTCGGCGAATCGCCAGCAGCAGCCACGAATCCCGGCGAGATTGCCCCTGACGCAGGCGAAGGGTTGCCCCCCTTCGCTGAGGAGGCGGAATTCGCTGACACCACCCCGGTTGAGATTGAAAGTGGAGCCACCGCTGTTGCCGGCGATAAGACTCCCAGAAAGCCGCGCGCGGCTCAAAAACCTGCGGCACACTTGCGCCCCGGTGAAGTGGTCGTTGGCCGCCGGCTCTATCGCTCCGGCCAAAGCGACTATCTCATCAATGGCCGCACCGCTCGGCTGCGCGATATACAGGAACTATTCATGGGTATTGGCCTCGGGCCGGATTCGTACGCCATCATCGAACAGGGACGCATCGGACAGGTTCTGAGTTCCAAGCCCTCTGATCGCCGCGCGATCATCGAGGAAGCCGCCGGAATTACGAAATACAAAACCAAAAAGCGCCTTGCCGAGGCCAAGCTCGAGTCCTCCAAGGTCAATCTCTCGCGCGTCAACGATATCTTTGTGGAAGTCGAGAAACAGCTGGCATCGCTCAAGCGCCAGGCGTCTAAAGCGCGGCGATATGTCGAGGTTCGCGAGCAGATGCGAACCCTGCTTCGCATAGTGCTCGCGAGCAAGGCGCGCCGGCTGGAGCTCGAGACCGAGCGACTCGCCCTGCGACTTGCGGAACTCACCGAAATGGAAACGAAGCAGTCCCAATCTCTCGCGGAGCTGGAAACGGAACAGGAGCGGCTGGACCGTCGCGTCTATGAACTGGATGCTGAATTGCGTCAGAACCAAAACCTCATCGGCCAAGCTGCGCTGGAGCTGGACCGCGCAGAGAACCGCATCCTGTTCAACCGTCAGCGCCAGGAAGAACTCGCTGAGCGTGGGCGCCAATTGGCGAGTGAGCGCGAACAAGCCGCCGCGCAATTGGCGCACGTCGAATCGCGCGTCGCGGCCCAGGATGGGATCGTCGCGCGCCTGCAGGAGGACGCCGCGCGATTGGAGACCGTCGTGGCCGAACTTGCGGCCCGCTCCTCAGAGTTGTCGGCGATCAGCCATTCTGCCGAGGCGCGTATTGCGGAATCACGGCGCCGAATCCAGGAGTTCGACCAAACCCTCGCTCGAGTTCAGGACGCGCAGGCGCAAGCCGGGCAGTTGCTGGCGCATCATTCGGGCGCCCTCGAAAGGGTGGAAAAATCCGAGCAGGCACTATTGGAAGAATCTTTGCATTACCGGGAGGGCTCGCAAGCGGCTGACCTGCGCTGGCAAGCCGCAACCGAGAGGGCGCGCCTTCTCGAGCGCTCCGTGACAGATGCCCAGCAACGCCTCGCAAATTATCGTAGCGATCAGGCCGAGATGGCCTCGCGCTGTGACGCCCTTCGCGATTCGCTTGCCGCCGTGCGCGCTCGCCGCCACGCGCTTGGACAGGTCCTGAGTGACCGTTCCTATAGCACGGAAACCGTGCAAAAGCTGTTCGCTTCCAATGGCCAGGGAGCGGCTCGGAATTTCCGGGCCGTCGGTTTGCTCGCCGACTATGCCGAGGTGGAGCCTCAATACGAAACTGCCGTAGAACAGTTTCTCCGAGACGAGCTCGAATACGTGGTCGTGGAAACCTTCGACCATGCGCGTGCCGGCATCGCCCTCTTGCGTGAAGAGTTCGGCGGTCGCGCCACCTTCTTCGTCGATTCGCTGCGCAACTTGGATCTCCGCGAACAGGAGGTTGTTGCCCCTTTTTCTCAGGAATCCGGCGTATCGCGCCTGGACCGTTTGGTCGAATTTCGGAATCCCCTCGGCACGGCGGCAAAGCAGTTTTTGCCGCGGCTGCGGTCTGCCTTCCTGGTAGAGGCGCCCGAAGCCGCCGAGCGCCTGGCGCGCGAGAATCCGTCGTACATTTTTCTGACCCCGGATGGAACCTGCTATCACGGGCGCGCCGTCACAGGCGGGCGCCCGACCGAAGCCGGCCCGTTGGCCACAAAGCGCGAGTTGCGTGCGCTGGACGCCGAAGCTTCACGGCTGGAAGGCACCCTGGCCGAATTGCAATCCGCCGCCGAACGGCTGGAATCGGAACGCCAGCAAGCGGAACGATCTCTCGAAGAGATGACCCTGGAGCGCGTCGAGGCTGGGAAGAAAGTTGTCGCTGCGACCCTGGAACGAGATCAGGCGCGCGCCGAATTGGCACGGCTCAGTACAGAATTGGCGGCCTGCCAGTCTGATGTCCAACACCTTCGGCGCGACGCTCACGCCGCCAAACAGAAAGCCGAGCACGCGATCGTGGAACGCGAGGCCATCCTGAAAGACCGCGAAGCGGCTGAATGCGATATGGCCGAAGCTACCGCGCTCATCAGCAAGGTCCGCCTGTCGGCGCAGGCGCATCATGACGAAGTTGCCGTCAAGCGTGCCGAACAGGCAGCCGTGACGGAGCGGCTTTCCGGCGCCACGGCCGTTTCGATGCGCAGCGGAGAGGAACGTGAGGAGCTTCTCGCGCGGTTATCTTCCCTTTCCGCCCAGCAAGCAACGATTCAGGCTGAGGAAGCCGACCTCGTCACACGGAGCGAGGAGCAACGCCTGCAGATGGAATCGCTGCGCACCGAACGCGAGCACCGCGAAAGGCAAAAAGCCGATCTGGAGCGCGAATGGAATCAAGTCCGCCTGCGCACCAGCGAAGTCGACAATGCGCTCCGAGGCGGAAGGCAAACTCTAAGCGAGCTTCGGGAAGATCGCAATCGCCAGGAGGTCGAACGCGCCCGCACCGATGCCGAGCGAGAGCATCTCCGCGCCGCGTGTCTGAACGAACTCAACGCTCATCCCGAAGACCTCCTAGCCGAGCAAGACGCGCTGCTCGAAGGGGATAATCTGGCGGCCTCCGAGGCGCACTATCAAGACCTGAAGTCGCGCGCCGAGGCTATGGGTCCGGTGAACATGATGGCCCTCGAAGAATACAACGAATGTGAACAGCGCTTCAGCTTCCTCGAGCGCGAACGGGCCGATCTGCTGCAATCCATTGCCGATACCCAACAGACGATCGGTGAACTGGACCAGATTTCCCGGCAGAAATTTGAAGAAGCGTTTGCCATCATCAACTCGCATTTCGCAACCGCGTTCCAAACGCTCTTTGGGGGCGGCACCGGACAGATGCGCCTCTCTGAGCCCGACAGCTCCGGCGAGGCGGGAATTGATATCGCTGCGCAGCCGCCTGGAAAGCGTCTGCAAAACGTTCTCCTGCTTTCCGGCGGTGAAAAGGCGCTCGCGGCGCTCGCTTTGTTGATCGCCGTGTTCCGCTGCCAGCCCAGCCCGTTTTGCATCCTGGATGAGGTCGATGCGCCTCTCGACGAGACCAACGTCGGCCGCTTCGCTCAGATGTTGGCAGAGATGAGCACGGATGCCCAGTTCATCGTGGTGACGCACAACCGCCGCACCATGGAGATGGCTTCCGTCCTTTACGGCGTGACCATGCAGGAGCCCGGCGTCTCCAAGCTTGTTTCCGTGAATTGGGAGCAAGCCCGCTCCAGCGCGACCCACGCAGCTTGAAATTTCACAGCTCGAAATTTTCAGCTTGACTCTAAAACATTTTCTCTGCTCGTCGGCGCCATTCTGTAACTTAATTTTCCACGTTCCATTTTTCTTCACTGTTGACATCGCCTAGCTCTGCGCTAGAATACCCGCCTCTTCACCAGGACAAAAATTCACTCGTGGCATCTCCTTACATCAGCGCTGTTGTTTGGGAAACGGATTTTCCCGGCCTCAAACTGCTGTCGAGGGGCAAAGTTCGCGACCTCTACGAAGTGGAAAACGATCTGCTGCTTGTGGCCACAGACCGGCTTTCCGCTTTTGACGTCGTGCTTCCCACTCCGATTCCCGACAAAGGCCGTGTGCTCACACAGCTTTCGCTCTTCTGGTTTGAGACGCTCGGCGATATTGTTGCCCACCACGTCTTGAGCGCGACAGATTTTCCTGCCGCGGCTGCCGCGTATCGTCAGCAGCTTGCCGGGCGATCCATGTTATGCCGCAAGACCCGGCCGTTGCCTATCGAATGCGTGGTGAGGGGATACTTGGCAGGCTCGGGCTGGAAAGATTATCGCGCCACTGGAAAGGTCTGCGGCGTAGCTCTGCCTCCTGGCCTTCGCGAGTCAGACCGTCTGTCTGCTCCGATTTTCACGCCAGCCACCAAAGCCACTGCGGGCCACGACGAGAACATCTCCTTCGATGACGTGGTGGCGAGCGTGGGAGGCGATCGGGCCGAGGAACTCAGATCCATCAGCCTGCAAATCTATCGCCGCGCCGCGGCTTACGCCGAACCACGCGGAATCCTCATAGCGGATACGAAATTTGAATTCGGGCTCCTCGGCGACGAACTCATCTGGATTGATGAGGCGCTCACGCCCGATTCTTCACGCTTTTGGCCCGCGCGGGGCTATGAGCCGGGCCGTTCGCAGCCTTCCTTTGATAAGCAGTATGTTCGCGATTACCTGGAGAGCATTGGCTGGAATAAACAGCCGCCCGGCCCCCAATTGCCTCCTGAAGTTGTGGAACGGACCCGGGCCAAGTACCGTGAAGCGTATCGCCTGTTGGCGGGCGCTGAACTGTCCTGATTGTAGAATCGAAACAATCAGAAGAGTCTTGCGGAGCAAAAGACCGTGAAAGATCAACTCGAAGCGTTAGTGGGTCAGATGGTCGAGCGAGGCATTCTGTTTGACGAAGCTGTAAACGAGTTTGAAAAAAAATTCATCAAGCGCGTGCTCGATCGCTCCAATGGAAATCAATCTCGCGCTGCGCGCCTGCTGGGCATACATCGCAATACGCTGAGCCGCAAAATCGGTCTTTACAAGCTGGACCACCGGCACCATCGGCGCGCCTGACGGCCCAGCTCGCAGCCCTGCCATAAATGAGAACGGCCCCGAATCATAGGGCCGTCCTCGATACTCCCGAGTTTTTTGTTCGTCCTAATTCATTTCCAGCTCACGCGCCGGGCCGCTTTGGTGCCGCGGACCGCGCGGGGCGCTTTCCGCCAGTGGGTGCGGGCTGCAAATCCTCCTGATTGACCTTGCCATTGTCCCAGGTCAGCATGAAGGGCGACTGCTGATAGTCCTTGAGTGTCCCCGTGAAGCGCACGGCGTCGTCTTTCATCAGGCGCTTGGCATCGGGTTGGCCAACAATGTGCACTTCCATATTGGGCATGGTTGCCGCATCCATTTCTTTGGCGGCAGCATCGGGATCTGCGGCGGCCGGCCGATAGACTTTGAGAGTAAAGCTGTCGTTGTCGCCCGGCATAATATCGAGAACCTTCACGCCAACGTCAGGAAATTCCAAGCCGCAGGTCGCCAGCCACATGACTTTGCCGTGATCGGCGCCCTCTTGCAGCCAAGGCAGAAAATTCGATATATCGTCCCGCGTTTTCTGCAACTCTTCGGCGCTGGGAATCGTCATCGAAGCCGGACGATCTGCGCTGGTGCCCGCAAGCGTGATCATCTGGTTCATTTCGTCGTCGGCCAGCTTATCGCAGGACGGCTGCTGGTAGTGCAGCAGTTGGTTTCGCAGATAAGTGCGCACCTGCGCTTCGCCCGGTCCCTTCAAGGCGATCGAACGCGCCAGTTCCCAAAACCCATTCGGGGCATCCGGCGGCATCTCTTGCAGGTAGGCCACGCCCAGCCGGAAGTGCGTCACCGCATCGCTCGGATCGAGCGCCAGAACGGCCTTATAGGATTCGGCGGCGGACTTATAGTCCTTCAAGCCCGATTCGGCGATGCCGGCCACGGAGTTGAAGAGGACACCCAGCCCTTTCTTATTGTTTGCGAACTGCTCGTCGCTCATGTTCTGGGGCTTTTGCCATTGGTTTAACGTCTGCAAACCCTGCGCCGCGGCATCCTTGGCCTTCGTGTAAGCTTCCGGCGTTTGCAACTCCTTCATGCTGGAACCATAGAGCATGGCTTGCGCGCGATATCCGAGGCTCTGCAAGCGTGTCCCTAGATCGACCATCGGCAACGCCAGGAGCTTATCGACGTACTCGATCGTCTGCGGATAATTTTTGAGACTGTAATAGGTGATGTAGTAGTCCCCATAGATGTACATCATCAAAGCGGAACCCGTAAATTTCATGACAAAATCATCAAGCTTCTTGACCTTCGCCTGCGGATCTTTCTCGTTATGTGCATCCTGGTAGGCGTTGTACTCCGCCAAGGTATAGTTCGGTTTCTGCTGTTGCTCTTGAGGGGCCGCCCAGGTCGCGGCTGCGGCGCTGATCACCAACGCCGCTGCGATAAACGCCACAGAGACCCATTTGCACGCTGGTTTCATCAACCTGCCTCCCCGGCAAATTTCTACTGCTGACCTTCCCACTTGTAATTTGCCGCCGATTACGAACTGCCGACCAGGGTCCAAGATCAGGGGATTATAGGGGAAATTTCTCCGACGGCGCAAGCGCGTTCCCTGTAATTCAATGAGTCGGGCGAATTTCCAGCTCCGGCCGGCCTTTAAATCTCTAACTGCTATGATGAATTCCCAATCAAAAAGGATTGTCGCCGAGGTGAAAAATGTCCACCCCACTTCCCGAGGAACATGCCGTTCTCCTTACCGGCCCGGTGCTCTCGGAAAAAACTGCCTTGGTCACGGGAGCTAGTCGCGGCATTGGCCGGGCCATTGCCTTGCGGCTTGGCCGGCTGGGGGCATCCGTGGCCATTTGCGCAAGGAGCCGGGATGACCTCGAACGAACCGCCGCAAGCCTCCGTAATGAAGGCATAAGAACTCTGCCCATCGTTGCGGACGTAACCCACGCCGCAGAGGTCCACGGAATGATTGAGCAAACCTGCAGTCGCTTCGGCGAGGTGGAAATTCTGGTAAACAACGCTGGCCTCGGCATGTTCGGCCCATTTCATGAGCGCACCGAATCTGACTGGGATGCGGTCCTTGCCACGAATCTGAAAGCAGTGTTCCTAACCAGCCGGGCGGTAGCTCCCGCGATGATCCGCCTGGGGCGCGGCCACATCATCAACATCAGTTCGCTCGCATCCAAAAGCGCTTTCCCCGGCGGAGCCATCTATTGCGCGTCCAAATGGGGCTTGATGGGCTTAACCGCCTGCATGGCAGAGGATCTGCGGGCGCACGGGGTTCGCGTAGGCGTGATCTGCCCCGGCAGTGTGGCCACGGAGTTCTCTTCCCACGCCGGGAGGAATCCGGCCACACTTCTGCAGCCGGAAGATGTAGCCCACGCCGTAGCCATGCTGGTCACGCAAAGTCCCCAGAGTTTTATCAGCGAAGTCGATGTGAGGCCGTTGCGGAAGGCCTAGCATCCGTTAGGAGGGGCGCCAAGACCGAGCCCATCTTTTCGGGATTGCTTACGCAGGCTATGAGTGGTGTCGCTCGAAACAGGGGGAGAAATCTCTTGGACGGGCAAAAAAAGGTCGGGGGGAAGATCGCGCCGGCCCAGCCCTCAATCCCCTAAAGGGATCCTCGGCTCGTCTTCCCCCTTCGGGTAATCTTTAGGGCACGCGGCGCGCCAAACTTAAGCTCCTGAAATTGCAAGCCTTTCTGAAATGTCCCCTGGTAAAAAGGAACACGTCCGGGGAAAAAATTCTGGTCACCCGAGGCCGCGAAGACTTGCAAATGAGACGGCTCTGCATTTATGCCGCGTGGCCCACCCCATTCGCCGCCGGAGACGGAAGACGCCGGGTGGTCTTTTGCCCGTGAGCCAGTTCGGCATTAGGAGTTGAAATTGCATAATCGTCCCGCCGCCGAGAATCGTGCCCATCGCCACAGGAGATATAGGGTAGTCCCCGGCGCCTTGACCTGTACTGGAGAGCTTGTTAACGTCTAGGGTTACTCTGGCCGTATTCTGCCCACCGTGCGCTCGCATCCTCTGTGCGCGCGGCGCGGCATAGCTTCCCTATGACATTGAAGAGCATCACCGTTCGCGGCGCCCGCCAGCACAACCTGAAAAACATCAGCCTGGAAATTCCGCGTAATTCGCTCTCGGTCATCACCGGATTATCTGGCTCAGGAAAATCCTCCCTGGCGTTTGACACGATTTACGCCGAGGGGCAGCGCCGCTACGTGGAATCCCTTTCCGCTTATGCCCGTCAGTTTCTGGACCAGATGGAACGCCCGGAGGTCGACTCTATCGACGGCCTTTCGCCCTCCATTGCCATTGAGCAGAAGACCACCACACGTTCGCCGCGTTCCACGGTGGGCACGATCACTGAAATCTACGATTACCTCCGTGTCGTCTATAGCTCCATCGGCGTGCCCCATTGCCCGAACTGCGGCCGGGCCATTGCGCGGCAGTCCAGCGAACAGATCGTCCAGGCGGTGCTCAGCGGCGAACTGGCGCGTGAAGGCGATCGCATCATGGTGCTCGCTCCCATCGTCCGCGGCCGTAAAGGAGAATACCGCGAAGAGCTCGACAAAATGGCCCGCGCCGGGTTCACCCGTGCGCGCATTGACCGGGTCCTCTGCCCGCTCGACGAACCGCCCCGCCTGGACCGGCGCAAGAATCACGACATTGAAATCGTCGTCGACCGCCTCCTGGTCAAGCCCGGTATAGCCGAACGCCTGACGCAATCGCTAAACACCGCCCTCAAGCTGGCCCGGGGCATAGTAACCGTCTCGGTCGTCGACGGCACGGAACAAGTCTTTTCGGAAAAGCTGGCCTGCCCGGAATGCGGCATTTCCGTACCGCAGCTTGAGCCCCGTTCTTTCAGCTTCAATTCACCCTATGGCGCTTGCCCCGCCTGTAATGGTTTGGGCTCAAAATACGATTTCGATCCCGCCAAGGTGATTGTGGATTGGTCACGGCCGCTTTTCGAAGGCGGATTGGGACCGGGCTCAGGTTCCGTCTATCTGAAGCGCACTTTGGAGATCGCGGCCGTCGCGCATGGCTTCGATCTCGCCAAGCCCTTCGAAAAATTGACGCGGCGCGAGCAAAACTTGATCCTTTATGGCCATCCCCCTACGCAACGTCTCCTCGCAGGGAATGCGCCAAATGGAAATGAAGCGGCACCGACTTCACGCTCGCGGGAGAGAAAAAATGCCGGATTGCGATTCCCAGGGGTCTTCGGGATTCTAGAGGTAAATCTTGCCGAAACCAATTCCGACGGATATCGCGAATGGTTGACGCAATACATGTCTGCGGTTACCTGTGCCGTGTGCGGCGGAAGGCGCCTGCGGGCGGAAAGTCTGGCGGTCAAAGTGGGCGATCTCTCCATCTCGGATTTCACCGCCCTGGCTCTGAGCGATGCGCGCCCCACAGTCGATCGCGTTCGCCACGGGCTCACCCTGCGGCAACGCAAGGTCGCCGGCCGCCCCCTGGCGGAAATCGCCGAGCGGCTGGATTTTTTGCTCGCCGTAGGGCTGGGCTACCTCAGTCTGGACCGTTCTGCCGCCACGCTCTCGGGCGGCGAGTCGCAGCGCATTCGCCTGGCCACTCAGATCGGCTCCAGGCTTCGCGGCGTGCTCTATGTGCTCGACGAGCCCTCCATTGGACTGCACGCGCGCGACAATCATCGGCTGCTCACTTCGTTGGAGCAGCTTCGCAATCTCGGCAATACCGTACTGGTCGTGGAGCACGATGAGGAGACCATCCGGCGCGCCGATTTCGTCGTTGACCTGGGCCCGGGCGCCGGCAATTCCGGCGGCCATTTAGTCGCTCTGGGAACGCCCGCAGCCATCGCCGCCAGCGAACATTCTCTTACCGGTCGCTACCTTTCCGGAAAACTACAGATTCCTGTGCCGCACGCCCGGCGCACCCCCGGCGCCAAGGCGCTCTCGCTCCTGGGCTGCCAGGCCAATAACCTGAAGAACATCGACGTCAATTTCCCCCTCGGTTTGCTGATTGTCATTACCGGCGTTTCAGGTTCGGGAAAATCTACGCTGGTCAATGACATCCTCTATCGCGCCTTGGCTCAGAAGCTCTATCGCTCTATGGAGCGCCCAGGCGCATTCCGTGAAATCCGTGGCGCCGAGCACATCGACAAAGTCGTCGAAATTGATCAGGCCCCCATCGGCCGCTCCCCGCGATCCAATCCGGCTACCTATACCGGCGTCTTTGCGCCGATTCGTGAATTGTTCGCCATGCTGCCCGAATCGCGGGAGCGCGGTTATCGCCCCGGCCGCTTCAGCTTCAATGTCAAAGGCGGCCGTTGCGAAGCTTGCCAGGGCGACGGCCTCAAACGAATTGAAATGAATTTTCTCCCCGACGTTTACGTTACCTGCGATGTTTGTCGCGGCCGCCGCTACAACTCCGAAACCCTGGCCGTGCGCTACAAAAATTACTCCATCTCCGACCTGCTGGACATGCCCGTCGAGGAAGCCCTCAAAGTGCTCGAAAATATCCCGCAGGTCAGCCAGAAATTGCAAACCCTGGTCGATGTGGGACTCGGCTACGTCGAACTGGGCCAGTCTTCCACCACGCTTTCCGGCGGTGAGGCCCAGAGAATCAAGCTGGCCCGCGAGCTATCGCGCCGCCAAACCGGCCGGACACTCTATATTCTGGACGAGCCCACCACGGGCCTGCATTTCGACGATGTCAATAAGCTCCTGCACGTCCTGACTCGTCTCGTGGATCTCGGCAACACAGTCCTCATCATCGAGCACCACCTGGACGTAATTAAGCAGGCCGATTGGATTATCGATCTCGGTCCCGAAGGCGGCGAAGCGGGAGGCCGCATCGTTGCTCAGGGCACGCCGGAACAGGTGGCCCGCAACAAAAAGTCCTACACGGGTCAGGCTCTCGCCCGGGTGCTGGATCTGAATGGTTTGGCAAAGCAGCCCGCCCCACCGGAAGTGGCCGCCGAACCGGCTGACGCAAATCGCCTCGATTCCGCGGCAAAGTAGTTAGGCGGGACCAATCGGCCGGTGAAAAACTTGCGCCGGAAGCGCGACTCCGTTTACAGTGCTATAGAGACGGGGATGCACCCCTCGCAGCGGGCCGATCATCCAACCACCATCATCCAACGAATTGTAAAGCCGAATGAACTCTCTTCCTCCTGATCACGTATCGGTGCCACACGAACGGCAGTCCGAAGGATTTGCGCCAACTCCGCCGCCCGGAGCCCGCGCGGCCGAACCTCCGCCCGAATTCACGGCTCGGCCGGAATTTGGGACGCAGTTGACGGCCGGCCAGCAGCGGGTTGACTCGCGCACCCCTTTCCGGTGGCTGGATTTGATTTATCTTCTGGCTTTTTATTCGGTCGCTGGCGGCGTGATCTTTTTCATTGTTGCCGCAGGCGCTCTCGTCTTTTTTGGGATCTCTCCATCACAGTTGAAAAACTCCACGGCCGCCTGGGCTTCCGTGCTGATCGTTAGCCAGGCCCTGCTCTCCGCCGCCACACTCGCCTTTCTTTATGTCGTGGTTCGAGGCCGCAGCGCCGCGCCCTTTTGGCAAACCATGGGTTGGCGCGGGTTCCGCAGCATGGCCTCGAGCGCCTCCGTTGTCCTGCGCTACATTTTCGGAGGCTTCACCTTGGCCGTCGTGGTGGGCTGGCTCGGAAATTTCGTCGGCCGCGAGTCCGGCATCCCCATGGAACAGCTTTTCCGCAGCCGGCAAAGCGTTTTGATGCTCATGGCACTGGGCATTTTGGTGGCCCCGGTAGTCGAAGAGACAATCTTCCGGGGCTGTATCTACCCGGTGATCGCCCGCAAATTTGGAATCACGACAGGCATTGTGGCCACCGGCGCGCTTTTCGGACTCGCGCATGCGCAGCAGCTCGGGGGCGCCTGGGGACAAATAGGCCTGCTCATCTGCGTCGGCATTGTCCTCACTTACGTGCGCGCCCGCGCCGGAACCGTCGCAGCAAGCTATCTCGTACACCTTGGCTATAACACCATTTTATTTGCCGGCTTTTTCATCGCTACGGGCGGCCTGCGCCATTTGCCTCCCACCTGAGTTCGCCGGCGCCCGTGGCAGATCTAGCCGCCTGTTGAGCGGAGTCCTCCATCCGTGCGCGTAGTGCAGCCCATCGAATGGACCCCGGCCGGCGTGGTCATGATTGACCAGCGCCGCCTGCCCGCCGAACTGGTGCGCCATACTTATACCGACTATCGCGAAGTCGCCGCGGCCATTCGCGACATGGTAATACGCGGTGCGCCGGCCATCGGCGTCGCCGCGGCCATGGGCATCGCGCTCGGGATGCGGAAGAGCAAGGCGACCGGGACGCAGAAGTTCGCCACGGAGTTCTACAAGATGTGCGATCTGATGGCCGGCACGCGTCCCACCGCCGTGAATCTCTTCTGGGCGATCG
>DASPYR010000149.1:0-10807 GCA_035636675.1 Rugosimonospora sp. | reverse complement strand
GCGCCAAACTGGTCCGCGCGGATTATCGGGCAAGGAGCACGGCTGGTTAGACTACCGCCCTGAATTTTCAAAATGGCGCGCCCGTTTTAACGTGAACACTACGACTTGACGTGGAAAAATACGACGCCATCGTGATCGGCTCGGGACAAGGGGGCAATCCGCTTTCCTACGCCCTCGCCGAACATGGCTGGACCGTAGCTCTCCTCGAGAAATCCCACCTGGGCGGTACCTGCGTCAATACCGGCTGCACACCCACAAAAACAATGATCGCCTCCGCGCAAGTGGCGCATTACGCGCGGAACGGCGCGCGTTGGGGCGTGCGAGCCGACCGCGTGGAAGTGGATCTTTCTTTTGTGGTGGACCGCAAGAATGCGGTGGTGCGGCGGTCTCGCGAGGGGCAGGAACGCAACGTGGCCCGGCATCCCACGCTGCGCCTGTATCGCGGTCACGCGCAGTTTTTATCCTCACGCCAGGTGCAAGTCGATCACGAAGTCCTGCAAAGCGAGAGGATCTTCATCGACACAGGCACACGCCCCGATCCGCCAAAGATTACTGGCCTGGATACCATCGCCTATTTGACAAACGAATCGCTCATGGAAATACGCGACGTGCCCGAGCATCTGCTCATTGTTGGCGCCGGGTACGTTGGCCTGGAGTTCGGCCAGATGTTTCGGCGCTTCGGGAGCCGTGTGACGATCGTGCACCGCGGTCCGCAAATATTGCCGCGAGAAGACGAGGACGTCGCGAGGGAGCTGCAGAAGGCGCTCGAAAGCGAAGGCATCGAGTTCCGGCTGAATTCCAATTCCGCCCAAGTCGAGAAGAAAGCGCAACGAATTGCTTTGACGCTCGACACTAAGGGCCACAGCGACACGATTACGGGCTCTCACCTGCTGGCCGCGACCGGTCGCCGGCCGAATACAGATAATTTTGGACTCGAGACGGCGGGTGTGGAGTTAGATGCCCATGGCTATATCAAAGTGAATTCGCGGCTGGAGACCAGTGTTGCCGGAATTTGGGCGCTCGGTGACGTCAAGGGCGGGCCGGCCTTCACTCACATTTCCTATAATGATTACCAGATTATTTTCGGCAATCTGCTCGAGAAAAAAAATCTGAGTATCGCAAATCGCTATGTGCCCTATGCGCTCTTTACGGACCCGCAGCTTGGCCGCGTCGGCATGACAGAGAAGGAAGCTCGCGCATCGGGTCAGAGGCTGAAAATCGGCGCTTATGCGATGTCCCACGTCGCTCGCGCCATCGAACGAGACGAAACTGCAGGAATGATGAAGCTGATTGTGAATGCGGAAACGGACCGCATCCTCGGCGCCGCCATTCTGAGCAGCGAGGGCGGAGAATTAGTGCAAATTCTGGGCGCCTTGATGCTGGCCGACGCACCGTATACCGTGCTCAAGGGCGCGGTTTACATCCACCCGACACTTGCCGAGGGCTTTTTCGGGCTGATGGATTCGGTCAAACCTGTATCGTAGCTGCTGCTGAAGGCCCCTTACCTAGCCGATTGGTGCCTGTACTTTGTCTCGGGACGCCGGTGCGGCAAGGCGCCAGGCGGCGCCTGGCGCGCCCGATTAGGAGATGATTTTTTCGATTTGTCTCAGGTGGTTGATGTCGTGGCCGGCAGAGAGCTTGGCTATGGTCTCAATCGATTCCTCGCCGCGCTCGGCATGCATTCCGTGATATTTCCACTGTGCGGGAGAAAGTGATTTCAGCAGATCAAGGTTCGCTTTGCGGAAAGCAGTAAAGCGTTCGAGCGATCTGCGTGCGTCCGCCTTGCTGTAACCCATCGCCTGCGCCCATTTATCCTGATCGAACGGTTGAATCGAGGTGCCGGGAGCGCCGAGAATCGCGCGCAGCCGGTAGCCGACCACAAGTTCGGTATCCGCCAAATGGGCCAGGATTTCCGAAACCGACCATTTCCCAGGCGCCGGCTGCTTGCGCAATTTTGAAGCCGACGCACGCGAGATCAAGCGCCCCAATTTCTTCGATGTCGCCGACTGAATCTTCAGCGGGTCGTTTTCGGCAAGGCAGCCGAAAATGCGCTGCTTATATTCTTGTGCGGTTTCCTGCATGTTGCTTCTCCTAATAGCGCGGTTATGGAATCTGCTCCGCCAGCGATGCATTGTAACTTATCCGGTTTGCAGAGAGTGATCTCCGGCCCCTCCTCCGGTTAAGGCTCTTATGGCTATCGTCCCGAGGAAGCAACGCCGATATGATATAAAGGCAAAGGGGTATCTTGCTTCGAGGGTGAAATGATTCACACAGGCCGTCACTTCCTTCAGATTCCCGGTCCTACGAACGTTCCTGATCGAGTGCTACGCGCAATGGATCAGCCGGTGATCGATCACCGCGGACCCGAGTTTGCCGAGCTTGGACTGGCGATCCTCTCGGGATTACGCGAGATCTTTCAAACGAGGGGCCACGTGATTGTGTATCCCTCATCCGGAACGGGGGCCTGTGAGGCAGCCCTGGTCAATACGCTGTCGGCCGGCGACCGGGTGATTATTTTCGAGACGGGCCAGTTTTCGCACATCTGGCACCAAATAGGGGAGCGGCTAGGTCTCGACGTCGATTACGTTCCCGGAAATTGGCGCCGTGGCGCTTCAGCCGCTGATCTCGAAGCGCGGCTGAGCTCAGATACTCAGCACGCGGTTAAGGCAGTGGTGGTCGTTCACAATGAAACCTCGACCGGTGTAACCAGCCGCATAGCGGAACTACGGCGCGTCATGAACCGGATGCGGCATCCGGCTCTCCTGATCGTGGACGCGATCTCATCTTTGGGCTCGATCGATTTCCGAATGGACGAATGGGAAGTGGATGTCACCGCCTGCGGTTCGCAGAAGGGGCTGATGGTGCCGCCGGGCCTCGGCTTCAATGCGATTTCCGAAAAAGCGCTTGCCGCAAGCAAGAATGCAAAATTGCCGCGCTCCTATTGGGATTGGCAGGACATGCTCAAGCACAACCAAACCGGCTTTTTCCCGTACACGCCCGCCACGAACCTTCTTTTCGGTTTGCGCGAGGCGCTGAAAATGATGCAGGAAGAAGGACTGGCGAACATCTTTCGTCGTCACGTCCGGCATGGCGAAGCCACACGCGCCGCGGTACGCGCTTGGGATTTGGAGATCGTTTGTGAAGAGCCACTGGAATATTCCCATTCGATGACGGCCGTATTTACCCCGGAAGGCCACGATGCCGACCGGCTGCGCAAAATCATTCTGGAACATTTTGACATGTCTCTTGGGGCCGGGTTAGGCAAGCTCGCCGGCAAGGCGTTTCGGATCGGCCATCTGGGCAGTTTCAACGACCTCATGCTTGCTGGGACTCTGAGCGGAGTCGAAATGGGGCTGCGCCTCGCTGGCATACCGCATAAGGAAGGCGGCATAATGGCGGCGCTCAATAGCCTTACGCCTTCGGGCATGCGGAAATCTGAACCCGCCTCCGTGAGCAGATAAGGGCAGCCGTAAGTCCGGTCCAACGCGGGTCGGAATTACGCAGTTAAGGGGCAACAATGGGCGATTCACCTGAAACTGGGAGTACCCATGTGCGCTGGACAGTGCTGTTCCTGCTTTGCTTGATGTATCTCATCACTTATTTGGATCGCGTCAGCCTCGCTAATACCGCCCCACTCATCAGCCAGGAGTTCGGATTCAGTAGAGTCACCATGGGCGTTATTTTCAGCGCCTTCGTCTGGGCGTATGCACTTTTTCAAGTGCCGGGCGGTTGGATGGGCGATCGATTTGGCCCACGTAAAGTACTTACGTCCATCATGACGTATCGGACGGTGATTGCAGCACTGACGACGATTGCCGCCGGCGTCTCCTCATTCTGGGCGGTGCGCTTCATGCTGGGGGTGGGAGAGGCAGGCGCTTTTCCTACCGCTACTCGCGGCATGCAATTGTGGTTTCCCAGGGAGGAGCGCGGATTTGTGCAGGGCATCAGCCACGCTGCCAGTCGATTCGGAGCGGCGATCGGTCCGCCTCTGGCTGTAGTCATCATGATTCGGTACGGCTGGCGAATGGTATTTTACGTCATCGGTGTGATTAGCCTGGTATGGTCCATCGTATTTGTACTCACGTATCGCAACGCGCCGGAGGAACACGGCGGCGTGAGCCGCAGCGAATTCGCCCGCATTCGAGGAGTCGACCATAACCAAGAAATAAGGCGGGCCACGATGCGAAAGCGGCCACAGGTGCCCTGGAGAGTCCTCCTCAGCCACCCAAACATGTGGGCATTGATGTGCGGATATTTTACATACCTATACTGTCTGTGGATTTTCCTGTCTTGGCTGCCCTCCTATCTAGTGTCCTACCGAGGATTCACGCTGCTGAAAATGGGTACCTATGCCGCTCTGCCGCTCGGTGCGGGCGTGGTGGGCGACGCCGTTGGTGGCTGGCTGACGGACTTCCTATTGGTCAAGACGGGTAACGTTAAATTTGCCCGTCGTTCGGTAGCCATCATGGGCATGCTCGGGTGCGGCAGCTGCATTCTACCCGCGGCGCTTACGGCGAGCCCACGCATGGCGGTGTACTGTTTGACCGGCGCGATGTTTTTCCTGGAAACGATCATCGGGCCGTCGTGGGCGGTGCCCATGGACATCGGAGGGGAATACTCGGGCACTGTCTCAGGAATGATGAACATGGGGGGACAAATCGGTGGAGCGCTGTCACCCACGGTGTTTGGGATCCTGGTGGCACGCGGATCGTGGGTTGCGCCATTCGTCGTTGCGGCCTGTCTGCTATTCATCGGGGCCGGCATCTGGGCGTTTTGGATCGATCCGGAGGTTTCCGTAATTGATAAAGGCCGAGTGATCATCGGCAAAGAGGCGATCGCCACGGCTCACAATTGAGGACTTTCTCAGTGCGGGGGAATTTTGGACCATCGCGTGCCCTTGCCGCCTAGCTCACACGGGAAACCCGTAGACTCGTTTGGCCGGGCGTCTGAATTAGAGCACGAACTTAGACGGACCGTGAGCGGAGAGGTGCGCTTCGACCGCGGCAGTCGCGCGCTCTACGCCGCGGACGCTTCCAACTATCGTCAAATCCCCATCGGCTTGGTGGTTCCGCGAGACGACGATGATGTGATCGCAACGGTAGCCGCATGCAGGAAGTACGGCGCCCCGGTTTTGCCGCGTGGGGCGGGCACGAGCCTTGCCGGCCAATGCTGCAACGTCGCGGTTGTGCTGGATTTCACTAAATGCATGAATCAAATTTTGGAGCTCGATCCGGGCGCCAGAACTGCACGGGTTCAGCCGGGAGTCGTTCTGGACCGCCTGCGCGAGCGCGCCGAAATTCACCATCTGACATTTGGTCCTGATCCTTCCACCCACAGCCGATGCACGCTGGGGGGAATGATAGGGAACAATTCGTGCGGGACTCATTCCTTGCTCGCCGGCAAGACGGTTGATAATGTCGAAGAGCTTCGCGTTCTGCTCTACGAGGGCACGGAGCTGAACGTTGGCGCGACGCCGGAAGCAGAACTGAGTTCCTTCATCGCTCGAGGCGGTCGCGGCGGGGGAATCTACGCCAAGCTCCGAACGATTCGCGATCAATACGCCCCGCTCATTCGCGCGCGATATCCGAAAATTCCCCGGCGCGTCTCCGGCTACAACCTGGATCAGCTCCTTCCGGAAAACGGTTTCCATGTGGCTCGAGCAATCGTCGGCAGCGAAGGTACGTGCGTCACGGTACTCGAAGCCAAACTCCGGCTGATCCACAGCCCCCAGTACAGGACCTTGATTGGATTGGGCTATCCGGACGTCTTCATTGCCGCCGAACAAGTGCCCGCGATCC
Source organism: Rugosimonospora sp. (assembly GCA_035636675.1). Classification (GTDB taxonomy): domain Bacteria; phylum Acidobacteriota; class Terriglobia; order Acidiferrales; family UBA7541; genus Palsa-189. The sequence continues at coordinate 5,009 of DASPYR010000149.1, read as the reverse complement.
TGGAATTTGGGCCGATAGGACTCGAAGGGTTTGAGGGCCGCATCGTTGACGGGCTACGCAAGAAAGGCACGCCCAATCTCGAGCTGCTTCCCGAGGGCAGAGGAATCCTGCTGGTGGAATTTGGATGCGATGATCCAAGTCAGGCTCAGGCGCTGGCTCACAAGCTTGCCGACCGGTTCAGGCAATCCGCGGGGATATCCGACATCCGTCTTTATACCGATAGCCAGGCCAAATGGGTGTGGAAGATACGGGAATCCGGCGCACGCGCGGCGGCCGCGGCGCCCGGGGCGCCTCCGGAATGGGAAGGCTGGGATGACGCCGCGGTAGCTCCGGAAAAAGTGAGCGCCTATCTTCGTGATATCCGCAAGCTTCTCGACGAGTACAACTATAACGCGGCGTTCTACGGGCATTTCGGACACGGCTGCATTCACATGCGGGTGAGTTTCGATCTGGAGAGCGAATCCGGCATTCGCAATTACGGCGAATTCGTGGAACGCGCTGCGGATCTCGTGGTCAGCTATGGCGGCTCGCTTTCCGGAGAGCACGGGGATGGGCAGTCGCGCGGCGCATTGCTGCCGAAGATGTTTGGGCCGGAATTGGTAAAGGCATTTGGTGAATTCAAGACTGCTTGGGATCCGGACAATAAAATGAATCCCAACAAGGTTGTGAATGCCTATTTGCCTACAGAAAACCTCCGCTTAGGAGCGGACTACAAGCCGCACGAATCGAAAACTCATTTTCATTTTCCGGATGACGGTGGTTCCTTTGCCAAAGCCACGGTGCGTTGCGTGGGTCTCGGCGAATGCCGAAAGACGCATGCCGGGGCGATGTGTCCCAGTTACATGGTGACCCTGGAGGAGCAGCACAGCACTCGCGGGCGTGCTCACATGCTTTTTGAGCTGCTGCAGGGCGAAGTGGTCCGCGACGCTTGGCATGACGAACACGTGAAGAAGGCGTTGGATCTTTGTCTTTCCTGTAAGGCGTGCAAATCGGAATGCCCCACCAACGTGGACATCGCCACCTATCGCGCCGAATTCCTTTCCCATTATTACGAAGGCAAGAGCCGGCCATGGCACGCCCATTTTTTCGGCAGGATCGACCGCTGGGCGCGACTGGCCTCAGTCGCTCCGCGCAGCGCAAATTTCCTGAGCCATGCGCCTGGATTTGGTCACTTGCTTCGATCTTTCCTAGGCCTTCCGAAGGAGCGAAACTTGCCGCGGTTCGCCGGCCGCACCTTTCAAAGCTGGGCGCGAACTCGGAAAGTCTCGGCGCCGCACGCATCGACTCACAGTACCGATAAACGCAGCGTCATTTTGTGGGCCGATACATTTACGAATTACTTTCACCCAGAGATCGGCCGGGCGGCCCTGGAGGTTCTGGAAGAAGCTGGATTTCAGGTGAGGGTTCCGCAGTCGCACCTGTGTTGTGGCCGGCCGCTTTACGATTTCGGAATGCTCGACCAGGCAAAGAAATATCTCATCCGAGTCCTGCAGTCCCTGGCGGCTGAAATCGACGCGGGCGTGCCTGTCGTGGTACTGGAGCCGAGTTGCGCCTCCGTCTTTCGAGACGAATTGCGCGGCCTCTTTCCAAAAGATCCGCGCGCTGCGCGATTACGCGAACGGACTTTTCTCTTGAGCGAATTTTTGCACTGCCATGCCGGCGGCTATAAGCCTCCCGCCCTGAATCGAAAGGTGCTGCTGCATGGACATTGTCATCACAAAGCCTTGATGACCCTGAGTGCCGAAGAAGCTCTGTTGCGAAGCATGGGCGTGGAATTGGAATCGCTCGATTCCGGATGCTGTGGAATGGCCGGCGCATTCGGATTTGAGCGCGAGAAATACGAGATCTCCCGGGCCATCGGAGAACGGGTCTTGTTGCCGGCAGTACGACGAGCCGCGCCCGAGACCCTCATCGCTTCAGACGGTTTCAGTTGCCGGGAACAGATCGCGCAGCTTACCGGACGAAGAGCCTTTCATTTGGCCGAGGTGCTGCAACTGGCAGCGACGCAGTCGCCGTCAACAAATCATGAACCCTAGCCAGCCGTCAGCCGCACGCGGATACTGATGGAGACCGGGGTTCGCAAAAGTGAGTCCAGAACCAAGCTAAAAAGACTTTATTTATCGCTGCCGGCCTTGACCTTCCGACGGAGCACATCTAGAAAAGATTCGCCGGTCTCCACCAGGCGTCGCTCCAGCCGTTGCGTGCAATCGCAGGAGCTGCATGCCCACGGCTCCGTCCCATTTTCGTCCCGGCAACGGCGGCGATCATGGGCATCTTGTACTCGGGTCAGATCGAAATACTCCTCCCAGTAGGGCCGCTCTTCTAGTAAGGGACTGGGGCAATAACAGACCTCCACCCAGCGGGTAGTCTGATCTTCGCACAGCCGCGCGTCCTTCATATTGCGAAGATATTCATCCCCGGCAACCGAGCCCCGCCCCAGCGTGCGCCTTTCGATGGCTTGCAAGAGATCGGCCTCGCGACCGGCCTTGACTCGTCCACGCACTAAGTAACGCATAATTGTATTGTAATCCCGGAGCGCACTCGGCGCGCACCTTTCCGCATCAAAGGGAGTGATGCTTGCGATCGGAATTCAGGTGTAAAATCGCCGACGGCAGGGAGGTATATCGCATGAATAAAAGAGAAGGTCGCCGCGCAGCAGGGGCGGCCGATGCTGTTTTGTCTTACCGCTTCGACCCGGAATCGGGCGAACACGTCCTGCGCCTGTTAGATCCAGTGGCGGAGCGGGCGCTGCGACCCAGTCGGAAGGCCGGCTAGCCACTGTTTGATCCCCCGGTTGGGCAGCATAAATTCGAAAGTCGCTTCCAACCACGAGCCCATTTTTTTCGTCTAAACAGCCTCGAACCATGTGCCCTGTCCTGTTAAACGCACGAATGAGCTCCCCTGCGAATTCGCCGGATATCTTCATTATCGGCGGCGGTCCGGCGGGGCTTGCGACTGCAATTCTGGCCGCGCAGCGTGGCTTGCGTGTCGCTGTGGCTGATCATGATCATTTTCCGGTCGATAAGGCTTGCGGCGAAGGCTTGATGCCGGACACGCTGGCGGCGATGACAAGGCTGGGGATCACTGTCGGCCGTAGTGAGGCAGCTCCTTTCCGCGGCATTCGCTTTCACGACGCGCATAGCATGACGTCTGTCGAAGCTGAGTTCGCCCAGGGCTTTGGCCTCGGTATCCGGCGAACGGTATTGCATCCAAAACTCGCGGAGCGGGCCGCCGAGCTAGGCGTGGCCCTGCTGTGGGGCCGTCGCGTCACCCTGGCTGGCGCCGGCCAAGTTTTCTGCGAAGGCCAGCTCGTGCATTGTAAATGGGTGATTGGGGCGGATGGTGAAGGTTCGCCATTCCGCAAGTGGGCAGGCCTCGAGCAGACCCGATGCGAGCAGATCCGTTTTGCCGCCCGGCAGCATTTCCGTACGGCTCCCTGGACCGATCTCGTTGAAGTCTACTGGGCGCGCGATTGCCAGATTGTTGTCACCCCGATTGCTTCCGAGGAACTGTGCATCGCGGTCACCTCGCGCAGCCCCGGTTTGCGATTCAGCGAGGCCCTTAGCCAGGTGCCCGCGCTTGCTTCACGGCTGCGCAATTTGTGCGCGGTAGATAGAGTGCGCGGCGTTCGCGCCGCGTTGCGCCGACTCAGACGTGTGTGTCACGGCCGATTCGCGCTGGTCGGCGACGCTTCTGGCTCTGTCGATCCGCTCACGGGGGAAGGCATTGGCCTGGCCTTTACGCAGGCGGCCGCGCTCGTTGAGGCGATCAAACACAACGATCTGCAATCGTATCAGGCGGCACACGATTGTATTGGCAGGGCATCGCGACTGATGTCCAGGCTCATGCTCATGATGGATGCTCATCCGCACTTGCGCCAGCGAGCGTTGCGCATCTTGGCCGCTGAGCCTTCCCTCTTTTCGCGTTTGCTTAATGTCAATGTAGGCGAGCTCGCGGTTTCGGAATTCGGTGTGAGCCATACACTGCGCTTGGGATGGCGCCTGCTTACTCCGGGCTGGGAGTTATAGCCAGATCTATAAATCGGCTCGATCGATGCGGAAGTATGTACAGCACCTGATAATTGTGTCCGTAGCGCTGCTGGCGCTGCAATTTGCCATCCCGGCATTTGCGCAGCGGACCACGCTTGAACTCGATCCCGCACGAACCGCCGTCCACTTTACTCTCAGGACCTCCCTGCACACTGTACACGGCACATTCCGGTTGAAAGGCGGCAAGGTGAGCTTCGATCCGCTAACTGGAAAAGCCTCGGGTCTACTCGCGGTGGACGCGGCAAGCGGTGAAAGCGGAAATCGTGGCCGCGACGCAAAAATGCATAAGGAGGTGCTCGAGAGTCACATTTACCCGGAGATCACTTTTGTCCCCCTTGAGGTCAAGGGGGGTATCGAGATGCAGGGCGATTCGCAGGTCCAAGTAACCGGCACCTTCAGTCTTCATGGTCAGGATCACGAGGTGGTAATTCCGGTTGCCGTGCGGATCTCGGGTTCGGACCTTACTTTGGACGCGAATTTCTCTGTTCCCTACATCTCGTGGGGGCTCAAGAATCCCAGCACGTTCATTTTGCGCGCCAGCGATACCGTTCAATTGAGCGTTCATAGCACCGGCCAGTGGACGCGCGATGTGACAAACTAGCGAGCCCCGTTGAGGAACGGCATTTCACGCCCTCCAGCGGTTCGAGAGCGCGCAGAAGAACGCCTGCGCCGACGCCCGGCCGTTCGCTCGTAACGTTCACCAGGCAGCAGGAGCCATACGCGAAAGTGGCCGTTCGTGTTATTTCGGCCGGCCTTTTCGGATGCTCGCCGCACGCCGTTCGAGTATATGCTTGCAATTGTGAGTTCTTCAAAAACGAGCGAACAGCTCGAAAAAGAAAAGCAGGCCGCGGCGCTGGCTGCATTTCGATACGTGCGCAACAATATGCTTCTCGGCTTGGGAAGCGGATCCACGGCAACCTATTTCCTTGAGTTGATTGCGGCAGCCGTGCGCCGGTCCGA
>DASPYR010000148.1:0-2610 GCA_035636675.1 Rugosimonospora sp. | reverse complement strand
GTCCAGTATTGCCGCTCGCCAAGAAGGACCTTGCGCACCTCGGCGAGGCTGAGATCTGTGACGGGAGTGTCTGGATGAACGACGACGGCGATATCCGTCCCTCGCACAGTCTGGGCTGTTGAAGGATATTGAAGCAAGATGGAAACGCAGATCGGTATCCAGAGGATTGTCGCAATGCGTCTGAGAGTGTCATTCATCGTGTGGCTCACCTAGAAAGTGAAGGCCGTCTGGAGAAACAGGCCGTTGATACGCGGGTCTCCCGGCAGGCGCTTCGTATTGCGGTATTCGCTCTTGAAGGCTGCATAGTTGGAAATGTCATATCGTAGACCAACAATCGACTCCACCAGATCCTGATTCGCGAACACCTCTTCGCTCATCGGCGTGTGCGTGTGCTCGAAGCGGTAATACGGCTTCAATGTCTTTTCAAACCATGGGAGCCGGTAGCCGATCTGCACGTAGTACGCCTGGCTGTTGGTGACAAAGTTGGTCAGAATGTTCCGATGGTTGACGTTCGCGAATTCCGCCAGAAATTCCGGGGTTTCCTTCGTCCAAACCACGTGAGCGGCGGAGATCCATTCGCGGAAATTATTTCCGTTGGGCAGAACGATCGGCAGCGTGATTTTGTCGCGGTACACGGAGACTCCAAGCTGTAATCCGTACAATTTGGCAGGCCGGGAATAGATGTTCGCCACCCAGGCTCGGTTGTTGTTGTTGTCGCCCGCGTCGCCGGGCCGGCTGATGATCGAGCCTCGGCCATTCCCGACGCCGACGCTGTAGCTCAGCCCCGCGCCTCCGGAGGGTACATTGCCTTCGGCGAGAAATCCCACAAAGTGCACAGGAATGAAGGTCCCGCCGACCTTCACCATCTCCGGCCTGCTGATCGTCGTCTGCAGCCAGGCGCCGTGATGGAATGCGGTGTTCCAATAGCCAATTGGCGTATGGTAGCGGCCGAAGGAAAGTTTGAAGTAATCGTTGTAGTCGTAACGGATGATGTTCCGTTCGACTTCCACGGTGTAGCCCGTGGGCTGGGCATTGAATGTGACTTCACCGAAGTAGCTGACCTTGGGAGACAGCGCCGAAGCAAGGTGAAGGTCGAGCTGGCCGAGATTAAAGCCGCTCGTGATCCCTTTCTGGTCCGTTGCGGAATAGTCCACGTCGCCAAAACCTCGAATCTGAAGTGATGGGAAGTGAGTTTCCATTTGCCGGACCGCAGCTTGTTCCTCCTGCCCCCCATGCTGGTGTTCTTGTCCGGCGGGCGCAGCGGTTTGTTGGGGCGTGGCCTGTTGTGCAGGGGGAATGCTCGCGGCGGAGAGCGAAGAAGCTGGAGCAGCCCCCTGTTTGCTTTCCAGTTCGGAAACACGTTTCTCGAGCTGTTGGACGCGCTCGAGCAGCAGCTTCACTTGCTCCGTTGGATCGGGCGGCGGCGTGCTCTGTCCCCATGTCGCTCCCGCCGCGAAGATCAACACTACAACGATCAACAATGGCCGGTGCATACTTTCCTCCCACTCCCTGAATTCGGCCTTGAACCCCGTCTCAGAAAACTTCCCTTGTGAAGATTAAAAAGGGATACCTTCAATCTGCTCCGGCAAACCTCAGTTCTTGTATCGAAGAGTCTTTTAGGGCCCAAAATCTGCCGGAGAATTGCGCGTATTCTATTCCGCGCGAGCGGAATGTCAAAACATACTTACCACGTTCCGATCTTATGGCCCTGTAACCGTTTCACTGCTTCTTATGGTGCCTCCGAGTTCTAGAAGGCCTAGCTAAGTTCGCCTATTCTTGAAGCCTCCTTCGGTTTGATTGCTTCCCCGTACCCCACCGAGTATCATTACCGATTGATGCTTACGGTCCAGCCTGATTCGTCAAAGCCCTGCCGTTATCTACTCTTCGCCTTTCTCGCGTTCACCTTCGCCTTGTGCCTGGGATCTCAAGCTGCGTCCGCTCAGGAACTGCGCGAGATTCTCCCTCTCAGCCAGGTGCGCCCCGGAATGCAGGGTTACGCCTACACGATCTTTGCCGGGGATCAGGTAGAAAAGTTCGACCTGGAAGTCATCGGAGTTTTGGACAATTTCCTGGGCCCGAAGCAATCCATCATTCTGGTTCAGTTGAAAGGGCCCAAGGTTGAGCACACAGGCGTGGTCGCCGGAATGAGCGGCAGCCCCGTCTATCTCGACGGCAAACTTGCCGGGGCCCTTTCGCTGAAGCTGGGCATCTTCACCAAAGAACCCATCGCCGGGGTCACGCCCATTCAAGACGTCCTGAACGCGCCATCCCAGCCTGCTGCCGCGCAAACGGCCGCGGAACAACTCTCCCTTCCCAGTGAAGCTGCCACGCGTACAGGCCTGCCATCCGGCTCGGCACTCGAACCCATCGAGACGCCTCTCGTCTTTTCTGGTTTCCAGCCGGCCGCGCTCCAGCAATTCGCCACTCAGATTCAGAGTTATGGCTTCGTCGCCGCGCAGGGCGGCACCACCGCGCCTCGTCCCGACGATGCGCATCTCGTGGCCGGCGAAATGGCCGGCATGGTGTTCGTGCAGGGCGACGCCTCCATCAATTCCGCATGCACGGTCACCGCGGTCCAGGCCGATCGCGTCTACCTCTGCGGGCATCCGC
>DASPYR010000147.1:0-57926 GCA_035636675.1 Rugosimonospora sp. | reverse complement strand
CGAGGGGCTCGTGCTGAGAAGCGATCTGCAACTCGCCGCGGAAGGCGAATTCGCTTGGCCGCCGGCCCAGGGCTTCTTCCGCGCAGATGCGCGCAACATCGGGATTATTGTTGTTTTCGGAAAGATGCGCCAGCACCAGATAGCGCGGGCGCGCGTCGAAACCTTCGGGATCGGCGAGAAACGCGCTGACGCTCTCATTCGAGAGATGGCCGGTGCGGCTCATGACGCGCTGCTTGACGTGCCAGGGATACGGGCCGACCTTGAGCATCTCCACATCGTGATTCGATTCGAGCACGAGGCCATCGCAATCGCGCAAGTGCTGCTTGACCAGCTCGGGCATGTAACCAAGATCGGTCACCAGGGCGAGCTTCACGCCGGCAGCGCGGAAGGTGAAGCCGAGCGGGTCGATGGCGTCGTGGGGAATGCGAAACGGCGCGACTTCGATATCGCCAATGCAAAAGCCGTGGCCGGCCTGAATGAACTCGACGCGCTCGAATCTCCGCGCGTGGCGCTCGGGAAGAAAACGCAGCGTTTCGGCATGAGTTTCAGCGGTGAGATATACGGTGGTGCGCCAGGCGGCCAGCAGCGCGGCGAGACCGCCGATATGATCCGTGTGTTCGTGAGAGATGACGATGCCGTCGAGGCGATCGACCGAATGCGCCAGAGCGGCAAGGCGCCGCAGCGTTTCGCGCTTTCCCAGGCCCGCATCCACCAGCAGGCGCGTCCGGGAAGTCTCGAGCAAGGTGCAATTGCCCGAACTGCCCGACGCGAGAATGCTCACGCGAAGGCTGATGGATTCTCCCCCGAATCCCGGACTTCCTTTACGCGTTTTTTGCGCGCGGGCCGCAAATGCCAAAAAAACGCGGCCGCACGCATCATCGCAAAAGCGCGGGGCGCGCGTCAATGCGATTCGAGAGAGTCAGTTTAGAAAATTTCAGCAGGCCAGCAAATCGCGTTTTAGCCGAAAACCGTCAAGCGGGCCAACCACGCTGGCGGCAATTTTCCGCGGCTCAAAAAATTCCACGGCCGTCTGCTGCACATCTTCTGCGGTGACGGATTCAATCGAGGCGTGCAATTCCTCGACACTAAAAAAGCGCGCAAAATAGATTTCCTGGCGCGCTAAATTGGACATGCGCGCGCCCGGGGATTCCAGAGAAAGCACCAGCGAACCCTTCAACTGGTCCTTGGCACGCCGGAGTTCCTCCGCGCCGACGAGCTCCTTCTTCAGGCGCGCAAATTCGCCGGCGATCGAGCGCAGCACACGTTCAGTCGTACTGCGGCTGGTGCCGGCATAAACCGAAAGCATTCCCGCGTCGGAATAAGGATTGAGCTCACTGAAGACGGCGTAGGCCAGTCCCTGGCGTTCGCGGATATTTTGGAATAGCCGCGAAGACATGCTGCCGCCGAGAATATTATTCAACACCGAAGCCGCATAACGGCGGGGATGCGCAAGGGGATAAGAGGGCACAGCCAGTGTGATGTGGGCTTGCTCGAGCGCAGGTTTATTGCGCGTGGTCAGGCGCGCATGCGTGTGCGGAGCGGTTCGGCTGTTGGGAGACGTCTGCGGCTTGCCTTTGAGACTGGCGAAAGGCTTATCCACAAGCTTCAAGAGGTCTTCGATATGGATATTGCCGGCAGCAGTGATCACCGTGTTCGCCGGCGTATACCAGCGTTCGAAGCAGTTCACGATGGAGTTGCGCGTAAAGCGGCGCACCGTGGCGCGTGTCCCGAGTATGGGCGCACCCAACGGATGCCCACGCCAAAAGCTCTGCGTGAGCATTTCGTGCGCCAGCGATTCGGGATTGTCGTCCTCCATGCGGATCTCTTCGAGGATGACCTGCTTTTCCTTGGTAATGTCGTCTTCAGCAAAGACGGGGCCCAGCACCAGGTCCGAGAGCACGTCAAAAGCGATGGGCAGATTTTCGTCCAGCACCTTGGCATTGAAGCTGACCATCTCCTTTGAGGTGAAGGCGTCGAGCAAACCTCCCACGGAATCCATCTCCCGGGCGATCTGTTCAGCGGTGCGCCGGGAAGTGCCTTTGAAGACCATGTGCTCGATGAAATGGGCGATTCCATTAAGGCCCGAGGGCTCCCCGCGCGAACCGGCGCGCACCCAAATACCGATGGCCACCGAGCGCATGTGCGGCATATGCTCGGCCACCAGGACCAAGCCATTGGGCAGCGCTTCTCTTTCGATGGAAATTCCGGCTTGCTTCATCGTTTCTAAAATAATGGCACAGTCGGAACCGAAAACCTATTCCGCATTGCCGGCGGGAGTGAACATATGTGGACAATCCGTCATCCTGCGATCCCTGCACTCGCGCATGCTAAGATGAAATTCAGAAGCGGAATCTCCATGCCTCAGTCATTAGAAAACTCTAGGGATGCCGGCTCGCAAAATTTCGCTTCGGAGCTTCGATCGGCGGCTCCCAAGCGCGACCTGCTGGGACGATCCCGCGACGATTTGCGCGCCTGGATGGCGGAAATGGGCGGGCCTGCCTATCGTGGCTCCCAGCTTTATCACGCGCTTTATGCCGAGCGGCGTCTCAATTTTGCGTCCATGAGCAATCTTCCTGCCTCGCTTCGCCAGCGTCTCGCGAATGATTTCCGCATCGGCATGCCGAAGATTTCGCAGCGTTTTCCTTCGAGCGACGGCTCGCTGCGTTATCTGCTAACGCTTGGCGATGCGAGTGCGACGCAGCACGGCAGCGAAGCGCCTGCGCGTGTGGAAGCTGTCTTCATGCCCTCGGATGGCCGCCAGACGATTTGTATTTCGACGCAAGCGGGATGCGCAGTGGATTGCCACTTCTGCCTGACGGCACAGCTCGGACTCGTGCGCAATGTCACGGCCGGGGAAATTCTGGCCCAGGTTCTCATGGCACTCGAAGATCATCGGGAATCGCTCACGCCGCGCACCAACGTCGTGCTCATGGGCCAGGGCGAACCCCTATTGAACTACGAACCCGTCATGGCAGCACTGCGCATCATGCTTGACCCGAACGGGATGGGGCTTGCTCCGAGGCACGTCACACTTTCGACCAGCGGAATCCTGCCGGGAATCGAGCGCCTGGCCCGCGAAAAGGTCCGACCCAAGCTCGCGATTTCTCTCAACGCCTCGACCGACGCAGAGCGCGATGCCATCATGCCGATCAATCGAAGATATCCCCTCGCAGCGCTGCTGGCGGTCTGCCGGGAATACCCCTTGCGGCCGTGGGAGCGGCTCACGTTTGAATACGTGCTCCTGGGCGGCTTCAACGATTCGCCAGAGGATGCCCGCCGCGTGGCACGGCTCCTCGTTGGTTTGCGCGCCAAGATCAATCTCATTCCCTGGAATCCCGGTGAACTGCCCTACCGCCCGCCGGCTGCAGAACGAGTAGACGAATTTCGCGACGTCCTCACCGCGAAGGGCGTTCCCACGTTTGTACGTTATTCACGAGGGCAGGACGTCCGCGCGGCCTGCGGCCAGCTCGCGCTCAGCGAAGCCGGCTCCATGGTCTCCGCAATCGCACCTGTTCCTGGGCCTGGGCCCGCCGCCTAGCGCGAATTCGCGCCCATTCCGATGGCGCTCATCATCCGTCCCGTGCCGGCTCCTTCTTTTCGATAACTGAAGAACAGGTCAGTTCGGCAGCCGGTGCAGAGCGCGCTCACGGCAATATTCCGCGGGTCAACACCGGCGTCTACGAGCTGCCAGCGATTGGCAGCACGCAGATCAAGCCAAACGCGTTCGCGCGGCGGCTCGTGGCCCGGCGGAATCATGGTGAGCCAAGGAAGGGGGTTCGGATCCTCGCCGGTGGCGAGGCGCTCAAACGGTCCCTCGAACCATTCCGCGGCCTGCGCGAATTGCGCGGAAAAAGCCTGCGCGACTTCCGGGCCGACTTCATAGCAGCACGGGCCAATCGCCGGCCCTAGCGCGGCGATTACGTCTACGGGCTGGGACCCGAACTCAAGGCGCATTCTGCCGAGCGCTTTGGCGACGACCCGCGCCAGCGTGCCGCGCCATCCGGCATGTACCGCGCCGATAACACGCCGGCGCGGATCGGCCAATAAGATCGGGATACAGTCGGCAGTCTGGATTCCAAGGAGCAAGCCGGCTTTGACGCACAATGCAGCGTCGCCCTGCGTGGCGCGAGCAGGAGCTTTCGAGCAAACATGCACGACGTCGGAATGGATCTGGCGCAGAGTGATCAGGGATTCCTCGATTCCGATTTTCGCATCCAATTTTGAGGCTGATTTCTGGGCCAAGATCGCACGCACGAAGGCGCCGCGATTTTGGGTAACCGCTTCGCGCGAATCCCAGTCGGTGAAGGACAAATTAAGCGCCGCAACTCCATTGAGCCGGCTTGCTCCGCCCTTTCGGGTGCTGAAGCCGTGGACAAGCCACGGAACCGAGTGGAAACTCTCAGCGGTGAGAATCTCCAGGCCCGAAATGCGGCGCAGAGCCCAACCATACTCGATGATGCTTGCGGCGGCGGGTTTGCGGGCTTGCCGCCGGGCGGAATGCGCGCTCGGCATTATGGTCGCCTCCACTGTACTAAGGCACCTTTATTGCTCCTGACCACCATGCGCGACATTACTATGCCCAGCCCACCTGTCTCGAGAGCGAGGCGATGGAGCCCGCAAAAAACGCAGAGCGGGGCGGTATAATCCGCTGCCGCTGGTAATGCGTTTGTTACCGCCGGGCGCAACGAGGAGGCATAGGCGACGTGATTGTCGGCTTGGGGGTGGACATGGAGGAGATTACTCGATTGGGCGACGCGATCAAGCGCCACGGGCGAATTTTCCTGGAACGCATCTTTACTCCGGCCGAGATCGCATACTGCGAACGTCATCGTGATCCCGTGGAGCGCTATGCAGGACGCTTTGCCGCGAAGGAAGCGGCGATGAAGGCTCTTGGCACCGGTTGGGGCAAAGGAGTGCGCTGGCGCGATATTGAAGTGATGCGCCAGCCCGGCGGCCGTCCGACCATTATTTTTCATGGCGTGGCCCGCGAACACGCCGAGCGCTTGGGCGCGCGACAGATCAGCTTGAGCATCACGCATACCGGCAATTTCGCGCTGGCTGAAGTCATTTTGGAAAACTGAAGGCCGGTGCAGAATCGCACGCGTGAGAATAGGAGGAACGAGGGCCGCTCCGAGATAAACAGGCGAGTGGGTGCGGGCGGATTTATGTTTTCTTCTTCTCTTTGTCCAGCTTGAGCGAAATCACGATGTCTTTGCGGCCGTCAAAACTGGAGACAGTACGCGTATTCGAAGTCATGTTCTCGGTTTCAGCGTGCACCTCGTAATCGACGTTCGGATCGAGGCCGCTGAAGCGATACTCGCCAGATTTATCGGAGATATAGGTCTTTACGGCCAGGGTGCGGACGTTTTTCAGATACACAACCGCCGAAGCCACCGGATTCTCGGCCTTGTCCAGCACGGCTCCGCGAACGGTGCGCAATTCGGATTGCTGGGTCCACGCCGGAATGGCCAGCAGCGCTAAGAGGAAGAGTCCTCCCAAGAGGCGAAAATTCGCCTCCCGCCGTGGGGCAGATTCCACAAGCTTGGCTGATCTCATCGTGTTCCTTTCCGCCTGGAGCACTCGATCACTCTTGCATGGTGAAAGCGGACACTGCCAGCGAACTGATTCTGACCGCTGACTGTAAGATGGCATAGGCTAAGGGAAGAGATGCTGGCCGGCAGCCAAAGAGTTACTCCTCGAAGTCTTCCTCCTCGTCTTCCAAGACTCCGTCGCGCATATCACCGTCGTCTCCTTCTTTTTCCGCCTCTTCCTCTTCTTCGTCTTCGGAGATGACGTTCAGATGCACCGGATGGGTCTGCACAACTTCCAGTTCGGCTCCACACTCCGGACAATTCAGAATCTCGCCCTCTTCCACTTCATCTTCATCGAGATCAATCTCGACGGCGCATTTCGGGCAGCGCACCACAGCCGAACCCCCCTGGCCAAGCATGGCCCTCTCACGCAAGCGTATTATATTACGCAGGCGAGTCAAGGGGGGAGCCGCCCGAGTTCATGAGCAAACGTGAGTTTCCCGAGTGGCCGCTGGTGGGCGTGGGCGGCGTGGTGATTGACCAGGATCGCGCCCTGCTGGTGCGCCGCGCAAGGGAACCAGCGCTGGGCGAATGGACCATTCCGGGAGGATTGCTGGAAGTCGGTGAAACGCTCACCGGCGCCGTGGAGCGGGAGATTCTGGAAGAGACCGGGTTGACTGTGCGGGTGGTCGCACTGATCGAAGCCCTGGAGCGCATTTTTTCGGATTCCGAGGAAATCCACTCCGGGCCAGACGCCGCGTGCGTTCCGCCCTCCTCCCAGGAAGTTACCCGAACTTTGGGGGTGCGCCCGCGTCCGCGCTACCACTACGTCATTCTTGATTACTTATGCGAGCGCGTTTCCGGGGAGCCGGCGATCAGTGCAGAGGTCAGCGATCTGGCCTTTGTGGCCGAGAAAGAACTGGCGAGTTACGCGCTTACGCCCGCGGCGACACGAGTGTTGCACACGGCCTTTGCCATGAGCCGCGCTCGAGCAGGAGCGTAAAGCGTTACGCTCGCTCTCAAACAGGTCCCTGTCTACGCCTGGAATGACCCCGTCTCATTGAGTGTGAAAATACATGGTCTGCGCGGACGCGGTCACTTCTCCCGAGCAGCGCGAATGAGAGATTCCATGTGATCGAGATAACGCTCGAAAGCGCGCCGGCCTGCCGCCGTGAGGCGGTACTTGGTTTTGGGCAGCCGACCGTCAAACATCTTGGTGCAATTGATATAAGCAGCTTCCTCGAGCTTGCGGGCGTGTACGGAGAGATTTCCGTCCGTGGTCCTGAGCAAAGCTTTCAATTCGTTGAAAGTGAGCGAAGGATTCACCGCCAGGGCGCTGACAATTCCCAGCCGCATGCGCTCGTGGATCAGCCGGTTGAGCCCGGGCGCGACGGCCTCCTGAGCCCGACCGCGGAGCGCGGCGAGGCGCGGCTCCTGAGGACGGGATTTGGAAATGCGTTCTACCGTCGCGCTTCCCAGCTTAGCTCTCACGTGGCCTCCCAAAACCAGGCGCAATCTCGCACGTGCACTCAGCCGCCGTACTTCTGGGCGATGATCAATCCGAAGAGGATTTGCAAACCCCCAAAACCGGCGATCATGTAACCGTTGCCCCAGGAGGCGGGCGAAACGAGGGCCGCGGCGCCCAGGGCAATAAAGCACACGCCCATCATTGGAACTACGCGCACAGAAAAAGAACCGCCACTGACTACGGCCGTGCCGTACAGTAGCAACCACATCCCCGGCAGCAGGCGGAGATCACCATCGCGATAAAGCGCCGCGGTCAACAACGCGCCAACGACCATCGGCGGGGCGAAACTGAGCGCGAATTTGCGGCCCGGTCCGGAGAAGAGCGGCATGCGGGCAGCATGGGCCTTCTGAGCGACAGTAAGCACGGCAAGCACCATAGCCAGGCCCGCTTCCACGAGCCATATGAGAATCCAGCGAGCCGCGGTAGGTTGATGTGAGGCAATGGCGGCCGCGGCGAGTGCGGTGAAGCCGATTGCGGCGCCGCCCCAGCCAGGAACAGCGGTGAACGAGCCCGCGCGCTCCATCGTTTCGCGAATGAAGCGGAGGTTATCCGCCGCACGGTCTTCGAGCGGAACCAGGACGGGGCGCGTGGAGCGGGCAGGTTCCGCCGGAGTCATGCAGTTGAGGATACGCGCAGGTCGGGCCTTGTCAACTTCTTTGCAAGATAGAGTCGAAGTCAGGCCTCAACTGTCTTTGGGTTTCCAGCCATACTGCCCGATGAGAGGAACAAAACGGCAGTGATAAAGCGGCCGCTTCAAGAGCACGTTGTCGCGCTTCTCCACGCGCAAGAGCCGCTGCTCTTCCGCGGTCCCCACCGGAACAATCAGACGTCCGCCGTCTGCGAGCTGCGCCCCGAGCGGCGGCGGAATCTCGGGCGCTGCCGCGGTGACCACAATGGCCTCAAATGGAGCCTGGTCCGGCCATCCGAGCGTTCCATCGCCGACGTGCACCTGCACGTTGCCATAGCCGAGCCGCCGCAGCCGCTCACGAGTGTCTACGGCGAGATCTTCGTGAATCTCGACGGTGTGGACTTCACGCGCCAGGAGCGATAGCACAGCGGCTTGGTAACCGGAGCCCGCGCCAATCTCCAGCACGCGTTCGCTGCCCGAGAGCTGCAATGCCTCAGTCATCGCCGCGACCATGAAGGGCTGCGATATCGTTTGATCATGGCCAATGGGAAGCGGACGATCACTATAGGCTTCGCCGGCCAGTCCCGCGGGAACAAATTCATGGCGCGGCACGCTGAGCATGGCTGCGACGACGCGCTCATCCCGGATGCCTCTTTTGAGAAGCTGCCGCTCGACCATCTCGCGGCGAAGCAATACCGGATCCATTTGCGCAGCGGGAGGTGCCGCGGGATGGAAGCCATTGCCGCGGGTGGAACCGTCGTCCGAACTAGACACGGAGCCCCCTGCGCGCTACTTGAATCGCTGCCTGCGGACGACGTCGATGCCGAAGGTACCGTTTTCGTCGCGCAAGGCCACCACGGAAACATCGGGCCGCACGGTATATTCGATCTGAATCACCTGCTGCTGAGTGGAAGTCACATCGGTGCTGTAAGTAATGACGAGGTTGCGTGAAAACTGCTCCGCGATGGTGACGCGCGCACCAGGATTCTGCGTGGCGCTGGTGGCGGCGATATAGTCGGGATCGACACTGAAACGGCGGACCCCAAATAGGCGTTGCACACGGCCGCCCAACTGAGAAGAGATGGCCTCGGAAAGCAGCGTAGTGGCGCCGAGCTGCGGAGTCTGTACCGCCGCAGCGCCGCCCCGAAGCATGCTCTCCTCGCCGGTCTGTCCAAGAGCCAGCAGCGTGATGATGTCGCTCGAAGGCAGCGGCGGATCTGAGCGGTAAGCCATAGTGAGATGGCTGGCCGGGCCCGTGAAATCCACGGTGACCTCATATTGCTGGATGGTGGTGGCGACTTCGACGTTGAGCACGGGATCGGCGCGAAAGGGATTGGCGAAATTCAGATCCCCGCGCGTCAGACGGTATTGATTGCCCCGCATGCTCATCTCCCCGCTCAGCAGGTGAACATTTCCGAGGAGGATGGGGTGGTCCCAAGTGCCGCGCACACGCACGTTGGCTTCGCTCTGAAATCTGCCGCTGGACCATTCCAGCACGGCCGCGGGGGTGGTGTCCGCTTGCACGTCAAACTGCAAGTTACGCAAGAAGGGCGAGGTTGTCCGGGGCCCGCTGGTGGTCTCTGTGGAGGAGGCGATCAAAGACGTAATATCGAAGCCCGGCGACATCAGCAGGCGATCAACGGTGACATGGCCAGAGAGAGTCGCCGCCTGGGCCGTGCCCAGCAAACGCAGATCGCCGCCGGCCAGCCAACTCGTACCCACGGGATAGCGAACGCGTACCTGCTCGGTGCGTGCCGTCAGATCGTAGCTCACGGGTCCATTGCCATAGGTTAGCGAGCCAGAAAGCAGGAGACGTCCGCCTCCGGTCTCCGATTCGACGTTGTTAAATGCAATGCGGCTGGTATCGAAAATGAAATCACCGGCAAGTTGGCTCAGGCCGGCGGGAAAATCTCCGTAACGCGCCGAGGCATTCTGCACATGCACGCGGCCGGTGATGCGGGGGCTCGACAGAGTTCCGGCAATT
Source organism: Rugosimonospora sp. (assembly GCA_035636675.1). Lineage (GTDB taxonomy): Bacteria > Acidobacteriota > Terriglobia > Acidiferrales > UBA7541 > Palsa-189. The sequence goes on along the minus strand of DASPYR010000147.1, from coordinate 48,255 downwards.
GTGGCGTCCACGTCCGCCGGGCCGCGGACATCCAGATTGGGCACGAATCCGCTGAACAGCCTCAGATTGGCGGCTCCGGCGATACGCATATCCAAGGCGCGATCGGCGGCGAATCGCGCGAAACCGCCGATGCGGAAGTCTGTGTCCACGCCGCGCAAATTTGCCTGACGCACCTGGACCTCATGATTGCCATACCGGAGCTGCACGGGACCTTGGTTCTGCAACTTGATATATTCGTAGTCCAGTGAGACCTGCGTCAGATTGGCATCCACGGAAATCGTATCGGGCTCCAAAAGCGCGCCAGAGATGCCAAATGCACCGACGACCTGGCTGTGGCCGGTGAGTCCGCTCAGATGCAGGGCACTGATGATCAGAGGATCGAGATCGAGCTGCGAAACTGTGACCTGGCCGGTCAGAGGATATGCGCCGGTGAACGATACGTCCACATTACCGTGCAATTCTCCCGTGGAAATGGCCGAATCGACTTGTAAACCGAGCTTCGTGCCATCGGAGGCGACCTTCGCGTCGAAACTGCCAATCACCTCATTTCTGAGCTTTAGATCTATTAGACGCAGAGAACCATCCAGCCTGGGCGCGAAGAGCGGCCCTTGCCCGCTCAAGTGAAAACTGATGTTGCCTCCGACCGGCAGGCGTGGTGTCTGGATGCGGGTAACACCCTCGAGCGGGAGCCCGGCACCGGTTAGATCGAAAATGGCCTGACCGTCACCGGTGTGGTAAGTGAAATTTCCAGTCAGCAGGCCGGGGGCCGGCGGATTCGCGCTGCTGACCGCCAGCGGCAGCAGGCGCAATTCCGCGTTGGCGATGCGCACTTCGCCGTGATGGAGCGTGATTTCACCTCGCGCTCGATCGAAACGCCAGCCCCAGGCCTGAGGATCAACCACGTCAAATAGGCCGGTTAGCTCCGGACTGGCATGCGTTCCGCGGCCATGAAACGTTCCGCTCAGCAAGCCGTGCACGGGATAGGAGTATCCGAGCAGCGCTTGCAATCCGTCGCTATCGGTGCGCACGAGCGTGGCATCCAACTGCCAGGAGTTCTCGGGGCGAAAACTCCAGTTATCCAACATCAACGATAGCTCGAGTTGAGCCGAGGAGCGGTCGCGGCGCACGTTCGCCCGGGTGAAGCTGAACCCCTGGGGCGAATAGGCCATGTCGCCTTCGATTTCGTCCCAGGAGAGCTTGTCGTAACGGGCATTTGCGCCGATCACGTGTCCACTGAACGTGGGCCGCGCGAGCGGTCCGGTTAGGTGCCCCTGCCAATGAAAACGCCCGGCAATGACTTTAGGCTCGGCGTTTTTGCCTCTGATGCGATTGATGAAATCATCCCAGGGAACCAGGTCCTGGGAGTCAAACGTTGCGTCGAGCTTGGAAGCCTCTGCCGCGAGCGTTCCGCTGAACTGCACGTTGCTCGACGGCGTGTCGATATGGCTGGCATTCAGCACCACGTCACGTCCGGCCATGCTGTAGTGATAATCGAGGCTTGCCGTGACGGGAATCTGGCTGGCCGGCAACTGCCGCCGCGGAACCCAAAGTGAAATGCCACGCGAATCCAGGTTCTTGAAATCTGCCGCCCAGGTAGTGACCGCATGCACGTCGGCGATACCGCCCCAATGCAGGGGGGCCACAGGCAGATGGTCATTGCTCACGGCTGCCAGCAGCGTGGCGAGGTCCATGTCGTGCGCATGGGCGTTCACGCGAAAACGAAGCCCGGGAAAATCGAGATGAACCTGACCGTCAATCGCCCCGCCAAGCGCCTGGGCGGCGAAATCGGGAACTTCGAGAGTAGCGCGGTCTGCCCGGTAACTACCGCGGGAACTGATTCCAGTGCTGTGGAACCAGGCATAGGGCATGGCAATATCCGCCGCAGAGTAATTTCCGGTCACCGCTAGGCGACCCTCTACAAAATGGCCATTGCCGGAGAAATCGACCTCGCCGGCTGGGCTGTTGGGTTTGCGCAGGATGGTGCGAATATCTTCGAAGTCGAGATGACCGCGATAGCGAAACGCCCAATTCGAGTGTGCAAAGCTGGAATTCGAGAGTTGAGCGTCAATCGAGGTGTGCGGCGCCTTCCAAAGCAGTTGTGTGACCGATAAAGAATCCGGCTGCAGCGTAAAACGCAGAGATAAATCCGAATTAAATGGAAGATAACGGCGGGCCACGAGTTCCATTTCTTGCCAGCGAAATTGGCCCAGGTACACGGGCTTTGCATCGAGTTCGGCATAGTCAACAGAAAACTCAAAGCGCCCGCCTTCGGCTACCAGAGGGACACGTACGTCGTTAAATAGGATCTCGCCGTCTTCCAGGCGCAGTCGGCGCGCCACCACTTCGAAAATACGTTCGCGCAGGGGTTTTGCTTGCGCAGGCCGGTGCGCTATCGGCACATTGATCGAGCCATTGCGCTCCACGCGAACGTGCAATACCGGATGGCTGACTTTTACATCGCCCAGGGAAACCCTGCGTCCCCACACGGAATCGATACGCAGACCCACCTCGAGCCGATCGGCATGGAAAAATGGTGGCGTGCCCTGGGGTTCGCGACCGTGAACCGTGAAGTCATTGAGGGTGACCCGCAGCCGCCAAGGGCTAAAATGAAACGCCGCAACTTCGGCGCTGCCGGAAGTCAATTTTTCAATCTGTGTGACAATCGTCCGGCGAATATAATTATCCGCGGCGCCGCTCGAGAGAATCACCATAGGAATTAGGGGCAAAGCCACAATCACCAGGCCAATGCCCAAAACCCAGCGCTTCCATTTTCGCCTTGTTCCGGTTCCGGTCATGGCTTATCACCGGGTGTGCCGAGGGAGAGGGCATCCATCGGCTCGAGTTCGATCCTGAGGCGCGATTTGGTTTCCTCAAACCAGGCCGCCGTGCGGTCGTTGACGCCCTGCTCGATCAGCAGCTCGCGTATTTGAGCGCTTACATCCGCCAGGGGAGGCGCTTGCTGGCCTTTTGCCTGTAGTTCTGGCAGAAGGTGATCGCGATAATAGCTTGCGATGGCGGCGTCATTCGCTTGAACGGAGGAGCGGAATTTGTAATCGAGATAGCGCGCCAAATAGATTTGCCGCGTGATGATGCGGCGTAGCCTCTCGGGCGTGAGCCCGACCGCGGCGAGGCGTTGTTGATAGGCAGCGTTGGGGAAGCTATTCTCGACCCGGGCGACTTCCCGATCCACTTCCGTCTCGGCCGGCAAGGGAAACCGCGCTGTGGTCGCCTCATTATTTACGACCCATTGCTCGATCAGCTCTGAACGCAACTCCTCATTGCTTTGAGAACGGCCCTCGAAGAGCTGTTGGTAAGCAGCCAGTTCGCCAATCTCACTCAGAGTGATGATGTCGTCCTCGATGTGCGCCACGATGCCGTCAACGATGTGCGCCTGCGGGCGCGGAGCGGCAGCTGCTGTTCCTATAGCGAACGCGGCGAGGCAAAACCCGGGTGCTAGACGAGACACGATGCGCATCAGAACGTGGACCCCAAATTCACGAAAAATTGAAACGCGGGCAGCCGCGAAATGGTCACAGGACCATTCGGCGCCGCTGTGTTCACCGGAACCACAAAATTCGCCGGATTGAGCTGATAGGCCAGATCGATGCTCACGGGCCCCACGGGAGTGTGATAGCGAATCTCAAATCCCACCGTATGCGAAAAATAATTCAGCTCATTGGTGCAGTTCGTAAGACATACAGTGGCCTGGGCCGGATTCAACGTGGCCTGCGGCGGCGCCGTGCGGAGCGTAAACTTCGAAAGGCTGCTGAACACGTTTCCAGCATCATAGAAAAATCCACCGCTGGCGCGGCTGCCGATCAGCGGAAGCCGCATCGGAAATTGCAGTTGCTGATTGAAGATGACCATACCCAATCCGCCAACCGGGAAGCCGGTCACCGGATCGCGCGGACCGGCCTGATTGAGGCCGAAGCCGCGTAACGTGGTGCCGCCGCCAGCGAAGAAGCGCTCAGGCAATGGAATATCCGATTCGGTTGAGCCGGCGAAAGATTTCTCCGTGCCAATGCGTGTCGAACGCGCAAACACCAGGCGCGACCCCAGATGCGTGTAGGTGGAGTTCTGGTATGTGGCGCGGAGAAAAGAGGCGGCGGAGCTAATCGCCGTGCTGGCGAGGTCGACGTCAAAAGTATTGAAACTTCCCGCTGTCGGATCGGCGGCATTATCCCGGCGATCGCGCACCCAGGTGAAGCTGAAGAAAGAGACCCGCGTCGGTGCGCTGAACAGGGGTATTTCCTCCGGGGCGACCTGTAGATCGGTCGCCTGCACGCGCCGGTAGACGAACCGATAAAGCAGAGCAATAAAAGGCGAACGGCGATCGGTCAACTGCGCCGAACCTTCTTCGCGCGTCGACGTGAAGGTCTGGACGTCGCGCGCTTTGAGGTAAGTGCCGGTGAGCTGAAAACTCAGCGTGGGAAGAAGAAAATGGTTCGAGGAGCTATAGGTCAGCAGCGCGCGGCCTTGCAGCGTGCTGGCTCGTGCTTTGAAGGAAAGCGAATCGGCGCGGCCGGTGAGATTGAGCTTGCTGAACTCAACCGTGCCGCGCGGGCTGAAGTACAGGGGCTCGGCCACCGGGCCATTACTGGCCGTACCTAGCCGCTGAGCTTCCAAACCCAGACCGTAACCGATAGTGTATCGCCGCGCCTCGTCTACGAGTACGTCTATGGTCTTCGACGTGTCGCTGCCCTCCGGATTCTGCGGAGCGATGGCCACGCGGCTGAAGATTCCCAGGTTGTACAGACGGCGTTGTGTTTCCACGACAGCGCTTTCACTTAAAGGACCGCCGGAGTGCAGTTGGATTTCGCGAACGATGACGCTCGGATGCGTGTGTTCATAACCGCCCACGAGTACCTGCGCCACACGAATTTGCGGGCCTTCTTCAATTTGGTACGTGAGATTGACGCGCGGTCCCTCTCCGGCCTGTACGGGCAGATTACCGACGCTGGCACGAAATTGGGCATTGGGAAAGCCTTGGTCGTAGTAGAGGGCCAGAACGTTATCGCGGTCGCCGGCGACATTTAGATCGGAATAAGGCTGTCCCGCCGTCGAACCGATCACTTTCGAAAGCTCGTCATTGCTTAGCGCGTGGTTGCCCTCGAGGGTCAGCCTGGCAATGCGCGTCTGCAAACCTTCCTGGATGCGGAAGGTAACGAAGAGGTCGCCGCTATGACCGTGATAATTGTCCATCAAATCGCTGCTCACCTGCACTTGGCGGAAACCGTTGGATTGGTAAAGCTCGATAAGCGAAGCCACATCACTGCTGAGCTGTCCGGAACTGAACCGTCCGGGAGAGGCAAAAGCGGCGGGCTGGATGCGAATGCGGCCGCGCAGCAGATCATCGCGAAAGTAGTGATTTCCCGAAAACGCCACGCCTATGAGGCGATGATGCGAACCCAATTCCACGCGGTAGGTGATGACTTCCGTGCTGCCTTGCTGGCCTTCCGCAGGATCCTCCGAAGTTGTGTAATTGACTTCCGCGTCGAAATAGCCTTGCCGTTGCAGGTAATCGCGAAGGTTGCGCCGCCCTTCCTGAAGCAGATCTTCGTCGACTGCGCCCTCCTCATAAATCGGAAGGAGGGATCGCAGGGTGCTTGCGGAAATCTTCGCCCCTAGTACCTGAACGCGCACTCTAAGTTGCGCGAAGACCGATGCTTGGAGCGCCACCTGATTTGTATCCGACTCGTATGCGCCGCGCACCACGGAAACCCTTGCGCCCAGATAGCCCCGCCCGATCAGCCACTTGCGGCCGTTTTCGACACTTCGCTCCAGCGCCTCTGAGGTCACCTTCGTTTTGGGCTTGAGTTTCAGGTGATCCCGAATCTCCGCATCGCTGAAAGGGGACTCATTGATCAGGTTGACTGTACCGACGGCAGCACGCTCGCCCGGGACTACGTTCACGATCATGTCCATCTGCTGGGTCTGGGGATGAGGCACCAGATGGTACGTGAGTTTTGCCTGATACAGGCCTTCGTCTTCCAGGGCGCTCTTCAAACGGTCCAATGCAGCGGCCATATCGGACTCACGGAAGGGCTCGCCGAGTCCCAGGCGCATCGAGGAAATCGCCACAGCATCGCTCGGAGGCTCGTGAAGTCCGTTAACCCTGACAGCGTTAATAAAGAAGTTCCGCCGCACCACAAAATCCAATTGCAAACCCTCGGGGCGGTTCGTAACCCGGGCCACAATATCAGCATATCGCCCTGTACGGTAAAGCTGGCGCAGGCTTTCGCGCTCAACGTCCAGCGTAAAAGGCTGATTTAGGCGAAGCGGAAGACCGCTGGCGTTTTCGTCAAGGACTTCGCCGGACTGATCCACAATTCGAATGGCAACCACCCGTCGGCCGTCGAGTTGCGCTGGTGGCGATGGCGCCGTTTGCGCCTGGGCCACGGCAACGGCCACGCAGCCCAGCCCGATGCCGGCCAGCAAGAGAAGAGCCGCCCAGGGACGATTCGGAATCATTCGCCACTATAAAAGAAAAGGTTAGCACAAGCGCGTTGCCTCTCAGAGACTTCCGTACCAGCGTGGTGCTCAGCGGCTCCGCCGAGGAATCGCGCTATCATGAAGGGGGCCTTAGCGAACAAAGGGCCCAGCTTCGACCGAGCTCCTGCAAAAAGCGGCGGAAATTCACGAATGGACGCCAGACTTCGAGAACGCTACTCCCGGCAAATCCTCTTCGGACCGATTGGCGAGGAAGGGCAGGAGCGCCTGCGCCATTCTTCGGTGACGATTATCGGCTGCGGCGCTTTGGGTTCGACTCTTGCGAGCCTCATAGTCCGAGCTGGTATCGGTCGTCTCCGGATCGTGGACCGCGACTTTGTAGAGCCCTCTAACCTGCAACGGCAGACCCTCTTCGAGGAAGCCGACGCGCAAGAACTGCTGCCTAAGGCAGTGGCCGCTGAGCGCCGCCTCCGGTGCATTAACTCGGATGTGGAGGTGCGGGGCGTCGTCGGAGATCTAACGCCGGCAAACGCGGAGGAGCTTCTGAGCGATTCGGCGGTGTTGCTAGACGGCACCGACAATTTCGAAACGCGTTTCCTGATCAATGACTATGCGGTAAAGAAATCCGTTCCCTGGATTTATGCAGCGGTTGTATCGAGCCATGGCTTAACCATGCCAATCCATCCTGGAGAGAGTGCTTGTCTGGCGTGTCTGGCCGAGGACGGCGATCCTGCAGAGGAGGGCTCGACGCGAGTAAATGAGCCGACGTGTGACACGGTCGGCGTGCTGGGCACAGCAGCTGGAGTCATTGCGTCGCTTGAAGCTACCTTTGCGATCAAAATTCTGCTCGGCAAGTCCGAACCGCGGGACTTACACCTCATCGCATTTGACGTGTGGACCACGCGATTCCAATCGCTGCGTGTCCCACGGCGACAAGGCTGCCGCGCCTGTGGGCAGCGCCAATTTTCTTACCTGGAAGGAGAAGCACAGCCCCGCCTCACCCTGTGCGGCCGCGATTCGGTGCAGATCCACGAACGCCGGCGCCGCCTGGACCTGGCTGCGCTGGGACGCAACCTGGCCGCGACAGGAAGCCATGTGCGGCAGAACGATTTTCTCTTACGTCTACAGGTCCCGCCCTATGAGTTGACCGTCTTTGCGGATGGCCGCGCCATTATTAAAGGCACGCGCGACCCGTCTGTGGCGCGTTCCATCTACGCGCGTTACCTGGGAGCGTGAGGCAGCGATTTTGGGGGAGAGAAACGCGCCCCTTCCGCTGGTTCGAGAACCCCTCACCGCCCTTCGCTCCGGCCAATGGGGTGGCGGAGCGCGGCGCGATCGAGGTTTTCTCGCAGGTTCATGAGGGTAAGGAAGGTATTGAGGACGCGCGCCTTCAACTCGTCCGGAAGGTGCAGCCCGCTGGTCGCAGTGCGTGCCAGCAACTCGCCCCGCCCTCCAACATAGTTGATAATCTCCACCTGGCGCTCGCGAGGCGTGCGCCCAGTGGCCGTCTCACGACGCATCTCGGCGCAGCGCCGCTCGATTTCCATAGTGAAGTGCAAAATGCAGAGTTTTTCGGGTTCCAGGGCCACCGGCACCGTCATTTTGCATCCGAGTGCACTGCAGGGGTTCATCGTGAAAAAAACCTCGAAAATTGATTTTTGCATCCCATCCGTACAAAATCCAGTGGCTCGTTGCCCCGAAACCGCGAATCAGCCATTGTCGTTTGCGCGTTCTGAAATCGAAGCAGGATTTCTTCCTACGCTGGACGCATGTTGATGCCGGCTGACCATGGGGTGTGCTAGACTAACGAGGCAAAAGCAGGGCTAGCAGTTCGAAATCATCTTCTGAAGGCCGCGAGCGCGCGGTAACTGCTCTAAACCCAATGCGAGGCAAGATATGTCTGGGCATTCTAAATGGGCGACCATCAAGCACAAGAAGGCGGCTACAGACGCCAAACGAGGACGCATCTTCACCAAGGTGATCCGCGAAATCACCATTGCCGCACGCGTTGGCGGCGCGGACCCCGACTCCAATCCGAGGCTGCGCACTGCGATTGCGGCAGGCAAGAACGAGAACATGCCCAATGAAAATATCGAGCGAGCCATCCAGCGGGGCGCCGGCCAACTCGAAGGGGAACAGTATGAGGAAGTAAACTTCGAGGGCTACGGTCCGGGAGGGGTGGGAATGATCGTGCAGGTGGTCACCACCAACCGCAACCGGGTGGTCAGCGAGATTCGCCACCTGATGAGCCGCCATGGCGGGAACCTGGCCGAGACGGGCGCGGTGGGCTGGATGTTCAGCCGCAAAGGTCAGATCGTGGTCTCGAAGGAACAGGCCGGCGAAGATAAAATGCTTTCTATCGTTCTGGATGCCGGGGCAGAGGACCTGCGCGATGATGGTTCAGCCTGGGAAGTGCTCACTCCCCCCGATATGTTCGAGAACGTGCGCGAGGCCCTGATCAAAACGGGCGTCAAGCCCGAATCGGCGGAGATCGCTTGGGTTCCGCAGAATTACATTAAACTGACGGGTTCGGCGGCGCAGCAAATGCTCAAACTCGTCGAAGCGCTCGAAGAGTACGACGACGTACAGCACGTCTTCGCCAACTTCGACATCGACGAAAAAGAGATGGCCGTCATGGCCGCCCAGCCTTGATCGCTTCGGGTTGAGCGCTTCCTCTCGGTCGGAGGAAGAAGTCTGGCCAGGCGTCGTACCGCTGCCATAATCCTGGGCTGCACCTCGACTCGCGTGACTGCTCACACATATTGCGTATTGGGAATCGACCCCGCCGCCGCCGGCGCGACGGGATTTGGGGTCGTCGAACGGGACGGGAACCGCTGCCGGATGCTCCGTTTGGGTGCCCTGCGGCCTTTAAAACCGCTATCTGTTGCGGCGAATAGTCATCTGTGCCACATCCATCGGCTGATTACCAAATTAATTCAGGAATTTCAACCCCGGGCCGTCGCACTCGAATCGGTCTTCGCCGCACTCAATGTGAAGGCGGCTTTGCGGCTCGCGGAGGTTCGCGGTGTGGTTCTTCTCGCTGCCGCGCAGGCTGGCGTTCCGGCCTTCAGTTACTCTCCACGCGAGGTCAAGGCGACCGTCGCCGGCTACGGCCATGCAGGAAAAGAACAGGTGCAACAGATGGTCCGTGCGTTACTGAGCATGACAGAGACACCTGAACCAGCGGATGCAGCGGACGCATTGGCTGTCGCTCTATGCCATATTCAGATTGCCGAAGGCAAAGAGCGCCTGGGCGCCAGTGTGACGTCTAAGAGCGCCGCCAGGACTCGAGGGCGGGGTAACCGCGAATCCCCTCCGGGCATCCTTTCAGTACCATGAATTCTAGCCGCCGCCCCAACCGAAGCTCCCCCTGCTGGTGCGCGATATTTTCACTCGCGGCGGTTCTGGTATGCCCCGTATTTCTCCGTGCTGCCGGGGGCGCGACGATCACCTATCGCCGGGTATTTAAAGGCAGCAATCCCGAATTCATCGAGATAAAGGTCGGGGAAGATGGGTCTGCGAGCTACGACATCCGGCAATTAAGTGAGAATCCCGATCCTGAGCCTTTCCGGGTGGGGGACGCCGTGCGAACCAGGATTTTCGAGCTCGCGGGCGAGTTGCACGATTTTGAGGGACTCGATCTTGATGTTCACCGGCGAATTGCCGATCTCGGCGATAAGACCTTCCGTTATGAAAAGAGCGGTGAAGGGCACGAAGCCCATTACAACTACACCCTGAATCGCTCCGCAACGCAGCTGTCGCTTATCTTCGAAGGACTCTTTCAACAGCAACGCGATCTTACGCTGCTCGAACAAAGACTGAAATACGACCGGTTGGGAGTAAATGATGCACTACATCAATTCGAGGACGATCTGGGGCAGCATACTCTCCCCGAACCCGAACGGCTCCTGCCGGTCTTGGATCGTATCGCCGCAGATTCGCGAGTGGTAGAGGTGGCCCGCCAGCTCGCGCGCGCTCTCGCGGAGAGAATTCGCATGACGTCCTCACCGGAAGGCACGGCTCCCCAACCTGCCAGTAAGCATCCCTAAATTCACTTCAGAAAATTTGATTTTCCATATTGCCGAGCTAATTGAGCGCCGATCTGGATCTCACTCGACGATGACGCCTGCGTAGCCCACCACTTCCTGACGATCGCCCGTGATGTCGCCGGAGGTGGCATAGCGCACCAGCGGAGCTCGGGTCGCGCCCAGCAGCCGCGCTGCCGTGAGCACGCTCACCACCGGGCCTAAACCGCACATGGTTATGCCTTCACGGCGCACTATGTCGAAAAGGCCGCGCGCATCGAGCGCCAGCACGCGTTCGAGCGCCAGACGGTCCTTGCGGCGCGTGACCTCATCCGATTCGTAGTGATTCATGTCGGAGCTGGCGATCATCAGCACAGGATCGGAATGCTGCCGCAATACCTCGGCGATGGCCTGCCCCAGCGATGCGAATCGCGCGTAATCCCTAGTGCCCAGAGCGATGGGCACGAAACGAAAATCAGCCAAGTGACATTGAATAAAAGGAAGCTGCACTTCCAGAGCGTGCTCGACCTGGTGCGCCACCCCGTCCTCACAGAGCTCGGGATAAGCGTCTTTGAGCTCACGGGCAAGTTCCGAATCGATGTCCGCGCAGCCGAGCGGCGTCTGCCAGGCCCCCTCGGAAAGAATGGCTTGTGCCTTCCCGCGAGGGAAATGCCGGGGCCCCAGCAGAAGAATCCGCCGCGGCAGTTTCAACTGAGCATAGACGGCTCCGGCAACGTGGCCGGAATATCGATAGCCCGCGTGGGGAACGACACAAGCAATCGCTTGGCGAGGCGGTCCCTCTGGGCAGGAAGCGAACGCGGCGATCTGTCGCGCGAGTTCCGCGGGATCATCGGGATAAAAACGGCCGGCGACAGCGGGCAGGCGAAGCACCAAATCTGCCACCCTTCATTTTTGAAAACAGCCTCAGCGGCGGCGAGAGAAGTTTTAGCTATTTTGGCTCGTCGAATGAAATCTTGAGCGATTTCAGAAAGCGCAAGTCCTGGGGCGTGATCTCGAATTTCGCCTCGTGTTTCTCTTCGTCAAGCACATCCTGATCCACCTGAATGTGTAGCGATTCCAGGAAGCGCCGGTCGTTCGATGTGATCTGGCCAGCACTCGGCTCGCGACGCGCCAAGCCAATGGTGGCATCCAGTTTCAACACGATGTCATATCCGGCGGCGCGAACTCCCGAAATCGCTTCGCTGATCCGGTCGGACTCGGAAACAGTGTCGTTGATGGCATGGCCCAACTCGCGAAGCAGGCGCTTCAGGTGGTCGTCGAGTTGCAAGGTGCGTCCCTCCCGTACTCTACTTACCGGAATTGTAGGCGCTCGAGCGCGCCGATACAAGTCTTGCATCGCCCGCGTGTGATCAAGAGCGCTGCCCCCGAGTTTTGCGTTAGAATCATTTCATGGGAAGCGCCACTCCGGTAGCCACAAGGCCGCGCGGCTTTCTTCGCGCGCTCTGGCGTGCCGTTCGGCAGGTCTTCCACGAAACCACCGGCGCGGTATTTTTCCTTCTGGCTTTGACCTGGACGAATGCGGCGCTGCGCTACTGGCGGCAGCGTGCGCCCAATTGGGAATGGAGGACGAGCGTAGGCATGGCCCTGGTGATGGCGCTCTTCGGCTTGGCCTCATTTCGCGCCGCGCGCCGCGTTCGCTGATCGCTCTCGCTCTTTTCGAGATGACATGCCACATCAGGACGAACGCACGTCTCCGGGCCCACAGCGCGCGGGAGTTGCCGATTCCCGCGACACGCCGAACCCTGCTTTCCCTCCCTCCAGCGGAACGACCTTATCCGGCATCCCGCTCAAAACTGTATACACGCCCGAAGATCTGAGCGATTTCGAGTCGCAATCGTCGCTCGGCTCTCCCGGCGAGTTCCCCTACACCCGGGGAATTCATTCCACGATGTACCGCGGCAAACTCTGGACTATGCGGCAATATGCCGGCTTCGGCACGGCGAGCCAGTCGAACGCCCGCTATCGCTATCTGCTGGCGCAGGGCCAAACGGGCCTCTCCGTCGCCTTCGATCTGCCCACCCAGATGGGCTTTGATTCCGACCATCCCCGCGCGCGAGGCGAGGTGGGCAAAGTCGGCGTGGCCATCTGCTCGCTCGAAGACATGCAGACGCTGTTTGCAGGCATTCCGCTCGCGCGAGTATCCACTTCCATGACCATCAATTCCACCGCGGCGATTCTTTTGGCGCTGTATACAGCCGTAGCCCGGCAGCAGGGGGCAGACCTCGAAAAGCTCTCGGGAACCGTGCAGAACGATATTCTCAAGGAATACATCGCGCGCGGAACCTACATCTATCCGCCGGGGCCGGCGATGCGCATCGTCACCGACGTCTTCGCCTGGTGCAAAGAGGAACTGCCGAATTGGGTCACGATTTCTATCTCTGGCTACCACATCCGCGAAGCTGGATCGACGGCCGCCCAGGAAGTGGGCTTTGCGCTCGCCGATGGCATTGCCTACGTCGAGGCGGCAATAGCCGCAGGCCTTCGCGTGGACGAGTTCGCGCCGCGGCTTTCGTTTTTCTTTAATGCGCATAGCGATCTCCTCGAGGAGATCGCCAAGTACCGTGCGGCGCGGCGGCTCTGGGCGCGGCTAATGCGCGACCGCTTTGGCGCTAACGACCCGCGCTCGATGATGTTGCGCTTCCATGCGCAGACCGCCGGCTCGTCGCTCACGGCACAGCAGCCGGAAAATAATATTGTGCGCGTAGCCATCCAGGCGCTCGCAGCCGTGCTCGGCGGATGCCAATCTTTGCACGCCAACGCGCTCGATGAAGCGCTGGCGCTGCCTACGGAGGAGTCCGCCCGGCTCGCCCTTCGCACCCAGCAGATTTTGGCTCACGAAAGCGGAGTGGCCAATACGGTAGACCCCGTTGGCGGCTCCTACGCCATCGAGCGCCTGACCGATGAGATCGAGGCCGCCGCGCGCGCCTGCCTCCAGCGTATCGACGCGTTGGGCGGCATGCTGCGGGCCATAGAAACCGGCTATGTGCAGCGCGAGATCCAAAAAGCCGCCTACGAATACCAGCAGAGTGTGGAACGCAACGAACGCATTATCGTGGGCGTGAACCGTTATCGCACCGAGCGCCAGGAGCCCATTCCCATTTTGCGCATCGACCCAGCCATCGAGCACGAGCAGATCGAGCGCCTGCGCACGCTCCGAGCGCGCCGCGATACTCCACGGGCCACGAAAGCCATTGCCGAAGTCGAATCCCGCGCCCGATCGGGGGAAAATCTCATGCCGGCGATCCTCGCGGCCGTGGAGGCTTATGCCACCGTGGGCGAAATCTCCGATGCCCTGCGCCGCGTCTTCGGGGAGCATCAGGAGACGCTCGCGCTTTAGCCGCATTCTTGACACAGCCTCTCACACTGGCAGTGCAATGAAATTGATTCTGGCATCTGCTTCGCCGCGCCGCGCGCAAATCCTCCGCGATGCGGGCCTGCGCTTCGAGCTCGCACAGGCGAACGTGAGCGAGCGTCGCAAGCGAGGGGAAACTGCTCGCCTTCTGACGCGGCGCCTGGCCCAAGCCAAAGCCCATACCGTAGTTGAGAGGCTCGGAAACGAGCTACCCGACGCTATCGTAATCGGCGCGGACACAATTGTGGAAGTGAACGGCGAATTGCTGGGAAAGCCGCAATCTCCCAGAGCGGCGCGTGAAATGCTAATGAAATTGGGCGGACGAACTCACCGCGTGGTCACGTCCGTTGTAGCAATCCGTATTCCAGATTATGCCGAAACGACAGCGACGGAATCCACGCGAGTTCGCTTTGCGGCCCTGACGACAAAGGAAATCGCCGAATACGTAGCGACCGGAGAACCGCTCGACAAGGCAGGCGCTTATGCGGTGCAGGGAATTGGCGGTCGGTTCATCGAAAAGATTGAGGGATGCTACTTCAACGTGGTGGGGCTACCTCTGGCGCGGCTTTACCACATGCTCATCAATCTCGGCTGGCGCCCTGCGGCGCCAAGTAGGAGAGGCAAAAACGCAGGGTAACCTGTGCGCGGCCGGCCACTCAGCAAAGCGCACGCCGGTCCGCGGGCTTATTTCTTCTCAGCCGAACTCGAAACCGCGGTATTGGCTGGCGGAGCTGGATTCTGTTGCGCATTGTTGGACGTATCGCCCCGCATACCTTCTTTAAAGCTGCGGATGCCTTCGCCCATGCCGCGCATAACCTCGGGGATGCGCCTGCCGCCAAACAAAATTACGATGATCGCCAAAACGATCAGCCAGTGAATCGGGCTAAACTCACCCATGATTAACCTCGCCTTTTAAAGCTGCCACTCTTACGCGTTTTTGAAGATACTTCTACTCCGGCCCCCGCTCAAGGCCCGACGGCTACAGTATAACACGGTAATCTCCAACGCGCCGGGTAACCCCGGTCCGATCCAGATATTCCAGAAGCGGGATGGCATACTTGCGGCTAATGCCCGCAAGTTCCTTGAAATCTGCAACTGCCAGCCGTTCTCCTCGCGTTTTCTTGTATTCTGCGAGCAACTCCCGAACGCGATCGACGGCTTTGTGATGAAGCACGACATCGTTGCTGATCTTCAACAGGACCTGCTCGCGCAGCAGTAATTGGAAAAGCCTCTGAGCTTGGCTCATCTCAACAGGAAGCGTTGTCAGTACCGCCTCGACTCCGGGCGCCGCGAGCCCACCGCGCGCAAATTCTCGCTCAATCTGTTCCTTGGCGCGCGCCTCGCCCGGCTGCAGATGGATCGAACGCCCGGCGCGCTTCACTAAATCGCCCGCGAGCGCAAGCTTACCCGCCGAAACGGCGTCTTCGAGCGCAGCGCGGAATATATCCGCACGCAAACCCGAGGCGCAGCGCGTGCGCAGATCCTCCTTCGAGATTGCCTCCGCCAAGGGATTCGCGCGATGGAATCGCTCGACTTCCCTTAAAAGCCGGTTCGCACAGGAAGCCACAGTCGACGGCGAAACCGCCACCAACGGCTGTTCGGCGACGATCCGCGATTTGCCTTCCGCCGCGAGATCTTCCACTATCCTGCGAAGATCCTCTTCCGCCCAGCCGGTACGCAATACCAGCTCTGCCAGGGTGCTTCCCTCCCCACTCGCAGAAATGATGGCCTCCAGGGCGGCCGCGCGCGCAAGGAGATCGCCGCCCAGGCCGCGTTCCTGCACCTCGAGAAAATTCGTCGCTTCCGGCTCGCGAAGCCGCCCCCCGCGCGGTATATGCAGGACCGTGCCGCCGCCGATCGTGACGACCGGCGAGAACTGCCGCAGGATGAAGTGATCTCCCGGAAGAGCGAGCGTCCTATCGGCCAGGCGCAACTGCGCGAGGCCCGTGCTCCCTGGCGTCATTTCCCTCGCACCGAATAAATGGAGCTCTGCAATCGTTTCCGACGAGCCGTGGTGGAAGTGCACGCGCGCGCGATTCTTCAACTTTTTTGCCGAAGCAAGCAGGACAATGCGCGCGTCCAGCCGTGCGGTAGCGTCAAAGCGCTTGGGCGCGGCAAGCACCATGCCCCGGCGCACCTCCTGGTGCTCGATTCCGGCGAGATTCAATGCCGTGCGCTGTCCGGCTGCGGCGCCGAGCACCACTCGGCCGGCCGACTGCACACCACGAACCCGCAGGCGGCGCCTCGAGGGGAACAACTCCACTTCATCTTCGGCTTTCACCTCTCCGGCGATCAGTGTGCCGGTCACTACCGTGCCGAAGCCCTTCATGACAAACGCGCGGTCAATGGGCAGCCGGAAGTAACGCGAGGCGTCTTTGGGAGGCGTTTCGCTCGCGATCCGAGCGAGTTGCCGGCGAAGCTCGTCCAATCCTGTGCCGGTCTTTGCGCTTACCGCAACAATAGGGGCGCCACCGAGAAACGAGCCGCGGATAAATTCCTCGGTTTCGAGGCGAACTAATTCGAGGACCTCGGGCTCAACCAGATCGCATTTTGTGAGCACCACCAGGCCGCGGGGAATCCCGAGCAGTTTGCAAATCTCAAAATGCTCTCGCGTTTGCGGTTTGATCGATTCATCGGCCGCAATCACCAGCAGCACGAGATCGAAACCGCTGGCGCCCGCGAGCATGTTACGCACGAACCGCTCGTGTCCCGGCACATCAACAAAACCGAGGCTAACGTCGCCCAGTTGGAGAAATGCAAAGCCGATATCCAGGGTAATGCCTCGCCGCTTCTCTTCCTCCAGGCGGTCGGGATGCGTGCCGGTCAGGGCCTCAACCAGCGCGGATTTCCCATGATCGATATGACCGGCTGTGCCGACGACGATATTTCGCATAGTAGCGCGACTGCACTGAAATCTTTAGCTGATGCTACAGAAGAGCGCGGCTAGGATCAAACTGCGACCCCACGCCTTCAGGCCGGCCGCAGGACTGCGGCGATTTCTGCGGCGATCTCCCGCGCCGCTTCCGGTGGGTCCGCCGACGCCGTGATGGGTCGGCCCACGACGAGATAGTCGGCCCCTGCGCGAATGGCCTCCCCCGGCGTAGCAATCCGCGCCTGATCATCCGCGCGGCTCGGCGCCCCTTGCGCCAGCCGAATGCCCGGCACAACGATCAGGAAATCGCGCCCGCAGCCGCTGCGAATCCGCCGAACCTCTTTCGGCGAGGCCACAACTCCATCCAAGCCGCATCGCTTCGCAATCCGCGCGAGGCTGAGCGCTCTGGATCCGGGCGTACCGGCGATCCCCACATGACGCAGGTCGGCTTGGTTCAAACTCGTCAGTATCGTTATGCCCAGTAGTTTCGGACGATCCGCGCCCCTCTGTGCGAGCGCCTGCACCGCCGCCTGCATCATGGCCTCGCTTCCTGTCGCATGGAGATCCAACAACCGCACTTCGGATAGCTCCGCTGCGGCGGAAATTGCTCCGGCAACCGTGTTCGGAATATCGTGGTACTTCAAATCGAGGAATATGCCGGGACCAAGCGCGCCGATTTTGCGAACCGCCTCCGGCCCTTCGGCCGTGAATAGATGGATGTTGATTTTGAACATCCCGACTAGGCCGGCCAAGCTGCGCGCCATGTCCAGCGCCTCGTTCAGGCGGCCGAAGTCGAGCGCCAGGATTAGCTTTTGACTGGCTGCGGAGATTATGCGACCCCGCATCGGCTCAATGGCTTTCTGCGTTAAATGTGCCACGTAAGTCTCTGATCCTATGGATGTTCTCGGAAGTACACAGCTTCTCCAGATCAGCGATGATCCGGACGCATGAGTTCGGGTCCGCGAAGTTTGCCGTGCCCACCTGAACGGCCGAAGCGCCTACGACGAAGTATTCCAGGACATCCTCCGCCGTATCAATGCCCCCCAGTCCGATGACGGGTATGCCTCCCGCCCGTGAAGCTTCATAAACCAGCCGGAGAGTGATCGGTTTGATGGCGCGGCCAGATAGTCCTCCGGTTGGATTTCCGATGCGTGATCTCCGGCTCCTGAAATCGACGCTCATTGCCGGATAGGTATTGGCGACAGTGAGAGCATCACCGCCGGCCTGTTCCGCCGCTTTGGCAATCGCACCGATATCGGCCACATTTGGCGAAAGCTTCACCCACAATGGCCGGCGGCTCACTTTTCGTGCCGCCGCTACGACCTCTGCCGCCATCTGCGCGTTGCTGCCGAACTGAATTCCGCCGCAGGCCACGTTGGGACACGAGATATTCAACTCATAGGCCGCCAAGCCTTCGGCACCTTCGAGGTGCCGGACGACTTCGGCGTATTCTTCCACAGATCGGCCGAAGACATTAGCAACGATCGGAGTGCGGTAGGATCGCAAGGCGGGCAGCTTTTCGGAAATAAACCGCCGCACGCCTACGTTTTGCAGGCCCACGGCATTGAGCATGCCCGCAGGCGTTGGGGTTAGTCGGGGCGCCGGTGCGCCCTCCATGGGCTCGAGCGAGAGGCCCTTGACGACGATGGCTCCCAACCGGTTGAGGTCGGTCAGCTCGGCGAACTCGATGGCATATCCGAAGGTACCGCTCGCGGCGATAACGGGATTAGCGAGATGCAGTGCGCCGACTTCTACGGAGAGATCCACTGCCGCCGGAGGGTTCACTGCGCGCTAGTCTAACATGCGAAATGACCTAAATTTGGCGGCTGAAGCCCGCGCGTAAACCCGAAAGGCCTTGCGGAAGCCCCAGTTCGGTGCGTTGGGCGTGCGGGAGGCGGGTGCCGCGCCTTCGCTCTCCTATGCTAGGATGTTCGCCCGGATGCGCGTCGTCGAGAAAACCCAGTTGATGTCCGCCACGGAGATCGACCGCACGTTGCAGCGCCTGGCTCACGAAATCGTGGAGAAAAGCGGCGGCACGGTGAACCTGGCGCTCATCGGAATACGCCGGCGGGGCGTCCCTCTCGCGCAGCGGATCGCTCGCGCTATGCAAGGCATCGAGCACGTGGAAGTGCCGGTTGGAACACTGGATATCACCCTTTACCGCGATGACCTCTCCAAGATCGCCTCACAGCCTGTGCTGCATTCGAGCGAAATACCGTTTCCCGTGGACGATAAGGACGTGCTCTTGGTGGACGACGTTCTCTACACCGGACGGACCGCGCGCGCAGCCATGAACGGTCTCTTCGATCTCGGCCGCCCCAGCCGTGTGCGCATGGTGGTGCTGATTGATCGAGGCCATCGCGAACTTCCGATTGAAGCGAGCTTCGTCGGCCGATCCGTGCAGACCAGTAGCCATGAGATCGTTGAGGTCCGGTTGCATGAAACCGATCGGGAAGAACGCGTAATGCTGGTCGAACGCGTGGAATAACCAGCGGCCAGCGTTGCGGCGAGCTGGCGCCCGTCGCAAATCTCTGTGAGGAGCCGAAGTGGCAGAACGCTTGCGCGACCTGCTGAGCATTGAGGACCTGACCGCGGAGCAGATCGCTTTTCTTCTCGATGAGGCCAAGCCGTTCCAGGAATTTCAGCGTTATCCGCTGAAAAAACTGGCCACTCTGCGCGGGAAAACGGTCGCACTGGCCTTCTTTGAGGCTTCCACGCGGACGCGCATCAGCTTCGCAACCGCAGCCTCGCGCCTCGGCGCCGACACGATGAACCTGCAGGCCGAGTCTTCCAGCTTGAAAAAGGGGGAATCTCTGCTGGATACGGCGCGCACACTCGACGCCATGAAGCCGGACTGCATTGTCATGCGCCACAGTTCCTCGGGAGCAGCGGATTTCGTCGCCCGGCATTTGGATATTCCGGTGATCAACGCCGGCGACGGCACGCACGAACATCCTACTCAGGCGCTGCTCGATGCCCTCACCATCCGCGATCGCCGCGGCGGTATAGAAAATCTGAACGTCACCATCATCGGCGACATCCTGCACAGCCGTGTGGCCCGTTCTAATCTCCACCTGCTCGGTAAATTCGGCTGCCGTTTCACCCTTTGTGGCCCGCCTATGTGGTTGCCGCGGGAATTTGAATGCCTGAGCAAGCAAGTGCGGCGCTCCTGCAGAATCGAAGATGCCCTCGAGGGGGCCGATGCGGTCATCGTTCTGCGGGTCCAGCAGGAACGCTTGCATGAACCCGCCCTGCCGCTCGACGAATACATCTTGCTCTATCAGCTTACGCCTGAACGCCTCAAGATCGCCGGGCCGGATGCGCTTGTCCTTCATCCCGGGCCGATGATTCGCGGGCTGGAAATTGATCCGGCCGTAGCCGATGGCCCGCAGTCTTGCGTTCTGGAACAGGTCACTAACGGCCTCGCCGTGCGCATGGCCCTGCTCTTCGTCATGCTTGCAACGGGGTCGGAAACCGACGAAGCCAAAGGATCTGCCCATGCTGCTCATTAAGAATGGGCGAGTCATCGATCCGGGCAGTGGAACCGATGCGCGGCGCAACATTTGGATTGATGGGGAACGCATCGCGCGCCTCGCGCCGGCGGAAGCTCCGGGAGATTCTTCTGCATCGCCAAATGGCGAGACGCTTGATGCCGCTGGCCTGGTCGTTGCGCCCGGTTTTATCGACCTGCATTGTCATCTGCGCGAGCCCGGCGGCGAAAGCTCCGAAACCATCGAAACGGGAACGCGCGCAGCCGCACGCGGAGGCTTCACGGCCGTATGCCCGATGCCAAACACGCGGCCAGTCAATGACAACGCCTCGGTCACACGCGCCATTCTGGAGCGCTCGGCCGCCGTGGCCAGCACGCACGTGTGGCCCATCGGCGCCGCGTCTCTAGGAAGCCGCGGCGAATCTCTGGCGGAAATTGGCGCCATGCAAAAGGCTGGCATTGTCGCAGTCAGCGACGATGGGCATCCTATCGCCACAGCCAGACTGCTGCGCCAGGTGATGGACTATTGCCGCGCGCTTGATCTGCCGGTAATCGATCATTGTGAGGACTCTTCGCTGTTTGCCGGCGCGGTTATGCGTGAGGGCCGGCAATCGGTGCGCCTGGGTCTTCGCGGCATGCCGGCGGCTACCGAATCCATCGCCGTGGGGCGCGATATTCAGGTGATGGAATTGACGGACTGCCGCTTTCACGCCGCGCACCTATCTTCGCGCGTCTCCCTTGATTTGGTCCGTGCCGCTAAAAAGCGCGGGTTGCGTGTGAGCTGTGAGGTCACTCCGCACCATTTCACGCTGTGTGACGAGGACGTCGTCTACGATGCGCGTTTCAAGATGAATCCTCCGCTTGCCTCGGCGGAGGACCGCTCGGCATTGATCGAGGGGCTCGCCGATGGAGCAATAGACGCTATTGCCACCGACCACGCGCCGCATGAGGCGGCCATCAAGGAGGTCGAATTTGACCGCGCCCCCTTCGGCATCACCGGATTCGAAACCGCATTAGCTCTGGCTTTGGAACTGGTCCATGCCGGAAAACTGTCGCTCATGCGCATGGTGGAACTCTTTACCACCGGTCCGGCACGCGTTCTCGGGCGAAAGCGCTCGATCGTGGCCGGCGAGCCGGCCGACCTCACGATCTTTTCCACCGACCACCCCTGGACGTTTCACTTGAAACAATCCGCGAGCAAGTCAACCAACACCCCATTCGACGGCCGCAAATTCCGCGGCGCTCCCATGATCACCATGGTCGCCGGACGCATCGTCTATCGCCGGGACGCATGAACCGACAGATTTGTCTCGGGATAATTTGCCGAGGTGCGAGCGACGAAAGAAGCTCAGCGCGTGGCGGGCTCCGCTGCCGGATGCATGCCGTGCTGCGGCACTTCGTGGACGCCGCGCAGCGGCGGCTCGTAATGGGCGCGGTAGAAATGATCGAGGGGGCCGGGCCCTTTTCCGATGGCAAAGCCATTTTCGATGGCTTTCACTACATAGGCTTTCGCAAGCATCACCGCTTCGCGCAAGCCGCGTCCCAAAGCGAGCTGCGCAGCAATCGCTGAGGCGAAGGTGCAACCGGATCCGTGGGTGTGTTCTGTGCGGACGTGGTCGCCGCCCAGCGTCAGCGCTTCGGAGCCATCGAAAAGGAGATCGACGGCTTTATCCATGTGGCCGCCTTTGACCACTACGGCGCGAGCCCCGCGCTCCACCAGCTTACGCGCCGCAGCCTCCATATCGCCTATGTCCTTGATCTCCATTCCTGCAAGCAACGCCGCTTCCGGAACATTTGGCGTGATGACCGACACACGCTTCATTAATTCGTCGGCGAGATACTTCACCCCGCCGGCATCGAGTAAGTCCGGTCCGCCAGCCGTCGGCTGCACCACGGGATCCAGCACGACGTTCGCAAAATTTGCTTTGTCCAGAAATTCAGCCACGGCGACGGCGTTGGCGCGATTGCCCAGCATGCCGATTTTTACCGCCGCGATCTGCAAATCCTCCGCGAGCGTATCGAGTTGCGCCCGCAAGGTCGCCGCCGGCGTCACGTGGACGGCTTTGACGCCCTGAGTGGACTGGACCGTGAGCGCGGTGATCGCCGCGACGCCATAACAATTGTTCGCCGACAGAGTCTTCAAATCGGCAGCGATTCCAGCGCCACAGGAAGGATCGAATCCCGCGATTGTCAAAACAATGGGCAAAGAAAAGTGATGATGATTATTCAACGCGTCGTGCCCTCCGCGCCAGGCACAAATGCCGGCCACTCCGACTCCCGGAACGAACCAGCACAGCAGAATTTACGCGCCTCGACGCGCGCGTGCAAGTTTTTTTCGTGGGATGAAAAAGTTTTTCCAACTCGAGAGCCGTCCGCGTCTCTTTTTAAGATGCGTGGCAGAAGGGTAGGGTACGTGCAATCGAGCCGAAAATTTCAGGGGAAGAGGCCGCGCACCAGCATGGCTTCCGTAACACGGCTGACCGCCAGCACGTAAGCGGCAGCGCGCGAGTGGGTGCGGTGTTTGCGCATAGTCATGTACACATCGTTGAAGGCGCGGCGCATGACGAGATCCAGCTTCTGGTTCACTTCCGTATCCTGCCAGTGCGCGCCCTGCAGATTTTGGGTCCATTCAAAATAGCTGACGGCGACTCCGCCGGCGTTGGCCAGGATGTCTGGGATGACGAAGATCCCTTTGCGGTTCAAAACCTCGTCGGCATGCGGTGTGGTAGGTCCGTTGGCCCCTTCGGCCAGGATTTTGGCCTTGATCTGGTCGGCATTGTGCAGCGTTATGGCATTTTCCAACGCCGCGGGAATGAGAATGTCACATTTGAGCGCCAAAAGGTCCTCGTTTGAAATGCGCGAGGCGCCGGGCATGCCGACGACGGTTCCGGCGCGTTCCTTATACCGGTAAGCTTTCAGCGGATCAATCCCGCGCGCATTAAAAACCCCGCCCCGCGTGTCACTGAGGGCCACAATTTTTGCTTTTTTCTCAAAGAGGATGCGGGCCGCTGCGGAACCCACATTGCCAAAACCCTGCACCGCCACGCTGGCCCCGCGCAAGGATACCTTTTTCAGCTTGCAGGCTTCCTCGATAGCAAAAAGCAGGCCCCGCGCGGTAGCGTCAGCGCGGCCCTCGGAACCGCCCAGCGAAATGGGTTTGCCCGTGACCGAGCACAGCGCGGCTTGGCCAGCCAGCGTCGAATAGGTATCCATCATCCACGCCATGGTTTGCGCGTCAGTGGCTACGTCCGGAGCCGGAATATCACGTTCGGGGCCCAAGATGGGAGAAATTTCATAAGTGAACCGCCGCGTCAGGCGCTCCAATTCGCCGCGTGACATTCGCTTCGCATCGCAAATAACGCCCCCCTTCGCGCCGCCGTACGGGATGTTCACTGTCGCCGTCTTCCAGGTCATCCAGGAAGCAAGCGCCTTGACTTCATCCAGCGTGAGATTGGGATGGTAACGAACGCCGCCTTTGGCCGGGCCTCGCGCGGTATTGTGCTGCACGCGATAACCGGAAAAGACCTTCACCTGGCCATTATCGAGCTTGATGGGAATGGAAACCTCCATCACCCGCTTTGGCGTGCGCAGAATCTGCCGCAATCCCGTGTCGATTTTCAGAAACTCCGCCGCCATATCAAATTGAATCTGAGCGATGCGGAAGGGATTGAGATCCTCGCGAGGAGCCACTTTCGGAATCACCGGTTGCGGGATAGCTTTGGCGACCGTTCCCATCCAGTATCTCCTTCTCGTTTTGGCGCTTGGGGCGCCGTGCTCTTCTAGGTTCTTGCCGCGCGTGCGGCCGGCTGGGCATAACGGTCGCGGCAATTGGTGGAGCAGAAATGCGTGATATGACCCGATTTCTTTACCTTAAATGAAATCTCCGGGGAGACGTAAGTGCCGCAAACAGGGTCCCGATGCAGACGGATTGCGGCGGAAGACTTTTCCGGCCGCTGGCCGTGGGTCATCTGCCGCGCACCAGACGCATTCCATCGCCGCACAAAGCATAGCAACTCACCGGTCACGACCCCCCACAGGATGGCCCGAAATATGCGGCTGAGTGAGTTCACTCAATCCTCAGTTTGATCCCAAACAAGCGCGCAGTGTATTGAGTAGCAAAAGGGCTTGTCAATTGAATCTGGCAGGTTCTGTCGAATTGGTTGGTTTAACTTAGGACACGGCCGGCGGCTCTATTGGCCTCTATCATTATGATTGTACGAGGCTTACGCAGAGCTAGGGCGGCGCGCCCGGTGGGATTCGCTCGACACCCATATACGGCCTCAAAGCCTCCGGAAGCAGGATCGATCCGTCAGCCTGTTGATAATTTTCGAGTAATGCCAGCCAGGTGCGCCCCACTGCCAGGCCTGAGCCGTTCAACGTGTGTACGAATTCACTCTTGCCGCCCTTGGGCTTGAACCGAATGCCGCTTCGCCGTGCCTGAAACGCTTCACAATTCGAGCAGGATGAAATTTCGCGAAACTCGTTGGCGGACGGCAGCCAGACTTCGACATCGTAAGTCTTGCTAGAGGCGAAGCCCATCTCCCCTGTGCAAAGCAAGACGACTCGATAATGCAGTCCGAGCTTCTGCAGGAGCGATTCCGCATCGCGAACCAGTGATTCCAGTTCCTCATAGCTTTGCTCGGGCCGAGTGAATTTGAACATCTCTACTTTTTGAAATTGATGCTGCCGGAGAATGCCGCGTGTATCCTTGCCCGCAGCTCCCGCTTCGGAACGAAAGCACGCCGTCCACGCGCAGACTTTGATGGGCAACTGATCCGCATCGAGAGTTTCGTCCCGATAAAGGCTGGTCAGCTCGACTTCCGCCGTGGGTGTGAGCCAGAGATCGCTCCCTTCCAGGCGAAACATTTCAGCCGCAAACTTCGGGAGTTGTCCGACGCCGATCAAAGATGCCGTGTTGACCAGAAACGGCGGAAGGTATTCCGTATAGCCATTGCGCGTGTGCGCGTCGAGAAAGAAATTCGCGAGGGCTCTCTCGAGCCGCGCTCCTAACCCGCGATAAAGGGCAAAACGCGCACCCGATATTTTTGCTGCTCGCGCGAGATCCAGAATGCCGGCGCGTTCGCCGACTTCCCAATGCGGCTTCGGCGCAAAATCAAATTGTGGAGGGCTGCCCCAGCGGCGAACTTCGACATTGCACGTGGCGTCCTGACCGACCGGGGCAGAGGCATGCGGGAGGTTCGGCACCGAGAGCATGAATTCTTGTAGCTGGGCATCGAAGCGTGCAATCTCCTCATCCGCATGCTTGATCTCCTCGGAAGCCCGTTTCATTTCTGCCAGCAGATCGTCCGCTTTTTCGCCGGCCCGCTTGCGCCGGGCAATCTCTTCGCTCGCTCGATTGCGCTCGGCCTTGCGGCGCTCGGTGGCGGTAATGCGTTCACGCCGTTCGCGATCCAGCGCACGGAAGCTCTCGAAATCTATGCGCGCGCCGCGATTGGCGGCCATCTTCTCGAAGTCCGGCAGGTGCTCGCGGAAGTAGTTGAGATCATGCATGGCCGGACAGGATACCGTAACCTCGCGGCGCAAGAAACCCGTCCATTACCACGAACGCATCCGGCTCGCGGTTGGGCAACGTGGTGGACCGTATATCCGGGCGGCGGTTATCATGGGATTTACACTGGAATGGAACAAACCCTGCCACTCGCAATCTCGAGCCCCGCGCAAGGCGACGACGAATTCCTCTGGGGTTTTTGGTATCCGGTTCTGCGAAGCAACCGAATTCGTGGCCGAAGGCTGGTGACCTCCGCTCGCCTCGAAGTTCCCCTGGTCCTTGGGCGCGATGGCGCCGGAAAAGCTTTCGCTCTCCGCGACGTCTGCCCGCATCGGGCCTTCCCGTTATCGCTTGGACGCTACGATGGACACACCGTCGAATGTGCTTACCATGGCTGGCGTTTCGAAGCCCACACCGGCCAGTGCCGCTTGGTTCCTTCCATTACCGAGGATTCCAAACTCCAGTGTGACCGCATCCACGCGGGGAGCTTCCCGTGTGAAGAGCGCGACGGCTATGTGTGGGCATATTTCGCCAATCCCGAAGGACGTTCGCCCGGCGGCTGCCCGCCCCCGCCGGTGCCGGAACTGCCAAAATACAGCGGCCGCTATCGCATCGCCCATCTTTCCGCCACGTTGGATTGCAGCATGGATACCGCCATCATCGGGCTGATGGATCCCGCTCATGGCCCGTTTGTGCACCGTTCGTGGTGGTGGCGGAGCCGCCGCAGTATCCGCGAGAAGCAAAAAGCTTTTGAGCCGATCCCGCAGGGATTCCGGATGAGTTCGCACACGCCTTCGGCCAATAGCGCGCCCTACAAACTGCTGAAGGTGTATGGCGCGGCGGTCACAACGCAAATCGATTTCGTGCTCCCCAACATGCGCACCGAAGAGGTTCGCTGCGGCAAATATTGGTTCACCAATCGCACCACGATCACGCCTATCCGGCGCGACCTCTGCCAGTTGGACTTCTGCGCGGCGTGGAATCTATTTTCCTGGTTCCCGCTGGTGGCGCCGCTGCTTCATTTTTTTGGAAAGCGCTTCATCACCCAGGATCAACGCGTGATCGAGCTGCAGAAGCCGGGATTGAAAGTTCAGCCGCGCATGATGCTAGTGGACGACGCAGACCGGCAAGCGCGCTGGTATTTTCAACTGAAGTCGGCGTACCTGGCGTCGCAGCAGAGTGGCATGCCGATGCAGCATCCGCTGGAAGGCCCGATCACGCTGCGCTGGCGCAGCTAGTTCGCTCCTGAGCGCCCAGCCGCTGGATTCGTGTTGACGAAGCCAAGCCGCCCGGCTGTCCCTGGCTTGCTACATCGCGAGTGCCTCGCGCCCAAGATTCATGTTTTGAGGCGAAGCAGTTTGCTCAGATTGCCGCCGAGGATCGCTTCTTTTTCCGCATCCGTGATCTGCGCGCCCAGGATCGCATCGATCGTATCGGGCCAGACCAGTGGGATATCCGTGCCATAGACAACCTGGCTGGCGCCTACCTCGGCTACTAAATGCCGTACGCCCTCTGGTGAGAACACCATCGAGTCCACATAGATTTGCTGCTTGAGATATTCGCTGGGCTTTTTCTTGTTCACGCAGCCGGCATTCTGGCGCACGTCGCACGCCACCTCCGTGCGGCCAAGATAAGACGGCATGTAGCCGCCGGCGTGAGCCGCACACAGCTTCAGGTTGGGAAAGCGGTCGAGCGTGCCGTCATAAATCATATGAGAAAGAAAGAGGGTCGTTTCGAGCGGATTCCCAATGATATTTCCCAGATCGCCTCGGCCCTTCAGGCCGTCTTCCTTGGTGACGTTCTCGGCGTTGTTGGGATGCATGAAAACCATCACATCAAGTTCCTGCGCTTTTGCCCAGAAGGGATCGTAGTTGGGGTCAGAGAGCGGCTCGCCGTGCACGTGACCAGCGATGGCTGCGCCGACCATCCCCAGATTCTTGACGGCGTGCTCGAGTTGCTGCGCGGCCAAATCGGGGAATTGCAGCGTTGGGGACGTCAGCGCCACAAACCGATCGTGGTGTGTATCGCACCATGCCGCGAGACCTCTGTCGTGAACGTCAACGATCTTCGCGGCCAAATCACGATCTGCGGCATACCACCAAAAGGTGTTTATATCCAACACCTGAATATCAATTCCTCGTTTGTCCAGTTCCTGGATGCGCTCAGGCCCCAGGGCGCGACCTCCCTGGGCGTAGCGCGCCAGCGGGGTCCCCTTAACGACATCGGCGACCTCCGGGATCGTGGCATGGGCATGCACGTCGATCACCTTGACGCGTTTGCCGCCCAGGCGCACGTCACGATGCGTGACAGGAGCATCTGCCGACTGACGCGGCTGCCCTTGGCCCCGTCCCCGCACTGGCTGGGCGGCGTCCAGGAAGCTGCGGCCGGTTGCCAGTACGCCCACCGTCGTTCCCGCTACGCTCCTGATAAAATCCCTGCGGTTCGGCATACTCTCCTCCTTCATTCCTCAATCCCTGTTCAAGCCCACTCCAGAAAATGGCGCGCCCGAACTAACCCTGCCGGAGGCCACTTTATCGTCCGGATTTTCGACTGTCAGGCTATCACAGACTTGCGCTTAAGAGGATATGGTTGACGTTGACACTGCCAGCAGGGCCGAATACGCTCACTGAATGGCCCCATGGCAAGTCCCACGCAATCTCGCCCGCCCAGCCGATCGCAACTCGCGGACATGACTCCCGGGCATCATTCGCTGTTTCATGAATGCACCGTCTTCTTTAAGGACACAAGCGGAAGAATCCATCTTGCGCTGGCCCGCGCGTTTTTGGTTCGATGGATGTTCGCATTGGCAATCGGGGATTTGTTATTTGCAGGATTGCGTATCGGATGCGTCATGATCGCACCGCTGGTACTCTGCGGGGCCGCAAGACCACAATCCATGCCGAAAGAGAACGTAACCGGATCTGCATCCCGCATCGAAGTGAAGGATGAAACCGGCCGCGTCATCCGGATTCCGCAGCCGGTCCGCCGCATCGTTTCGCTTGCGCCCAGTGTAACGGAGACGCTGTTTGCACTGGGGTTGGGCGATCGCGTCGTCGGCGATACGGATTTCTGCGATTACCCGGCCGAGGCTAAGCAAAAAGCGCGCATCGGAGGCCCGGTAAATCCCAATATCGAGGCGGTCGCCGCGCTGCATCCGGACGTGGTAGTGGCCACGCGGGAGATCAATCGCCCAGGGTCGGTGCACTCGCTCGAACAGTTGGGTATCGCCGTGTACGCGACCGATCCTCAAACGGTCGAGCAAGTGCTGACGTCCACCGAGCGGCTCGGCGAGCTGCTGGGCGCAGCCGACGCAGGGCGTTTGCTGGCAGCGAATCTCCGCCGGCGGCTCACCGAACTCGACCAGCGGCTTGCCGGCTTGCCTGCGAAAAGCGTGCTGATGGTGGTCTGGCTCGATCCTCTGATTTCCGTGGGCCGAAACACTTTTTTGGAGGATGCCTTGCACCGCGCCGGCGCGCGTTCCGTGATCGATTCCCCGCAATCCTGGCCAACAATCGATCTCGAACAGATCGTTCGCCTGCAACCCGAATATCTGATTATTTCCAACGACAATGCGCAGCAGGTACAAAGGGAGTTGGCTGAGTTGCAGCAGCGCCCCGGCTGGCGGCGGCTGGACGCGGTGCGCAATCGCCGCTTCGTCGTGTTATCGGAGGCCATCAGCCATCCTTCGCCGCGCCTGGTGGACGGAATCGAGCAACTCGCACGCGCTCTCTACCCATCGCAGTTTGCTGCGGGCGCCCTATTTGTTAGCGATCCTTTACTGAATTGCCGGGCATTTGTCATCGCGCCGGCTTCTCGGCCGCCTTTCCCATACACGCAGTCAGGCGGACGCCCGTGAGGCCGTTGACTCTGCGGCGTGTGCTCTGGAGTTGTGCGCTCCTCGCCGCAGTGTTGCTGGGTATCGTGTTGCTGGCGCTGCGTCTGGGTGCGGTGCCTTTTTCTTTCGGGGATTTGGGGCAAAATTTGTGGTGGCTCGTCAGCGGTCAGTCAGAAAAGATCTCCACCGATTTCCGCCTGATCATGGTGGATATACGCCTGCCGCGAATCCTGCTCGGAATTGTCGTCGGTGCGGCGCTTTCGGTGGCCGGCGCCGGCTTTCAGGCGCTGCTGCGCAATCCGCTGGCGGACCCTTACGTATTGGGAGTCTCGAGCGGCGCCGCGCTGGGCGCTATTCTGGCTCTGCTGGCCGCGCCGGCGCTGCCCTTGATGACGCCCGCGGCCGCTTTCGTGGGCGCCGCGGCAACGATCGCTGCGGTTTATTTTCTTGGCCGCCGCCAGGGACAGCTCGATAGCGGCACTCTTCTTTTGGCGGGCATTGTTACAGCCTCATTTCTTTCCGCAACCATCATGTTTCTGATGACTACGCTCGCCAGTCGCGATTTGCGCGGCATTGCTTTCTGGCTGATGGGCGACCTCTCCGTTTCGCTCCCCCGCGGCCTGCTGTGGTTACTGATCGCCGGATTTTTTGCCGCCGCGGGAGCCATTTTGACCACTGCCTCGGACCTGAATGTTCTGCTGGCGGGTGAACGAGAGGCCATGCATTTGGGCGTGGATGTGACGCGGGTTAAGCTGGTCGTGTACATCTCCGCATCGGTGCTGACGGGCCTCGCCGTCTCTGTCAGCGGTGCCATCGGCTACGTGGGCCTGCTTGTGCCGCACGTCATGCGCATGATCTTCGGGTCCGACTACCGCCTGTTGATTCCCACGTCGGCGATCGGCGGCGCCATTACAATCGTACTGGCGGATACCCTGGCTCGAACCATAATTGCCCCAACGGAACTGCCCGTGGGCGCCATGACGGCCATGGCCGGCGCTCCCGTTTTTATTTATCTGCTGCGCCGGAGGCTGGCGTGAGCGAAACCACAGGCGTTACGGAGGCGCGTCCGCCTTCCGGCGCCGGACGACACTCTCCGCACTTACGTGTCAACGTGGAGCAGGCCAGCTACACCTATTCGGCGCGCAAGCACGCGGCGCCGCTCTTCACGCTCGAAGCCACCACCTTTCAGGCGCGCGAGCGCGAATTCGTGGCCATCCTCGGCCCCAACGCCAGCGGCAAATCAACGCTGCTCCGCTTGATCGCCGGCGCCATCGCCCCGCTTTCCGGCCGCGTGGAACTTGATGGCTTCGAGACCTGCCATCTGGATGTGCGAACCCGCGCCCAGCGCATTGCGCTCGTGCAGCAAGAAAGCCCTCTTATTTTCCCCATTCGTGCCGGTGATTACGTCCTGCAGGGACGCCATCCCCACGGCCGGTCGCTCTGGTTCGAGAAGGACGAAGATTTCGCCATCGCCGAAAACGCCCTGGCGCAAGTGGGTGCGGAGCATTTGCGCGATCGCTGGATGCACGAAATCTCGGGCGGCGAAAAACAACGGGTCGTCCTGGCCCGGGCGCTGGCGCAGCAGCCGCTTGTATTGCTGCTGGATGAACCCACGCTGCACCTGGATATACGGGCACAAATCGACTTGCTTTGCCGCCTCCGCCGTCTGGCCGACGAGCATCGTTACACGGTCATTGAGGTCACCCACGATCTCAGCTTGGCGGCGGAATTCGCCGACCAGATTGTTCTGCTGCACCGGGGCAAGTGCCTCCGCGTGGGCACGCCCGCCGCTGTCTATCAGCGTGAACTGCTCGAACAGGTTTTCGAGGTCCCGCTCGAAGTCGAAGCCGGGCCCGCCGGCCGCCCGCGCGTCATGGTCCAAGGAAGAAGGGAAGAAACCAGCAACGCCGCTCGCCAGTAGTGCGCCATCGAACGGGCCCCCTGTCGCGCGTGGCGGGCCGATCCAAAATCGCCGAATCAGGAATGTTATAATCGCGGAATTCGCCATGGCCAGAGCCACGTCTGCAATCGCGCGAGTCGCACCCGAGGTCGCCGCGGCTTATGAGCCCGTCATCGGACTCGAAGTGCACGCGCAACTGAAGACCGCGACCAAAATCTTCTGCGCCTGCTCCACGCGATTCGGCGATCCGCCGAACACGAACACCTGCCCGGTCTGCCTCGGCCTGCCCGGCTCCTTGCCTGTGCTCAACAAGCGCGCTTTGGAGCTGGCCCTGCGCGCCTCGCTGGCGCTCAATCTGCGTGTCCAGCAAGATTCGCGCTTTGCGCGAAAGAATTATTTTTATCCCGACTTGCCCAAGGGTTATCAGATTTCCATGTACGAATTGCCGCTGGCCACGCATGGTTGGCTGGAACTCGAGCATGACGGGGCGACGAAAAAAATCGGCATCACGCGGCTGCATCTCGAGGAAGACGCCGCAAAGAATATCCACGAGGGCTTTCCGGACTCGGATCGCAACAGCTATATCGATTACAACCGCTGCGGCATGCCTCTCGCGGAAATCGTCTCCGAACCGGACCTGCGTTCCCCTGCCGAGGCCTACGCTTATCTGAGCGCGCTGAAACAGGTGCTCGAGTACGCTGACGTCAGCGATTGCAATATGGAAGAAGGCTCTCTTCGCTGCGATGCCAACGTCAGCGTACGGCGGCGGGGCGACGAGCGCTTCGGCACGAAGACCGAAGTCAAGAACCTGAATTCGTTCCGTTATCTACAGCGTGCCCTCGAATATGAGATCGAACGCCACATTTCCGTCCTCGAATCGGGAGGCCGGATTTCTCAGGAAACGCGCCTGTGGAACGTGGCCGAGGGCCGCAGCGAATCCATGCGCTCCAAGGAATTTGCGCACGACTATCGCTATTTTCCGGATCCCGATCTGCTCCCCGTTCACGTCAGCATGAGCTCGCTCGCGGAAATTCAGCGCGACACGCCCGAATTACCTGCCGCGCGACGCCGGCGATTTGTGCAGGAACACGGGCTCTCCGCCTACGACGCGGGTGTGCTCACCGCTACGCGCGCGCTCGGCGATTACTTCGAGGCGGTCGTCAGTGCCGGCGGCCCGCCAAAAACTGCGGCGAGTTGGATCCAAACCGAGTTGCTGCGAAGATTGAACGATTCCGGCCAGCCGGTCGAAGCCAGCCCGCTCGCTCCCAAGGCTTTGGCGGGGCTGCTCGCGCAAGTCGAAGCAGGGAACATAACCGGCGCTTCGGGCAAAAAGGTCTTCGCGGCCATGTTTGAAACCGGGAAGTCGGCGGAAGAGATCGTCTCGGCGCAAGGCCTGGCGCAAATTCAAGACACCGCAGAGATCGAGCGCATGTGCCGCGAGGTTGTGGAGAAAAATCCTGAAAACGCGGCCAAGTACCGCGCCGGCAATGAAGGCGTATTCAAATCATTCGTCGGACAAGTGATGAAGGCCTCGCGCGGCCGGGCGAATCCGCAGATCGTCAACGAAATTCTTAAACGGCTGCTGGGATGACGGCTAAACCAGCAAGCAAAAAAACAGGAGCAAGAAGAAAATGCTCAAGGTAGGCGACAAAGCTGCGGATTTCCGGCTGCCAGCCGCCGATGGGCAGGAGGTCACGCTTTCCGCCCTTCGCGGCAAACCCGTGGTCCTCTATTTTTTCCCCAAAGCGCTGACTTCGGGTTGAATCAACGAAGCGTCCGAGTTTCGCGACGCCAAACCACAGTTTGACAAGTTCAGCGCGGTCATCCTGGGCTGCAGCGGCGATAGTGTGCCAACCCAGGCCAAATTTGCGGCCAAATATAATCTCAATTTTCCTCTGTTGAGCGATCCGGAATTCAAAGCCATCGAAGCCTATGGCGCGCGGCGGATGAAGCAGTTCCTCGGCAAGTCATTCCTAGGAATCGTGCGCTCCACGTTTTTGATCGGCCCTGACGGCCGCATCGCCAAAATCTGGGATAAAGCGCCATCCAAGGGCCACGCCGCCGAAGTCCTCGAAGCCGTAAAACAGCTTTAGGCCGGCGAGTAGTCTGCTTTTTATCTACATTCCTTCGCTCTCATCGCGAGTCCGCCAAGGCGGACGAGGGATCTGCTTTCCGCTGTTCTGGCATTTACCTGATTTTTTGTGCAGACACTCAGAGGCTGCAAATAACTCCGCCGCCAGCGCCGCCGCCCGACTCAACGATTTCCACCTGCATGTTATCGATTAGGCGAGCCGCGCCAAAACGCGCCGCCAGCACAACCAGACACGAGCGCGTGAGCCGCATGATCGGCTCAAATGAATCGGCGTCCACGATCTCTGCATAATCCAGCGAGGCCAGCGGCTCTCCGGCGAACTCCTGGCGCATCAAGCCGATGATTCTCATCGTCTCGCGCTCACCTTCTTCCATCGCGCTACGCGCTCGCAACAGTGCCCGATAGAGTACGGTTGCGGCCTTGCGTTCGGCTGGCGAAAGATAGAGGTTGCGCGAGGATAGCGCCAAGCCATCAGGCTCCCGCACAATGGGGCGAACCACAATCTCGCAGTCCAGCGCCAGATCAGCCGCCATCTGACCGATGATGCGCGCCTGCTGCGCATCTTTGCGCCCAAAATAGGCAAACCGCGGGGCCACAATTTCCAGCAGCTTCAGCACAACTGTGGCCACGCCGCGAAAATGGCCAGGCCGTATTTTGCCTTCCAGGCGATCGGCCAAGCCTTCAACGTTTACTGAGGTGCGAAAGCCCGCGGGATAGATCTCCTCGACCGGAGGGGCGAAGAGAAAATCCGCTCCGGCCTGTTCCAGTTTCTGGCGGTCGCCTTCCGGATCGCGCGGATATTTTCTGTAATCCTCACCGGGCCCGAACTGCTTGGGATTGACGAAAACCGAGACGATCACCGGGCTCGCATCGCGCCGCGCCGCTTCGATGAGGGAGAGATGACCCGCGTGCAGCGCGCCCATCGTTGGAATGAAGCCCGCGAGCCGCCCTTCGGCGCGGGCCTCGCGCGCCACCTGCTTCATCCACTCAACAGTGTGAATGACTTCCACGCGACAACGGCGCGGGTCTTGCTAACGAGCGGCCTGCGCGGCGCGCTCGCGGTAGAAGCCGATGAGGTCCGTGCTGACAGGCTTGGCGCCCAGTTGGCGGAGCAGCGTCGTCACTTGGCCGCGATGATAAGTGCCGTGGTTGGCCAGATGCTGCAGTGTCTGCCAAAGCAAGTTGCTATGGGAAGTGCCCTTGGTGTCGCGGTAGTCGAAGCTGCGGTCGAGATCCGCGGCCGAAAGCCCCTCGACGTATGACACAAGCTCGCGCTCCACCTGTGTCCAGCGGGCGCGCAGGCTGGCCAGATCGGCGAACTGATCGGTGCTGGGCAGCGATGGGAGCGAGCGGCCGCGAAAGCGCTCAAGCCAAAGCCACTCCGCACCCATGATGTGTGCCAGAGTGCCCTGCACCGACCGAAAACTCGATCCAAGGTCCTTCGTGAATTGCTCGCCGGAAAGCGCGTCGCAGGCATCCAGCATCCGCCGATTGGCCCAGGCATCATAGGCAAATAAAGTGCGGGCGTGCTCCGGTGTGATCATGCGTTTCTCCTTTGCGCTCAGCTTCGCCGGATGGCCAGCAAGCGTTCGCGAACCTCGCTCGAGAGATGGTAAGACTCTTCGTCCGCCGGAAAGCGTCCCTCGCGGACGTCTTCCGCGTATGCCGCGACGGCATGGGATATTGCTTCGCCCACATTGGCGTAGCGGCGCGCGAACTTCGGTGTATGCCCCAGCGACAGCCCGATCATATCGTGCAGCACAAGAATCTGGCCATCGCATTCGGGGCCGGCGCCGATGCCGATGGTGGGAATGCGCAGCTCGCTCGTGATCCGCGCCGCCAGCTCGCGCGGAATCGATTCGAGCACGATGGAAAACGCTCCCGCCGCCTCGACGGCGCGCGCGTCGCGCAGGAGTTGCTGCGCCGCTTCCAGGGTTTTACCCTGAACGCGGAAGCCGCCGAAGGCGTGCAGCGACTGCGGAGTCAATCCGATGTGGCCCATCACCGGAATTTCCGCCTCAACCATCTGCGCGATCAATTCCATGCGCCGCTCACCGCCTTCGACTTTGACGGCTTCGGCCCCCGCTTCTTTGACGAAGCGCACCGCGTTGCGTACGGCTTCATCCTTATCTCCGTGAAAGCTGCCGTAAGGCATGTCCGCCACCAGCAGCGCTCTGCGCACACCGCGCCGCACCGCGCGCGTATGGTGCAGCATTTCTTCGACCGTGAGCGGCAGCGTATTTTCGTAGCCGAGCACGACCATGCCGACCGAGTCGCCCACCAGCACAACGTCCACACCCGCTTCGTCCAGCAAGCGAGCGGTTGGATAGTCGTACGCTGTGAGGCAAACGATTTTTCGCCGGTCGGAACCTCCCCGATCGGAACTTTGATTGGGACTGGAAGGAGTGCTGATTTTGCGGCCGAGTATGTCGGGCACGGTAATCTTGCCGTTGCCCGCATCAAATGCGGTGCTCATCTGACCCTCCGGTGCCGTTCCTTTTTAGGGATACAGCCCTTTGTTGTTAGCCAAGCCTAACAAAATTCAGTGCAAATGGCCACCACTTCAGGTAGCACGGCTGAGCAGGTTGAAGCACCAGCGGCGCCCGAGGGCGCCGGCTAGCTCTCGGCAGCCTCCAAGGGCTCGGGGTGAATGGTCACGCGGGAAATTTGGGGAAACCGCTCTTTGACCCGGTCCTCGAGCCGCGCCGTTACATCATGAATCACCGTGATGGGCAAATTACCGTCCATGGCACAGTGACAGGAGAGCTGAATCCTCCGCTCCACCTTTTGGACACGAACATCATGGCAATCCTTCAGCGCCTGGAGTTCGCCGCGCAGCCCGTTCACAAACGCTTCCACATCATCGGCCAGCCCGTGCAAGTTGCCGGAAGAACGGTCGACCGTGGCAATATGCGCGCCCATGGGCTCGATATGGATGTTCACCAGCACTCCGTTTGCGCCCGTGGTGCCGGCGAGCGACGGCAGCGTGCGAATTTCCTCTTCTAGATCGGTGGCCTGGCGGTGCGCTTCGCGCAGGGTCAAATGTTCCTCCACTTCCAGGTGCATCTCGATGAAGAGATGACCATCAAACTGATGCGCGGAGAGGTCGTGAACCGCCAATCCACGTCGCTGGGCTGCGGCGCGAATGGAATCGAAGAGGTGCTCGCCAGCCCGCGCTCGCGGTTCCATGTGCACCATGACGTCCGCGGGAATAATCTCGCTGACGCGCCGCTCCACCTCATCACTGATCGCGTGCACCTGCTCAAAGCTCACCGCTCGCGGAATGCTGACCGTTACGTCCACAAAGTGGCGATTGCCGGCTCTCCTGACGCGCACGCGCTCGGTGCGCAGCACGCCTTCGAGCTCCTCCACTGCTCTCGCCACGCGCTCCTGCAATCCGGCCGGAGCTGTATCCAGCAGAGCATCGGCGGTGCGCCGGCCCAGCCGCGCCGCCACCCAGATCACCACCGCAGCCACGCCCAACGCCGCAACCGGGTCGGCGTAACGAAGCCAGCTCACACCGGTTCGCTGCCCCACCCAGGCCATCGCCACACCCAGGATCACCACCGACGTGCTCCACACGTCGGTGGAAAAATGCAGCGCGTCTGCTTCCAGCGCCTCGCTTACGTGCTCCCGAGCGACGCGTGCGAGCGTTCGGGACCTCAGCAGATCAATTCCCAGCGCGATGCCCAAGATGCCGATCGCGAGCAGGCTGGGCCGAATCGTGATTTGGCGAAAAAACAGCCTTTGCACAGCTTCCCAGATGATGTAGGCGGCGGTGAGAATGAGCAGGCCCGTCTCCAGGAACGCCGAGAAATTCTCGACCTTGCCATGACCGTAGGTGTGGTCGGCATCGGCCGGGCGGTCGGAAACTCGAACCGAGAGATACGTAATAATCGCGGCGATGAGATCCAGCGTCGAATGCAGGGCCTCGGAGAGCACACCGAGACTTCCCGTCGACGCGGCCAGAAAACTCTTTAGCGATAGGAGAACAATGGCTGAACCCACGGAAGCGAGTGCGGCCATCTGCTTTGCCGACCTGATGTTGGGGCTGGAGATGTCGATTCCTCGGTCGCTCTGCCTTTTCGGTGATTATACGATGATGCTGGAACTCTCCAGCGCCCTAGCGCGCCGGCGTGCGCCCGTCGCACGCCTGGCTGATAAACGCACTTCGGCGAAATGACACGGCTGCATTCAGGTTGCTTTAGCGACCCGACTTCACTGCAGTGGAGGGGGCGGAACAAGCGGCGTGCGCCGCGGCTCCCCGTGCGGTCCGCGTACTTCGACCTCCTCAAATAACAGGGACGGCGCAATTACGTCGCTCGGAACTCCTCCGTTCGCGCTACCGAACGCGCCCAGCGCAGTTCCAGCCGTCTCGGCATCCTGGCTCTGCGCATAATAAAACACCGTACTGTCGTTGCCGATGCCGAGCAGCGCGCGCAGGTTCCGCACGGTCAATTGCGAAATCAAAGCTCCGCGAACCAACTCCTCACGCCCGTCACTTACGTTAACGCGATAGACCAGAAGCGGCGTGCGGTCGCCATTGGGAGCTCCCGAGGCCAATGTCGCCAGCGAATCAGAAAGCTCTTCCTGGCTCGAACTGGCGATCACCGGATTATCCATCTCGCGCACCAGCAAGCCAAATTGCTGGCCATTTTGCTTGCAAGCTTCAAGGAATTTCCTGCGCAGATCAGCCGCCGATTCGCCACTGCTGGCATTGAAAAAGAGATTGCTCAGCATGGGGCGCGGCATGGCCAAAAATGTCGACCGGCCATGACCGTTAGAGCGGTCTAGATCCGGTCCCGGCCGCCGCGACATCAGCAACTCCTTGAGCAGGCCGTTTTGCACCAGTGCCACTTTCTGGCCGCGAACACCGTCCTGATCGATTTGATATGAGGCGATCAGGTCGTGTCCTTCAAACTGCTGCACGGTCGGATCATCGGTTAGGTCCACTGTCAAAGGCAAAACGCGCTGCCCGATGCGTCCCATCCATTCGCTCCGCCCGCCCAGCGCCTGCATCATCTGCTCGAACCGCGTATTCATCGAAACAGGCGGCCGGGCCCCGCTTACCGACGGCGCCAGCACTTGCGCCAGAAGCGAACCTGCGGCCCGCGCTTCGAACAGCATGGGGCCATCGTAATCGCGTACCGTGGGAGCCATTCGCAGCGCTGCTAGTTCCTTGCCTTTGCTATCGAGCTGCTGCCGCACCGCCTCCGCCGCGGGAAGCTGCGCCGGGCGATTTACGTAGACCGCCAGAAAATTGTGCAGCGGCATGCCGTCGTCGGCTTGCGTTCCCAGGCTCGCTTCGATGGCCGCAAGGCTGCGGCTGGTGCGAATTTGCGCGCCTTCCGTCGTAACCAGATAGCTGGTCGCATAGATGAGGTGATAGGTGACCCGCGAGTTGTATAACTCAGGATAGTTTTTCAGAACCGCCGATGCCGTTCGCGCCTCCGATTCCCAGTTTCGCGAAGTCCAGTCCGGCTCAACCCGCGGCTCGACCATGACCACAGCCGGCTCCTGCGAAAAATCGTCCACGGTAGGCGCACTGGCGAGAGCGCGCAGCGCCGCCTGTTTATTCGAGAACGAATCGAGCGCCTCCTTATAGGCTTGATCCGTGGCCAGCCACAGGTCCTGCCGCAAAGAATCGTAGTCGCGATCGATGCCCACGGTCCCCGTGGAAGCTAGGAATCCACGGAATCCCTCCGAGGAAAGAAAATTCGAGCTGTCCAGTTTGTAATTGCCCACGCGCACATTCACGCTCATGAAGCGATTCCGCGTAGTGCTGCTCGAAAGCAGCGCCCCGAACTCCGCGCTGATGACGCGCTCGTCGAGATCGAGCAGGCGATATTCGATGAAGTAAGAATGCTGCTGGCCCGGCAGGACGAGGCGATTTTTGGACCGCTCGAGCTCATCGTGCAGAGCCGCCAGCGTTTTGTCGGTGTCTCCGGCGGGAACCGGGGCAATCTGGCCTGCCGCCCCTGCCTGCCGGACGGGCGCAGCATTAGCTGCGAATCCAATCACGGGCGCGCAAAAAACCGAAATTATGAATGCCATCCACAAAGGCGCTTTTATCAGCCGATTAAAGTTCATGGTTAATTTACCTTCGTCTGCGGATCGTTTGCCTGAGGATCGTGGGCTGGCGGCGGCAGAATGGGCGGCCGGTCTGTGGAGGTCTGCTTCTTCTGAACTTCCATCTCTGAAATCAGCAAGGGCGGCGCCGCTGCCGCAACCGGAACAGAACCTGATTCCGCCCCGCAGTAGCCGTTGAAAACTTCCGTCGTATCGCCAGTCGCCATGATCTTCTGCAGCGATACCAGCGGCGTGCCCACGATGGCCACTCCCCGCACCAGCTCATCTGGGCGGCCGTCGGCATACACGCGATAAACCACCAGCGGCTCCACCTGAAAAGCCTGCGGCTGGCTGCGACCGGTAAACGTGAAGCCTCCGGAAATGTCATCAAAGAACAGGCCGTACGGCTTGTTCTGGCGCTTAATTTCCTCGATGAACATCTGGCGCAGGCGCGCGTTCGCCACCTTGTAGCTGCTCTCCACGATCAAGTTTCCCTGTCGCGACTCCGGCGGCAAGCCCACCTGGCGGCGTCCGTGCCCATTCGACTGCGGGAAGCCGTTCAGTGGCTGCCGGGACATCTCGAAATTCCGCAGCACTCCATGATCCACTAACGTTACTTTTTGCGACGCGATGCCCTCGTCATCGAAGGGATAGTTGCCCAGCAGCACGGTCGAGCCTAGCTTCCCAGCCGTGGGATCATCGATGATGCTGATGAACTTAGGCAGAAGCAATTCGCCCACCTTGCCCGCAAACGTCTGGCCTTCGCCGATATCCTTCTGGCGGAAGCCCTCATCGCGATGACCGAAAACTTCGTGGAAGAAAACAGCCGCGGCGCGCCCCGTCAGCATCGCCGGCCCCGCATAAGGTTCGGCCAGCGGCGCCTGCACTAGAGACTCCAACTCCTTCTGAAGTACGGCGCATTGCGCCAGGACCGTCTTGTCATCCGGAGCCGAGGCGGGATCGGTCCAATCGAAGTTGTAGTAGCGCTCGAGATCCATCCCATCCGAGGCCTTGCCCTGGATGAAAAGCTCCAGCCTGTAGCGAATCTCGCCGAACTGAACCTTGGTGCCCTCGCTCGTCACCTGATACTGATTGTGCGCCTCCGCCCTGAAGGTAACGATGGAGTTCAGCACGGCGGCGGATGCCCGGAACGAATGCGTATACAGCCGCACCTTCTCTTCCCACGGATGCCGGTCCAGCGTGTAAGAGGCGCGCGGGCCGTAATAGATTTGCGCTTTCTCCTGAGAAAAATCGGGAGCACCTTGCGCCACTGTTTGCACCTGGACATCTTTTCCGGTCTTCACCTTGATGAAAGCCTCGGCGGCGGCCCGATATTGGCTTTCGGTTTCCCGCCACATGGCCCGCTTGAGCACCGCGGGATCGTCATCGATGGGGACGGGTTCTCCGAAGCTGCCGGGGAAGCCCGGGCCGTCATTGCCGACGCGATGCGTATTGTCGAGCTGATAGCTGCCCACGCGCACTTGTCCCTCGAGCCAGCGGCTGCGTTGCTCTTGGCTGGAAAGCAGGGCGCCGTTAGAACCCGTCACTTCGGAGCGATCACTATTCGTGACGGTATAACTTAGGAAGTAGGCCGGGGGATCAGCCTTGCCGATGACAGCCATCTCGCGATTCAGTTCCTCCTGTAGAGCTCCTAATAACGGCGAGGGCGCCGCCTGACCGGCCTGAGTCGCCTGTGCAGGCGATTCGGCCATGCGGGGAGCTTTGCCTTTTGCGGATCCGCTCGAGGCTGCGAACAGGAGCGCAAAAATCGAAAGGACGGTGCATGTTGGTCTCAAGCGAGTCACTCCCTCGGCCCGAATCGCGGGCTACGAATCCACCCAGTCTACGCTCGTTTGTCGCAAATCAGAACTGTATCCCGAATTCCCGCAGCTTTGCCGATTGCAGACCAATCAGTCGCACCTCACGCCACCATGGTTGGATGCTCTGATTCTGACTGCGAGCAGCGCAGATGCAATGAGAGCCGCGCATATTATCCGGCGCGGGGAGTCTGATGCACAGCGAAACCAGCGGGCTGCTTGCCGTCCGAAAACCGGCAAAACATGCCATCGATACTAAACGTGTACCTTCTGCGTGCGGAGGATCTCTTCGAGAGTTGCTACAGCGGAAAGCGCGGCCAGACGCGAAGTACGCGGGTTCGATGGCGAGGGCACGTTTTCCAGAACGATGCGGAAGCGGCCAAAGTCGCCCACCGCCTGAATTTCATGCACGTTCTCGGTTCCACCCGGCACGGCGATGACGCGAACACGAATCTCCACCGATTTGCCCGCGGCCAGCCGCAGCGAGGCGGCCACATTCGAAGTCGAGGGAAAAGCCCGGCAAGCATCTTCGGGCGGACCCTCAAACAAAGCCGTTTCTTTTGTGAGCCGGTCCAGGTCGATTCTCCGTTCGGTCACGTATTTTGCGCCCCGCAAGGCAGCGATTGGTTTCCGGCTCGTCAGAATCACCAGGCTCAAGCGCCCCATCGCCGCGGCCCTCAGCCCATCGAGCCCCGCAATCGCGCCCGAAGGAATGTGAATCCGGCACCCTTGCCTCTCCGCTTCCGCAAACCATTCTTCATGCTCCAGCAAGCCGCCCACGCTCATCACCATCAAATCTTTCTGCGCGCGAAGCGCTCGGGGAACAATTTCCGTCAGGGCCGCCTGGCTGGCCGCCTCGATGATCAAATCCGAACGGCGCACCAGTTCATCGATTTCCACCACGGCAGGCCGCGCCTTCAACTGCGCCGCAAACGTTTCCGCTCGCGGCCGATCCTGGTCCGCAATGGCCGCCAGAACCGCGCGATCTGGCTCGGCATCGAGCGCCGTTGCCAAAATTTGGCCGATGGCGCCCACGCCGAGAAGGCCGACTTTTAGAGCTGCCGGCATCAAGCCAATTCCAGCATGCGCTCGATGGCGCGGCGCGCCTTTCGCGCAGTCTCCGCCGGCACGGTCACCTGCGGTGAAAGCGTTTCCAGCGAGCGGATGACATTATCCAGCGTGATCGTCTTCATGAAAGCACAAACGGCGTTCGGATTGACCGGATAAAACGAGCGGTCCGGAAACTCCTTCTTCAGCCGGTGCAGGATACCCATCTCGGTGCCCACAGCGAATTCTTGGGCCGGCGATGCGCCAATGTGCCGCAGCATTCCCTCTGTGGATAGAAAGAAGGTGCGATTAAACGGCAAGCTGCCGTCGAGTGCCTTGGCCATGCAGGAACTCACACATCCGCACTCGGGATGCAGTAGCAGTTCCACATCCGGGTGCGTTTCGAGCACTTCGCTCACGTCTTCGGGCCGAATCGTACGGTGCACATGGCAGTAGCCCGGATAGGCGATGATATTGCTTCGCTCCGCTTGTCTCGCTACCACCTGCGCCAGGAACTTATCGGGAAGGAAGAGGACGGGCCGCTCGGCGGGAATTGCTCGCACCACTTTCGCGGCATTCGCGGAGGTGCAGCAGTAATCGCTCTCGGCTTTCACTTCTGCCGAAGTGTTGATATAAGCAACCACCACGGCGTCCGGAAAACGCGCCTTCCAGGCGCGCAGCTCGTCCGCCGTAATGGCCGCCGCGAGCGAGCATCCCGCGCGCAAATCCGGCAGCAGCACCGTTTTCGTGGGGCAGATAATCGCCGCCGTCTCGGCCATGAAATGCACCCCGCAAAAAACAATCGTCTCCGCATCCGTAACCGCCGCGCTTTGCGAGAGCCTAAGCGAATCCGCGACGTAGTCTGCCACTTCCTGAACTTCGGGACGCTGGTAGTGATGCGCCAGGATGATGGCCTTGCGTTCGCGGCAAAGCTTCCGAACGCGCTCCTGCTTGGCCAGAATTTCTTCCCCCGTGTCGTTTATTTGTTCGATTGGCGGAAGGGTATAGCGGTTTTCGTAAGTGTCATGGGTAACGGCTGCTGGGGTCATGGCTTTTCCTTTGGGCGACTAGAGTCTTGCACACAGATCGAGCGCGCGCGGCGAATGCGTCAGCGCGCCCATGGAGATCGCATCCACGCCACAGGTGGCGTACTCCTCGATATTGCTTTCGGAAATATTTCCGCTGGCTTCCGTCACGACGTGGTCGAGCAACTTTTGGGCGCGCAGCTCCGCGATAATCGCGGACATTTGCCCGGGTGACATATTGTCCAGCAGCAACAAGCAGGGGCAATGTCCGTCCGATTCCTCATGCGAGGATTCCTGCACGCGGCGAAATGCCTGTGCCGCTGCCAGCGCGGCCAGCTCGCTTCGCACTTCCACTTCAATAAAGGCTGCGGACTGGCGGGCCGGCCAGGCGCGCTCCACAGCAATACGCACGGCCTCTTCTTCGCGATTTGCCAGAAGCGCGAGATGATTGTTCTTCACCAAAATCGCATCCCACAATCCCAGCCGGTGCGTTCCGCCGCCGCCCAGATGCACCGCGCGTTTATCCAGCAAACCCCACGGCGTCTTTCTCGTGGCCACCACGTGCGCATCGGGATTACGCCGATGCAGCAGCTCCTGAAAACGCCGAGTGGCTGTCGCGATACCGCTCAGGCGCTGCAGGATATTCAATCCCACCCTCTCCTGTGCCAGCAAATCGCTGCGCCGTCCTTCGATCTCCAGAATGACGTCTCCGGCATCGATCGCCTCGCCATCCTGCTTGCA
This sequence comes from Rugosimonospora sp., assembly GCA_035636675.1. Taxonomy (GTDB): domain Bacteria; phylum Acidobacteriota; class Terriglobia; order Acidiferrales; family UBA7541; genus Palsa-189. The sequence goes on along the minus strand of DASPYR010000147.1, from coordinate 4,010 downwards.
AACCTTTACTTCCACATCATCGCGGTTCAGCAGCCAGCAAAACTCAGCAAGGCCCGCAATCACGCCCGCTTCCTTGGCCAGTATTTTCGCGCCCGCATGTTCATCCGCTAATTGGAGAGCCGCAACCGTCAGATCGCCGGAACCCACATCCGAGCCCAGCAGCTCATCCAGCAAGGTTCGCGCGGCCTTGAGATATTCGCGATTCCCCAAGTGCAGACTCTCGCCTCGGAAAAGCGCCCGCCTTAGCCGCTCCCGCCGGGGCGAATACGCCGCCGTCTGCGCTGCTTGCTGTGTCATTTCAGTAGGATTCCACGCGACTGGAGTTCCGCCCGGGCCCGTGCAATCATCTCCGGTTTGCTCGCTTCCACCGTATGCAAGTGCACGCCGCGCGTCAGCGAAGAAAGCAAGCTGGCTTTCGTGCTCCGCCATCGCCGCAGAAAATCCTGCACGTCAGCGCGCGACTCGATCATCAACGAGCCGCGCATTTCGCCGTATAGCGCGTGCTCCACGAGCACGTCCAGAACGCGCACGCCGTTGTCCACAAAAACCTGTAACTCCTCTTCGGTTCGTTCCGGCCCGTGCTGGCAAGCAATCACAGCGCGGTGCCCGTTCAGCACTTGCTTCGCCGGAAGCCGGTACCCCTGCGGCGTCGAGAGAATGTCGTTGCTCTCCGCGCGGAGAATGGCGATGTCCTGCACCAGGCATTGCCGGCTCACCCGAAAATGGCGCGCCAATTCCGTCCCGGGCACCGGGCCGTTCCGTCCACGCATCCATTGAACGATGCGCCGGCGGCGCGTCGCGCCCGACGCCATCCGCGCGTTGGCCCCGCTCTTGTGGGAGCGAGCGATCCCCTTGGGCTGTCTTGTCACCTGCCTAGTGTGCCCCCTAGTCAGAACAAATTATAGCACGGCGGCTGCGCTTTGCGCCGGTTACGAATTCGGTGCATGACTCGCGGCTTGCCCGCAAAAAGCCCCCAAGGTAAGCGACAATCGAGCTGTTATGCGCATGGTTGGATTGCTCTTCGCCGCCCTGATCGCCATCGGCATCTATTACTATTACCTGAAGCAAGCCGCGCCCGCGCCCGGCATGGTGGCCACTCAGGCCATCTCCACCACGGGCGTGGAGATGGATCTGAACGCCATCGCGCAAGCGGAACGCATGTACTTCGCGCAAAACGGCTCCTATGCCGATCTCGACCGGCTCACCTCCAGCGGCGCGCTCACCATGGCGCGTACCGGCCGCGATGGCTATACGTATTCGATTGAAACTTCGGGAAATGGTTTCACGGTGACGGCGCACCACTCCGATAGCCCCGCAATCAATGGCGTGCCGCCCTTGCACTATCCCGCGCTTTCGGTGGACCAATCCATGCAAATCCGTCAGGAGTAACAGGCGCCGGGTTTCCCTCGAGTCCCTCTCCCCTGCGATCCCAAAACGCTTCGTTCCCGTATGTTAGAATCAAGATGCGGATGGATGCACAGATTCAGCGCCTCGTGCATTTGCAGGCTCTAGACACGCGTTTGGCGGAACTGCGCAACCGCCTGCAGGCCATCCCCGCGCAGCTTGCCGCTGTGGATGCGCGGGTTAGCAACACCCGTCAGCAGATCGCCGCCGCCAAGGAAGCGCTCACCACAAGCCTCAAAGACCGCAAGAAGTACGAAATGGATGTGGATTCCTGGAAGGAAAAGGCGCGCAAATACCGGGACCAAAGCTTTGAAGTAAAGACCAACGAAGCCTATAAGGCCCTTCAGCACGAAATCCAGCACGCCGAAACCCAAGTCGCGCAAGCCGAAGACCGTCTGCTCGAACGCATGGTCGCGGGAGAGGAGTACGAACGCCAAGTGAAAACGGCCGAGGGTTCCGTGGGCATAGTGGAAAGCGAAGCTCAGGCGGAGCGGCAAAAGATTCAGGCGGAACAGTCTTCTCTGCAACAAGAGCTGCAGACGAAAGAGGCGGAGCGCCGCGAGATTGCCTCGGAGATTCCCGAAGAACTCTTGAGCACGTACGAACACATCGCGGGCCGCCGCCACGGCATCGGTCTTGCCGAAGTGCGTGACCAAGCTTGCAGTCTTTGCGGAGTGCGCATCCGCCCGCACGTATTTCAGGAACTGCGCCGGAGCGACTCCCACGAAATCTTCCAGTGCGAATCCTGCACGCGTATTCTCTATTACGTCGAACCGCCTGTGGCCGCCCCTCCAGATGCCGAGTCGAAGGCCAGCGCGGCGGGAATATCCGCGAATGAACCTTGAGTTCCGCGCATTCCGATTCGCATGAAGAGCCGGCCAACGAAACCTGCTTCTGGGAAGCTTTTATTCGGCGCGCCTGAAAGGCCCGCGAATATCTTTGTCGCCTATGTGGACGGCGCTTCGCGCGGCAATCCCGGCCCTGCATCCTACGCCGTGATTCTCCGCGGTCCTGACGGCGCCGCTCGCTTCGAAGCCGGCAAATATATCGGCCGCGCTACGAATAACGTGGCCGAATACTATGGCCTCATCACCGCGCTCGACTACGCCGCCGCTCACGGAATCGAGCGCTTATTGGTGCGCAGCGATTCGGAGCTCCTGGTGCGCCAAATGCAAGGCCGTTATAAGGTGAAGAGCGCCGACTTGCGCCCTTTGCACGAGCGCGCGCGAAAGCTGGCGCATGGGTTCGCCTATTTCGCCATCGAACACGTGCCGCGGGAACAGAATCGCGAAGCCGATGAGCTCGCCAACTCCGCGCTTGATCGCACCGGTTCCGGCAGCGGCGGAAATGTTGACGCAAGCTTCGGCGCGAAACCAGATGCCAAGCGCGGCGAGAAGGCTTCCGCGCGCGGCGGCGCGACGCAGATGCCTGGCGGCGAGCGACCGATTCGCGCCCGTTACTCCGGCGGCGCGCTGCATCCCCTCGAAGGGCTCAACCTTTCCGAAGATGAGATCGTCGAAATCTCGATTCGCCGTCCGCGAAATCCTTCCTGACAGCGCTGGCTCGATGAGCAGCGCGCAAACCTGGGATCCCGAGCGCTACGCGCGCTGCGCGCGATTCGTAACCGATCTCGGTATGCCGGTCGTTCATCTGCTGGCGCCGCGCCCCGGCGAGCGAATCCTCGATTTGGGCTGCGGCGATGGCGTGCTCGCGGCCAAGCTGGCGGAAATGGGGTGCAAAGTTATAGGAGTCGATGCCAGCGAGATGCAGGTTGCGGCCGCGCGCAAACTGGGAGTGGACGCTCGCGTGATGGCGGGCGAAGCGCTGCAATTCCGGGATGAGTTCGACGCAGTCTTCAGTAACGCCGCGCTGCACTGGATGTTGCGGCCCGAGGAAGTCATCGCGGGAGTCTGGCACGCGCTGAGGCGCGGCGGTCGCTTCGTGGCGGAGATGGGCGGACACGGAAACGTGGAGATGATCCAAGCTGCGCTGGTCGATGCACTCGATCGCCGCGGGATCAATGGAGAATCTTTCGTGCCGTGGTTCTTTCCGACCATCGAAGATTACTCGGCGCGTCTGCGGAAAGCCGGATTCGTGGTCTCGTATATTTCCCTATTCCCCCGGCCGACGCCGCTCCCGGGCGACGTAACCTCGTGGCTGGAAAGCTTCGCGGAAGACTTCCTGAGCGCATTGCCGGCTGCCGAAAGGCCTGCATACATCGAGGCAGTGCGCGAAGCGCTGCGTCCGAAATTATGTGACGCGAACGGCAACTGGACCGCGGATTACGTCCGGTTGCGATTTGCGGCGCAGAAGCCGCGTGCGTGAGTTTTTCACACGGGTAGGGCTGAATTTGCGGCGGGCGCAGAATTCTCTTTCTTGAGGTAATAGCAGCGGTAGAGCGTGTCGCGCTGCACGGGCGTGTAACCCGCATCGGAAATGATGCGCCGCAACTCGGATTCATTGGTGCGATTACGCACGCCAGCGGCATAGACAACATTTTCTTCGATCAAGATGCTGCCCACGTCGTCGGCGCCAAACTGCAATCCAATCTGGCAAATCTTGATTCCGGGGGTCAGCCAACTCGACTGAATGTGGTCGATGTTGTC
>DASPYR010000146.1:0-9181 GCA_035636675.1 Rugosimonospora sp. | reverse complement strand
CGGTCGCGCCGATCATGCCGCAGATCTTTACGATCGTGGTGGATATCGCGCCTGTCCCGGTTGCGATCCTTCACATCGTGGTGGATGTCCTTCTTGTCGGCGCGAATATCCTTTCGATCCGCCTTGGCCTGGGAGCTATTGGCGCCGTATTGCGATTTGTCTTGCTGGAGCTGGCTGCGATCAGAGCGGACATCACGCCGATCCTGCCGAATGTCGCGGTTGTCCGCGTTGCGATCGCGCACATCCTTCCGAACATCCCGCCGGTCCTGCCGGATATCGTGAGTGTCCGTCCGGATGTCGCCGGTATTCGTGCTGCTTGAGTTCTGCGCCCACGCGCCCGCCGACAGCAGCCCGGCGACCGCGAACACACTAAGGCCCATTTTCACGTTACTGAGCTTCACGATTTCCTCCTTTGAGACGACTGGAACCAGCTTGCACTAGTGCCGTTCCAACTATTTGCACCAAATTCTCTACTAGGCCACCCCACAGCCAATCGCAGGCTCTTTGGGCCGAACCTCTCGCCGGATCAAGTTGGAACGGCACTAGTAGAAACACAGGCGCTGTTGAAAAGTTTCGCCGTGTATCCAGACTCTTTCTGGTACGGACGTACTAGCGTACCGCGCAACTCGCGGCGGTTTTTTCTTTAAGAACCGCTCTCTTGTTTTAGTTTTTCCAGCAGGGCGTGCAGGATGGAATCGAGAACCCCATTCACGAAGCCGGCCGCCTCTTCGGAGGAAAAAGTCTTGGCCAGTTCCACGGCTTCATTTAACACCACCTTGCGCGGCGTCTTCCCGGAGCGCAGTTCATGGACGCCCAGGCGCAGGATGGCGCGATCGATGAGCGCGAGTCGTTCCAGGCGCCAATTGTCCGTGTGCGCCGAAACCAGCGTGTCGAGTTCCGGAGCGTTTTTCACAACGCCCTCGAAGAGATCATTGGCAAAAGCGCGAGTGGTTTTCTCCGCGCGAGCAATGCGCCAGAAGCCATCCTCAATGCGGCGCGGCTCTTGCCGGCCGATTTCCCACTGAAAAAGCATCTGCAACGCGTACTGCCGGGCCTTGTGCCGCTGCGGCATCTCAGCGGCGCTTTCTCATGCGCACGGCAGAAATAGGAGCGGCCGCCCGAAGCTGGCTTGATAATCGTGCCATCTCCAGCGCCGCTAGCCCTGCCTCATAACCCTTGTTCCCGCTCTTCAGCCCGGCGCGGTCTATGGCCTGCTCGAGCGTATCGCACGTCAGCACACAAAAAATGATCGGCACGCCGGTGTCCATTTGCGCCAATTGAACGCCGCGCGCCACCTCCGTCGCGACGTAATCGAAATGCGCTGTCTCCCCGCGCAGCACGCAGCCAATGGCAATGATCGCGTCGTAACCCCGCGCCAGCGCCATCTTCTTGGCCGCCAGCGGAATTTCAAATGAGCCCGGCACGCGTACCAGGTCGGTCTGCGACGCGGACGCGCCGCCCTTTTCCAGAGCGTCCATGGCGCCGGCCAGCAGCCGCTCGGTGATGAAGCTATTGAACCGGCTGACCACTAAGCCGAAACGCAACCCCGATGCATCGTAGGAGCCGCGAATCTCATTGGGCTGAAAATCGTCACTCATTCGCTCTGCACCTGTCTCGGGGCTCTGCTCATTTGCCCTGAAATTGCGCGGCGCGCTTTTCGAGAAAGGCCCGAGTGCCTTCACGCATGTCCTCGGTCGCGCAACTCATTCCGAAGAGCGCGGCCTCTAGAAACAGGCCCTGCTCCTGCGGCATCTCCAGGCCGCGCTCGATTGCTTCCATGGTGAGCTGCACGGCTACCGGAGCGTTGGCGGCGATCTTCTTGGCCAGCGACTGCGCCGCCATCAAGAGCTCCTCCGGCTCATAAACGTGGTTCACGAGCCCGATGCGTTCCGCCTCTTCGGCCGAAATCATCTCCCCGCTCAGGCATAACTCGTGCGCCACACCTTTTCCACAAAGCCGGGCCAGCCGCTGGCTTCCCCCGTATCCAGGAATGATGCCCAATTTCACTTCCGGCTGCCCGAATTTCGCCGTCCGGCTCGCCAGCCGAATCGAGCAAGCCAGCGCCAGTTCGCAGCCGCCACCGAGCGCGAAACCGTTGATCGCGGCAATCGAGGGCTTGCCCAGCGTTTCAAGCTTATGCAGCACGGCTTGGCCGTGCAAAGACGTCTCGGGGCCACTCATCGGCGTTAGCCGTGCGAGCTCGTTTATGTCCGCTCCAGCGATAAAAGCCTTATCGCCCGCTCCCGTCAGGATGAGCACGCGAAGGTCCTTATCGTTGTGAGCTTCTGTGAGCAACGCATCCAGCTCGTCCATGGTCTGCCGGTTGAGCGCGTTCAAGAGCTTGGGCCGGTTGAACGTGACTGTGCCGACGTGCTCTTTCTTCTCGAAGATTAGGTTTTGATAGGGCATGCGCTCAGGCCCTCCTGGAGTTCAGATGGGTCTTCCCAATCGGCATCTCAGCGGAGCGCCATCGGCTTTGGATTTTCCGGATCGCTGTATTCGTAAAAGCCGCGCCCGGACTTACGCCCGTTCCACCCTGCCATGACCATGCGCTTCAGCAGCGGAGGCGGTGCGAACCGGCGTTCCTTGAACTCGTCAAACATTATGTTGGCGATGTAATACGTGGTATCCAGCCCCACAAAATCGAGCAGCGTGAGCGGCCCCATGGGATGGCCGCAACCCAATTTCATGGCCTGGTCGATATCCGGGATAGTGGCCACTCCTTCCTCCAGCGCACGCACGGCGTCCAGCAAATAGGGAACGAGCAGGCGGTTCACTACGAAGCCGGTTCGATCGCTGGTGCGCACCGCCGTTTTCCCCAACCGGCCGGCAAATGCGGCGACCTCCTCGTAAACCTTGGGGTCTGTGGCAATGGTTCGGATGACCTCCGCGAGCCTCATGATCGGCACAGGATTGAAAAAGTGCAGACCCACAAAGCGCTCCGGACGTCGCGTTGCTACGGCCATTTCAGTGATCGAGAGCGAAGAGGTGTTGCTGGCGTAGATCGTTTGCGCCGGGCAAACTGCATCTAAGGCTCGAAAGAGTTCCTTTTTCGGGGCAAGTTGCTCGGTGATGGCTTCGATGATCAAGTCGCAGCCCGCAAGGTCGTCGAGTTTTGTTGTTCCCCGCAGCCGGTTACGCGCGGCATCGCGTTGCGCGGCAGTTAGCGTCCCACGCTGCACGAGCCGTGCGAGATTTTTGTCGATATTGGTGAAGCCCTTGTCGATCAATTCCGCCGACACTTCCCTTACGGCCACCTGCAGGCCCGCTTGCGCGGCCGTCTGCGCAATGCCCGAACCCATCAGGCCGCAACCCACCACGCCGATTTTTTCAATGGCCATTTTGTCAACGTCCCCGAAGCCTGGAGGCAATCACCACGTCTCCTCCGCGCCCGTGCGCTTCCGTTAAGCCCGCTTCAGCGCGGTTGACTAGCTCCGTGACAATGTCCTCGCTGTCATAATCGGGCCGCGCGACGGCTTCCGCCACGCTGGCGCTGAAACTGAGCACGCTGCCGTTCCAGGGCGGCGCGATCTGCGTGGCAGCTTTGCGCAATTTTTCCGCCAGAATTTGCGCGCCGGCCAACCCAGTGTCAGGCAGAATGAAGGCGATCGTCCAGGCTGTGTACTTGATGGCCAGATCGGTCTGCCGGATGAGCGCCTGGAACGCGCGCGCCAGTTGCTCCACGTAACGCTCGAGCTGGATCTCGCCCTGCTGCCGCAACACTTCCGGCCCGCCATCAATCTGGACCAATGCCAGCGCCAATGGAATGCCATTGGACTTGGCGCGATGCGCCTCGGCCATGAGACATTCCTGATAGGAGCTTCGCGCCAGCAGGCCGGTTTTTTCATCCGCGACTCCCACCGTGCGCGCCAGCGTGCGCAGGCGCGTGTGATTTACACCGAGAAGAATTTGGTCCCCGACCGCCTGCAGGAAGTAAGTCTCGTGCGGCCGCCACTGGTGCGGAAAAGCATAACCCGCCACCACCATGCCCGCCTGCCTCTGCCTTTCACGATCCATCAACGCCACACCCAACACCGTTTGTAGCCCTAATTCCCGCAGAACCGGCGCTGCCGCCGCATCCAGAGGAAGCCCGCCGAGCGCATCCGGAGCCGCGCGATCCAATTGGCTAAAGAGCCTCACCAGCATAGCTCCGCTGGCCGGCTCGACATTTGACGCGCAAAATTCCGAGGCTAACTCAGGCGGCTTTCCCGTGGGGCCGATCACGGCGATACATCGCGTCACCCGCAAATGAGTGCCGATCTCATTGATTCCGGACGAAAGGATGGCCCGCGCGGTGGGCAGCCGAAACAACGATCGACCAATCTCAGAAATCTTGGCCAGGTCGCGCATGGTGTCTGAATCCGCCGCAGAAGGTGCGGGCTTCGCGGCGCGTTCCGCGGAAGGCGCCTGGGGCTCTGCGGCGCCTTCCGGCCACCAGTTCGCCAGCTGATAAAGATTGCGCAGCCGCTGATTGTGCTTCTCTTCCCCAGGGAAGAACTCAGTAATTCTTTGCAGCCGGTCCACTGCCTTGGACTGCAAGGAGTACTGAAGAAAAATTTCTGCTTGCACCATCAAATCCTCGAGCGTCGGGGGAGCCGCCTGCTCTTCGGGGGCGGGAAGCGAACCGCCTTCCGGTGGTGTTTCCGCGGCCTGTGTGGCCGTTTGGCCGAGCCGGCTGCGCATACGTGCGAGGAAAGCAGGATCGGCATGGGCTTGGATCTGGCTGAGCCGCTTCTGATTGCGCGCGTCATAGGGATCGATATCCACCAGCATCTCAAATGTCTCCGAGGCGTGCTGCATATCGCCGGCGGCGATGTGAACATCGAACAGCCGCACCAGGGCGTCGAAATATTTGGTTTCGCGGTTCAATTGAGCGTAGGCGGCGGCACAGAATTCGGCGAGCGCAATGGAGCCGGCGTGAGAATCCACGAGAAGGTCAAGTTTCGCCGCAAAATCGCTCTCCCGCTGGGCCGCGCCCGTTTTTTTCAGAAGCTTTTGCAGCAAGGCCACGGCTTCGGCATCCTGGTGCGTGGCCAGATAGCGGTCCGCCAGCTCGAAAATCCTGTTGATCGTTTCGGGCTGGTCGGCGGGGAGCCGTTCGAGGATATCGCGCGCGCGATCTAAAGCTCCGGTGAAGGTCAGCGCTTCGCCCAGAGTACGCAGGAATGTCTGATCCTTCTCGCCTCGAGCAAACGGTTCCAGCATCCGCATCGCCGCGGCTGCGTCTTTGCGGCGCAGCAGCGCCTGCGCACACAGCAACGCCGGGCCGCGCTCTTTAGGGGCGAGCTTGTGGGCCCGCATCATCATATTGAGGCCTGCTTCCTGATCGCCGGAGGCCTCTGCGAGTTGTCCGGCGCGCAGCAATCCGCGCCCGGCAATTGCGCTCTTGCCCAGCCGTTCGGCCAATTCCGCGATCGCTATCTGGCGCGCGGAATTATCCGGGTCGAGCTGCGCCACTCGTTCCAGGCAGTCGAGCGCGGCTTCCTCATTTCTATGTGCCAGAAATAACTCCGAGGCGAACGAATACTGCTCGATGGCTTCGTTCGGCCGGTTTTGCTTCTGCAGCAGCAAAGCATATCGGGCCAGGCGTTCTGGAGGCTGCTGGATGCCCTTCAGCGCCCGCGTAAAGACGGCCAGGGCTTTGTTCTCCTCATGCGTCTCGAAAAAGTGGTCGAAGAGCATGTTGTTATATTTGATGGCGCGATCGGTTTGACTAAGCCGCATGTACAAATCGCCCAGCGCCTGCAAGGCCTCGGGATGCCCGGGCATTTCGCTCAGGACTGACTCGTAGGCCTCCGCGGCGTCTTCGAGTTTGTTCTTCTCGAGATGCCGCTTGGCGCGGTCCAGATGTTTGCTGACGTCAACACTCATGCGCTATCTTCGGAAGCTGTCCGGATCGGCTTCCAGCCGTTCGCGGGCCAGGGCCAGAGACAATATATACCGTCCCAGATTCAGCGGAAAACGTTCTGGCACACCGCGGGTGCCGCACTATCAACTGATCCACCGGAGGAACCCGGCCTCCGTGCGGGAGATCCGCAGCGCTTTTCTGGCCGCTCGCCCGCAATTGTGGCAAACTGAGGTATTCCCAGCGAGCTTTGCCGCCTCGCTGTGGCGAGCGGCACAATTGCCTCGCCCCGGGATAAACGCATCCTCATGGATTCCCGCTTCATCCGCAACTTCTGCATCATCGCGCATATCGACCATGGCAAGTCGACGCTTGCCGATCGCCTGCTGGAGCTGACCGGCGCGCTCAGCCAGCGCGAAATGACCGCGCAGGTGCTCGATTCCATGGATCTGGAGAAAGAGCGCGGCATCACCATCAAAGCCAAGAGCATTCGCCTGCATTACCACGCCGCTGACGGACAGGAATATCAGCTCAACCTCATCGACACGCCCGGCCATGTCGATTTTTCTTATGAGGTTTCCCGCGCGCTGTCTGCCTGCGAAGGAGCGCTGCTGGTGGTGGACGCCAGCCAGGGCGTGGAAGCGCAGACGGTGGCGAACACGTTTCTCGCCGCACAGCACAATCTGACCATCATTCCCCTGATCAACAAAATCGATCTGCCCAACGCGCAGCCCGATGAGGTAAAAGCGCAGATGGAAAACGTGCTGGCCATTCCGGCCGCGGACGCGCTGGCCATCAGCGCAAAAAGCGGCCTGGGCGTGGAGAAAGTGCTCGAGGCGGTGGTAAGCCGCGTGCCGGCGCCGGTGGGCTCGGCGGAGGCGCCGCTTCGCGCGCTCATCTTTGATTCCTGGTTCGATGCTTATCGCGGCGCAGTAGTGCTCGTGCGCGTCGTCGACGGCTGCTTGCGTCCTCATCAGCAAATCCGCCTCTGCTTTAATAACCAAGTCTACGAAGTCGAAAGCCTTGGCGTGCTCACGCCGAAGCCTATAGTGCTCGAAGCGCTGGGCGCGGGCGAAGTTGGCTTCGTCATCGCCAATATCAAGCGCGTGGCCGACGCGCGCGTCGGCGACACCATCATCGAAGCGGATCGCCCCGCGCCACCTCTTCCCGGCTTCGAGGCCATCAAGCCCATGGTTTTCGCCGGGCTTTATCCCGTACAAGCGCACCACTATGAAGCGCTGCGCGACGCTCTCGGCAAGCTGCAACTCAATGACGCCGCCTTTTTCTACGAGCCGGAGAACTCCGTGGCGCTGGGCTTCGGCTTCCGCTGCGGCTTTCTGGGCCTGCTGCACATGGATATCGTGCAGGAGCGCCTGGAACGCGAGTTCGGCATCGACCTCATTACCACGGCTCCGAGCGTGCGTTACCGGATTACCACCACAAGCGGCGAAGTGCTCGAAGTGGATAATCCCACGAAGTTCCCTTCGCCGAGCCAAATCGCCAAGATCGAAGAGCCGGTGATTACGGGCATGATCATCACCGCCGACGATTCCGTCGGCGCCATCCTGCAGCTCTGCGAGGAGAAACGCGGCGTGCAAAAAGGCTTCGAGTATCTCTCGCCGACCCGCGTCATGCTTAGCTACGAATTGCCGCTCAACGAAATCGTGCTCGACTTTTATGATCGCCTGAAAAGCATCTCGCGCGGATACGCCTCGCTCGATTATCATCTCGCGGGTTACCGCGAAGGCGACCTGGTCAAGCTCGATGTGCTCGTCGGCGGCGAACCCGTGGACGCGCTGACGCTGGTCTGCCACCGCGAGCAGGCGTACGAGCGGGGCCGCGAACTGGTCGCGCGCTTACGCAAACTGATCCCGCGGCAGATGTTCGAGGTTGCGCTGCAAGCGGCGATCGGCAGCCGCGTGATCGCCCGGGAGACCATCAGCCCGATACGCAAAAACGTTCTCGCCAAGTGCTATGGCGGCGATATCACGCGCAAGCGCAAGCTGCTCGAGAAACAAAAAGAAGGCAAGCGGCGCATGAAGCGCGTCGGCCGCGTGGATATCCCGCAAGAGGCGTTTTTGGCGGTGCTGAAGGTAGCCTCCTCGTCGGAAGAGTAGCCGGCGTTCAATCCGCCGTTTTCTCCCGGGGCGCGGTCCCGTGCGGCGATCTTCCGCGCTCTCCCTCTCTTGTTTCTCTCTCTTGCACTTCTGCGCGGAGACGGCCGCGCGCAAGTTGCACGCGAATGCGATCGCCGACCGCCACCTGATCGGCCGCCTGCAAGACGTTACCGGCAGCGTCGTAACAAATCGCATAACCTCGCTCCAGCAAGCGCAGCGGGCTGCGCTCCTGGAGCTGCACGAGCAATTTTTCGAGCAGCTGGCCTTTTGTACCAAGCGCGCGGCTCGTGCGCACGCCGAGCTCGGCAGTGCGCTGATCCAAGCGTACCGCCGCCGCCCTGAGTCGCGCGCGAAAATCAACGGCCGCGAGGCGCGACAGCGCCAAATCGAAGCGTCGCTGCAGGGTTTCGACGCGGCCGCGAAGCGCTCCGGCCAACTGCGCAGCGAGATCATCGGCGTGCTGGCGCCTGCGACGCAGCGTGTCTTCCAGGCGCCGGGCGGCGCGATGCAGATCGAGTTCGCGGAGCTTGTGGCTGGCTTGCAGCACGCGATAGCGCAGCAGCTGCGCGATTTTTTCGCGCAGATCGCGAAGATGGCCGTCAAACTCCTGCCGCGTGCGAACGACCATTTCCGCCGCGGCGGAAGGCGTCGAGGCTCGGATATCGGCGGCGAAATCCGCAATGGTGAAATCGGTTTCGTGTCCGATGCCGGCGATGATCGGAATCGTGCAGGCCACAATCGCGCGCGCCACGGGCTCTTCGTTGAACGCCCACAGATCCTCGAGCGAGCCGCCGCCGCGCGCCAGGATGAGAACATCGGCGAGCTGCTTGCGATCGAAATAGCGAATGGCCTGCACGATCTCGCCGGCCGCGCCTTCGCCTTGCACGCGCACGGGATAAAGGACAATGCGCAGGTTCGGAAAGCGGCGTTGCAGGATACGCACGATATCCCGCACGGCGGCACCGCGCGGCGAGGTGATCAGCCCCACGCATTGCGGCAGCAGGGGAAGCGATTTTTTTCGCTCGGCGTCGAACAGGCCCTCGGCGTCGAGGCGCTTTTTCAGCTGCTCGAATGCCAGCTGCAGAGCGCCCAGGCCGACGGGCTCAACGTGTTCGACGTAAAATTGATATTCGCCGCGCGATTCGTAGACGCTGATGGAGCCGCGCACGGTGACGTGCAGGCCATCCTCGGGGCGAAATTTCAGGCGCGCGAGCTGGGT
>DASPYR010000145.1:0-14993 GCA_035636675.1 Rugosimonospora sp. | reverse complement strand
CGATGCCGCCAGACGCCATTCCAGCGCTCTGGCAAGAGCACGCTGCGCGTGCGCTTCAATGATGACTTTGAATTGAACATCGCATCACGCTGCAGTTCGTCCCCAAACGCCAGCCCAGATCGCCAGCCAAAACTTGAGATCATCAAAATTTTATTTTGAGCGCCACCTGCATCAGCCGTGGCGGCAGCGCACTCACGACGTGGCCGAAAAGCGGGTTGTCCACGTCGCCATTCACCGCCGCCGGCCCAAAGAATTGCGTGCGATTGAACAAGTTGAAAGTCTCCAGCCGCAACTCCAGCGCCTTGGACTCCTTAATCTGCAGATCCTTTACCACAGCGAGATCGGTGTTGAAGGTTCCTGGTCCGTGAAAAAACCTGCGCGAGGCGTTTCCAGGCGTGCCCAGCACGCAAGGAGAAAGTTTGAAACCGGGTCTGCAGCCGTTATCCGCAAATAGCGAACTGTTGAAATAAAGCAGCCCGTTGTTCTGTGGCTGACTGCTGAGGTTGAGAGGCCCTGGAATGATGTCCGGCAAATCCAGGCTCTTATTGTTCACGCCGTTGGGAATGCTTCCTTGCAACGAGTTATCTCCGTCCGCCGAAAGTGTGACCGGGAAGCCGCTGCTGATGCGCGTGATCCCCGAAATGCTCCAGCCGTCCGTCAGAAATTTTGCGCGCTTCGTCAGACGATCCAGCGGTACTTTAAGCACGTAGCTGGCGACCAGGTCGTGGGGCAAATCCCACGCCGAAAGCGCGCGTGTGGCCCGGAAATTGTATGGATTAACAGGATCGGCAATGCTCGACGCCTGGTCGATCGACTTGCTCAAAGTATAGGAGATCAGGAAACTGGCTTCCTTGCCCGAATGCCGCAAAGTCGCCTCGAATGCGTTGTAGTTCGAATTTCCGATGGTCGCATCGTAGTCGTCGTTGGCGTAATTTGGCCCCAGGGGGCCGCGCGTGCCCTGAATCACATTTCCGCCAGCGGTCTTATAGGTCCTATCTTCTCCAAAAGGACCGCAAGGAGTCTGCGGCGGGACTGGCGGGACTGTGGGCGCTAGTGCGCTCGGATCGCTCAGCGCCAGGCACAGCGCAAAATTCCCTGGATTGGCGGAATACACCACCAACAAGTGATGCGCCTGGGATCCCACGTAGCTCAAACTGAGCAGCGTATTGGTGCTCAGTTGCCGCTCAATCGACGCGAAGTAATTCTCGGTATAGGGATAAGTGTTGCTCGGGGGCGGTGCGGTCATGCCCGCCTGTGGAAGAAACTTAGAGAAGTCGATATTCGTGATCGGATTTGCCGGACTAGCGCCGTAGGGAGGGACGGTGAGCGGAAAGGGATTGGGGTGCGGCAAACCATCGCCGGCAGAGACGAAGGGTGTCGCGAACAAGGGCGGTGCGGGGCTGGTGTAGCTCAATCCGTAGGGCGGCTGGGGCTCGTCAATCGCGGCGGTATTCCCCTCGATCACGGAATAAAAGATCCCGTAGCCGGCCCGAATACTCGCCTTCCCGGGCCCGCCGAGAATTTTGCTCCAGAGCCCGTGCGATACACTCGGCGAGTACGCCAGACCGAGCCGTGGCGAAAAGCGGTGGCCCTGCGGCACCAGCGTGTTCGGTACTCCCGCATCACCCACGTAGACCAGGCTCGTTGGGGCGGTCGTGTAGACTCTGGATTGCTCTCCCAGAATGAAGGTAGGATTCTGGTTGTACTTCTCGGACCAATACTGCATCAACTCCCAGCGAAGGCCGAAATTCAGCGTGAGGCTGGGCTTGATCCGCCAGCTATCCTGGCCAAAGCCCGCCGCATATTTGTGGCGCGGATAGTATGTGTTGGAGGATGCCTGATTGTAGTTCGTGGGCACCCCGAGGAGAAAATCGGCGAAATCCGAGCCCGTTTCCGAGCCGGTGAAAAGGAACGACCCATTGAACGTCGCATCGGGATTGACGTTCACCTGTTCCAAGCTGAACTCAAATCCCGTGATCAATGTGTGGTTGCCTATCACTCTCGAAAAGTGATCCATAGCTGAATACGTATTATTTGCCTGCGTCAGATTCGTAATCGGCACCCCCATGACAAACGACTTAAAACGCACGTTTTCGATGCCTTCGATCTTCGGCGCCAGCGGGACGATGCCCGTCGTCCCCGCGCCGGTCACAAAGCCTTGCGAAGCCAGGCTGGGACCGACGCCGCCTAGCGGCTGCCCTACGACATTGGCATTGCGCATGAAACTTAATCGCAGCTCGTTCACACCGGATGCACCCAGCGCCTTGGTATCCCCCAGGTTGATCAGTTGCGCGCGCCCAAAAGTCAGGGCGTTGAATCCGGGGACGCTCGCGCCTCCCACGGCGGCGGGATAAGGGTTATTCACGGTATAGTCGTCAAAGAAATAGTACGCGGATAATTGACCCCACCGCGCGTTATTGCTGTCAGTGCGAAAACTCATCCTGTCGTCGCGCACGATCTTATTTTCCGAGCCGCTGGAAAAGGTCGACTCTCCAGAGTTTGGAGTCGGGATGAACCGCAACAAGTTCTTCGCTGGCTCTGACCAAGCACTCGGCGGAATTACGTTACCCGGAAAAACGCTCGCATAAGCATCCCCGGCCATAACCGTGCGGCCTAGGCCCTGCGACAGAAGTTTGGCCATCGAAGGCCCGCTGACCGCGCCGGTGAGTTGCAGATCGCTTAGATCGCCTTTCTGGTCCGCCCTCGAAGGAACCTCGATGTTTCCGGTATCAATTCCCTGTGTCGTCCGCGTTCCCTGGTAGTCGCCAAAAATGAATAGCTTGTCTTTCTTCACCGGGCCGCCCGCCGTGCCGCCAAACTGGCTTTGGCGATATGTGGCCACCTCCGGAGAAAAGAAATTTCGCGCATCCAGCGCGGTGTTGCGCAGGAATTCGAAGCCATTTCCGTGCCATTGGTTCGTTCCGGACTTCGTTACCACGTTGATGATGCCGCCGCTGTAATTCCCATACTGCGCGTCGAAATTGTTGGTGAGGATCCGGAACTCGGCAATCGAGTCGAGATTGGGCACGATGGAAGTGCCGCCGTTCATCAGCTCCTTGACATCGCCTCCGTTGACCATGAAACCATTGGCGTCCTCGCGCTGGCCGCTGATGGACTGGTTGCCCGCATTCAGAGCGCCCGAAGGGGCAATCGCCACCGTCACTCCTGCCATGACTATGGAATCCGGCTGCTGGGTGCTCATGGGCACCACCGCGGGCTGCAGCGAGAGAAGATCCGTGACGCTTCGCCCGTTGAGCGCCACCGCGGTGATATCCGTGCTTGTGATCACCCCGCCAATCTGCGTGTCCGTGGTCTCCACCTGAACTGCGTTGCTGGAAACGGTCACCTGCTGCGATTGTTCACCCATCTCCAGGGTTATATCGATCTGCAGCTTGGTCCCCACGTCGATGGCCAATCCCGTGCGCTTGTAGGGCTTGAATCCCGGCCGAAAAGTTTCCAGTTCGTAATGACCCACGGGCAGCGTCGTAAAGGCATAAAGGCCGTCCATATTCGTGGTGGCATTCTGCTGCACCCCGGTGTCCACGTTACGGCAGATGATGGCAATGTCCGGAATCACCGAGCCGCTGGGGTCCATAACGATCCCGGAGATACTCCCCGTCGTTTGGGCGCGGGCCGGCGCACCGGAGAAAAAAAGAATGGGGATAATTAGAATTTGCGCGCCAATTCCGAAGCCGCGTCTCATCTCAGCAGGTTACTCCGCGAAGGCACAATCGCGATCATGCGGCATGGCGCCGCGATGGAGCCGTTAAATCGGGGTAAAACTTCCTCAACGCGGATCTAGGGGCGGTGGAAACTACGCGGACTGCGCGGAAAATCCTCCAGAGCAAACGCGCTCGATGCAAGGGCACGTATTACGGCTTTCGGCCGAGCTTTCTGCCGTCCGGCGTCACCAGATATTCGAGCCACAAAATGCGCTGCGCATATTTCCCGGGACGGCCCGTCAAAGTGACCTCATCTCCTGCCTTGAGGCTTTCCTTGGTCCACCCGGCTCGGAGCATCTCCGTCGGAGGAAGAATCTCGGCATGCCACTCTTCGACGTTGCCCTTCCCGTCCTTTACCGCTATCGAGAGGACCGAATGGGGATTGGCCCACTCGTAGTCCGTCACCACCCCCATCAGCGTGATGCTTTTCCCCTCGTACACCTGCCGCGACGCATGGTGGGCCCACAACGAACTGGAAAACGTGAGCACGCTCACGATCACAGGGACCAGCAGCAGAACCTTGGCTCTCACTTCGACACCTCCAAGGCCCTTCCGGTGAAAGACATTCCTGCCGGAGCTTAACATACTCCCGCGATCTAGAAACACTACTATCTCCAGTGGTGCCCAGACTCCAGGGAAGAGCCGCTGCGCAATTCCCGCCAAACTTAGCTAACGAGTCTTGACCTCGGTTTTACGGCCAAGACCCCATCTGTGGCTGTATAATCGCGCCGTGATCCAGCGTCTCGCTTCCGCAACGGCGTTGCTTGCCCTGCTGCAAGCGTTTTTCATGGCGCCCTACCAGCACATACATGTAAGGCCTGGCCATGAGAAACACGGGGATCACAACGAATCGACGATAGTTCATGCACACCCCTATTCCGTCTCTGTTCCGAGCCGAAATGACGGCCTGGCCGTCGAGCACTCCCACAAGCCTCATGCTTCCATAGCACTGGACACCTTTACAACGTTAGCTCAGGCCGTGCTTTTTATTTTCTTTCAGCCAGAGTCTCGGGTTGAAATTCTTGCTCCGGCCGAATCGGCTGTTTGGGTTGAAGTCACTGAACCGTGCGGTCACGATCCACCCTGCACTGAGAAGAAAGTCCCGCGCGCCCCTCCTGTCTAGCCTGCCTTAAGAAAGCCACTGGTGTTTCTGTGTTCTGAGTTCACGTGAAGCGCTCACGTGTAGCTTCTTTTGCGTATGCCGAGAGGAGAGTCGTGAAAACCATATTCAGGGTTGCTGGAACTAAATTTGGCGTTTTGACCTTGTTCCTGATTTTTGCTGGGTTTACGCCGCGATGTGGTGCGCAAGCAATGCTCACCCTGCAAGAAGCAATCAGCAAGGCTCTTGCATCGCGTGCGGCATTGCGGGCTGAAGCAGAGCGAGTCTCTATCGCTCAGGGACTTGCAAGACAGTCTCGCCTCGTCGCCAACCCCACTTTCCAGTTTGAAAATCAAAATCTTCGTCCTGGACAGACCTATTCGCGTGACGTGGATACCTACGCATACTTGACGCAGCCGCTCGATATTCTGGGCAAAAGAAGACAGCGCATCGCGGTGGCCTCGCAAGGAGTGGCGTCCAGTCAGGCGGAATACGAGCTCTCTCGTCGCCAAATTGTCAGGGACGTGAAGCATGCCTACTGGGAGGCGCGTGGCACGCAGGAAATCCGCGAGATCCGCAAGGCCACCGTAGAAAACTTTCAAGCCATCGTCGCCTACCATTCTGCCCAATTCAACGCGGGAGCCATCCCCGAGCAGGATCTCCTGCGCATCCGCTTGGAGAGCGAACGTCTGCAGATTGACGCCAATCTGGCCGCCATTGAAGCCGCCAGATCCCGCGTGGAGTTGCAAAGGCAGATGGGCCAGGCCGAGTTTCCCGAGTTGCTTCTGACCGAGACGCTTGATTCCAATGAATCTCCGATCTCACCGCTCGATATCCAACAGGTTCTGGAGCAGCGCCTAGAGATAAGGGTAGCGAAGGCGGCATTGGAGCAAGCGCAAGCAAAAGCGAAATTCGAGGATGTATACGCGCGGCCCGACCTAAGCATCCTCTTCGGTTACAAAAGAACTCAGTTGGTGGACACGAACACAGGCACCAATACGGCCCTGGCCGGGGTTCAAATCACCCTTCCCTTTACGGATAGAAACCAGGGAAATCGCGCCGTAGCCGCCGCGGAAGTCCACCGACAGGAGCAGTTGCTGATGCAGGCTGAGGCCGAAGTGCGGGCAGACTATTTCGGCGCCCGCCTGGAATACGATCTCAGGCGCCACGAGGTTGTAGATACGTTGCAGCCACTCCGTGAACACGGCGCCACGATTTCCGACATCGCCCAGCAGGCCTACCAGCAGGGCGGAACCGATCTGCTTCGACTGCTCGATGCGCAACGCGCCCGTCTCGATGCGGAGCTCACTTGGGTCAAGAGCATGGTCCAGTACCAGCAAAGCATCGTAAGTCTCCAAGCCGCCGAGGGAGTAAGCCAATGACGAAATGCAAAGTCGCGCTAATTCTGGCTATCTCGTGCTCGTTCCTTGTGGGGTGCAGTAGTCTCGCAACGGCCCCTAAGGGGGAGAGTGGCGGGGCGGCGCCTCCGACGAAACGAGACGAGATTGCGCTTTCACCATCCCAGCAGACCGAAGGCGGTATCGAAACGCAAACCGTTTCGCTTAGCAATAAACCGCAGACGCTTCGCGTTGCGGGCCGCATTGCGCTAGCAGATGACCGCACGGCTCGCGTAGGAGTGCGCACAGTTGGCCTGGTCATAGCCGTCTATGCGGGACTCGGCGATTACGTCAAGAAAGGCCAAATCTTGGCCCGCTATCATGCCGACGAAGTACGCGACACGCGTGCGCAATATCGCACGGCGGTTGCCCAACTGAATCGCGCACAAGCTGGTGCCTTGCTGGCACAAAGAAATTACGAGCGGGCGCAGACTCTGCTGGGGCTTAAGGCTGCTTCGGTGCAGCAGGTGGAGCAGTCCAGGCAGGACCTTATGAGCGCCCAGACGGCCGTGAAAGCCGCTCAGATCGAAGTTGACCGCACACTCGACGTTCTGGAGGACGATCTCCGTGTGCCTGCCGACCCGCCCCCCGGTGACGAAACGGCTGACCAGGTGCCCATTTTCGCTCCGGTGAGCGGCTACATCATCGAGAAGAACATTACACCGGGGAAAAACGTTGGACTGTCCACCGACACGTTTGTGATCGGCGACCTTTCCCAGGTATGGATGCTCGCTTCGGTGCGACAGGAGAACCTGGGCGAGCTGCGCGTGGGCCAACCCGCGACCGTCACATTACCCGGGACTCCAGGCCGCACTTTTTCGGGGAAGGTCACCAACCTCGGCCAGGAATTCGATCCAGCCACCCGCCTCATGCAGGTGCGTATCGTCCTGGCTAACCCCGACAACCGCCTGCGGCCCGAAATGCTGGCCAACGCCGAAATACCCGTGGGCGAACGTAAGCGGATCTTGCTTGTGCCTTCCGACGCCATCCAACAGATCGATGGCCAGGACATTGTTTTCGTGCGCACTACCGCCGATCGCTTCACGGTTCGTCCCGTACGAATCGGTGAGACTGAAGGAGGACAAACGCCGATACTCGATGGACTCCAACCGGGTGAACAAGTCGTGGTGCGTGGAAGCTTCGTCCTTAAATCCCACCTTCTGAAATCCACCATGGAAAGCGAGTAGGTCATGCTGAATCGCATCATAGACTTCACGCTGGCATATCGCTGGCTTGTGCTGATCGGTATCCTTATCTTGCTGGCTGGTGGGGGATACGCCCTTTATACCATTCCGGTTGAGGCATTCCCCGATCTCACCAACAACCAGGTCGTCGTTGTCACCGACGCTCCTTCCTTGCCTCCGAGTGAAGTCGAACAGCTGGTGACCTATCCGATTGAGCGCTCCATGCTGGGATTGCCAAATAAGGAAGAAGTGCGCTCACTATCGAAGCTTGGTCTTTCGATGGTTACTATAGTGTTTGACGATTCCGTGCCCATGTACTTCGCGCGCCAGTTGGTGAGTGAGCGCTTACAGCAGATTTCCTCTCTATTACCGCAAGGCGTTCAGCCGGTGTTGGGCTTGCCCTCCACGGCATTCGGAGAGCTCTACCAATACACTCTTTCCGGCCCAATGAGTCCTATGGAACTGAAAGACCTGCACGAGTGGGTGATCAAAGGACAACTCCGAACGATTCCCGGCGTCAGCGAGATCAACGCTTGGGGCGGCCAGACGAAACAGTTCCAAATCGTCGTTGATCCCTTGCTGCTTCAGCAATACGGCTTGACCTTGCATGACCTGGCCGCAAGGATCGAGGGAAACAACACCAATTTCGGTGGTGGCTATATCGAACACGCCTCCGAACAGTACACGTTTCTGGGTAACGGGCGAGCCACCACCGCTGATGATTTTGCCAATATCGTCCTCACGGCGAAGAATGGAACGCCGGTCCTCATCCGCGACGTCGCCGATGTGCGCGTGGGGCCGGCGCCCCCCGAAGGAGCAACTCTGCGAAACGGAGAGACCGTCTCCGGCATGGTGATCATGCTGAAGGGCGAAAACGGAAAGCGCTTGATCGAAAGGGTGAAAGAGAGGATCGCCGGTTTGCGCTTGCCTCCAGGTGTGAAGATTGTTCCGTTCTACGATCAATCGTTCGTGATCGACGGCACGATCCACACCGTGGAGAAGAATCTTTTCGAGGGCTTTGTTCTGGTGACCGCCGTCCTGCTGCTGTTTTTGGGCAACTTTCGCGCGGCGATTATCACGGCGTCCATCATCCCATTCTCCATGCTGATTAGCTTCCTGGGCATGCGGCTTTTTGGCATCAGCGCCAATCTGATGAGCCTTGGCGCCATTGACTTCGGCATGATCGTCGACGGCGCCGTGGTGATGATGGAGAATTCGATTCATCGCCTGGAACTGGCTCACGGCCAGGACCCGCCTTTGGAATCGATACGACGCGCCGCCTATGAAGTAGTTCGCCCCATGACTTTCGCCGTGGTTATCATCATCGCCGTTTACCTTCCCATTCTTTTTCTACAGGGGCTCGAAGGACGGATGTTCCGGCCCATGGCGACCACCGTCTGTGCCGCATTGTTCGGCTCGTTGCTGCTGGCGCTCACGATGATTCCGATGCTTGCCTCGTTCGCCTTTCGCAGAGGAGCTCCTCGGAAGCTGGCAAGAGGGGGAGAGCAACACTGGATGGAGCGGTTGAATAGCGGCTACGGCCGCGCGTTGAGTTGGTCCATCGATCATCGCGCTCTCACTCTCGCCTCGGCGGCTGTGATTCTGATGCTGGCGCTCGGTTCGCTCTTCTTTATCGGGACCGAGTTCATGCCGCGCCTCGATGAGGGCTCGATCCTCGTAGAAACGCGAAAGCTGCCGGGCGTTTCACTGACGGATTCGGTCGAAATCAGCAAGCGCATCGAACACCGGCTCCGTGCTTTCCCGGAGATCGCCGATGTGGTCATTAAGATCGGACGTCCGGACTTTGCCACGGAGGCTATGGGCATCAATGAAGGCGACACCTATCTGCTGCTGAAGCCGACGAATACCTGGAAACGATTTCATACCAAGGCAGAGTTGATTGCCGCGCTGGACAAGGAGCTGTCTCAAATCCCAGGAATTGCGTATAACTTCACGCAGCCCATGGCCATGCGCATCGATGAAACCATCTCCGGCGTGAAAGCGGATCTGGCGGTCAAAGTCTTTGGAGACGATTTTCCCACACTCGATACGCTCGGAAAGCAAGTGCTGCGTTCGATTTCCGCCGTTCGCGGAGCGGCGGACGCACAGATGGAGCTGACGTCCGGCGTGGCCCAGCTATCGGTCAACGTCGACCGTGCGGCGCTCGCGCGGTATGGACTCAACGTCACCGATGTCCAAGAGACTGTGGCAGCGGGCGGCTCCGGGAACGTGGTTTCAGAAGTGATTGACGGCCAGAAACGATATACCGTCGCCCTCCGCGTGCCAGACCGGTATCGTACTGACCCCGACGCGGTCCGCGGAATTCTTCTGCGCGCCCCTGGAGGCGAGCAGGTTGCACTGGACCAGGTCGCAAAGATTCAGGTGACTCGCGGCCCTGAAAAGATCGAGAGAGAAGAGGGCCAGCGCCGCATTGTCGTCATGTCCAATGTGCGAGGGCGGGACTTGGGTAGTTTTGTTGCGGAGGTCCGCTCTAAGCTCGAACGCGAGATATCGCTGCCGCCCGGATACTTTATCGAATATGGAGGCCAGTTTGAAAATCAGCAGCGGGCCACGCAACGTCTCACTCTCATCGTTCCGATCGTGATCGGAGTGATCTTCGTTTTGCTTTATGTAACGTTCAATTCCCTAAAGCAAGCTTTGCTGGTGGTCGGAAACGTGCCTTTTGCGCTTATCGGAGGGATTGCCGCTTTGTGGATTCGCGGAATGAACCTGAACCTCTCCGCCTCCATCGGGTTCATCGCGCTATTCGGCGTTGCCATGCTGAACGGCGTGGTGTTGGTGAGTTCGATCAATCAACTACGTCTGGCGGGCGAGCCGACAAGGGGAGCGGTGCTGAACGGAGCAAGGCGCAGACTCCGGCCTGTTCTCATGACGGCCTGTGTAGCGAGCTTCGGCTTTATTCCCATGGCCACTGCTACATCAACCGGTGCAGAGGTACAGCGGCCGCTCGCCTCAGTCGTAATAGGAGGGCTATTCAGCGCTACGCTACTCAC
The DNA here is from genome assembly GCA_035636675.1 of Rugosimonospora sp. Lineage (GTDB taxonomy): Bacteria > Acidobacteriota > Terriglobia > Acidiferrales > UBA7541 > Palsa-189. The sequence goes on along the minus strand of DASPYR010000145.1, from coordinate 4,577 downwards.
GCTTTTCCTATTGCCTGTGCTATATGATTGGGCCTTCCACCGCGCCCCATCGGCAACCTAGAGGAATGCGATCCACCGCCCCGCGGCAACGATGCCAAACCACAGCACGATCGAGCAGCAGCCCGCGAACTTCGCCCCCGCTGGCGTTACCCGCGCCTCGTCCCAGCCGGACACGCGCCGATAGACGGTCTGGTGAAAAATGAGGGCATTCAGCCCCGCCAGAAAGAGCATCACCATCTTGATGCGAAACGCCTTGTTCTCCCAGCAGCGCGTGGCTTCGGAAGCAAAGAGGCAAATTCCGGTCATCACCTGTATCGTCAACCCCGCCCAGGCCCAGGGCAGCAGCCGCCCCGCTATCCTTGATACCGGCTCCTCCTTCATCGTTAGCCCAATAAGCCGCAGATCCAGTGCCGACGTCGCCCCCACCAATAGAATGATCCCAAAAAGATGGGCGGTCTCGATCATGGGAAATAACCATAAAGACTGATGGATGGCCGTCGCCCACGCCGAATTCTCCAGCCAGGCACAAAAAGCAGGGATATCCATTATGTTGTCCCCGAATACTTCAACCCAAGTTCGCGGCAGAGCTCACCTCGGCAAAGACTCAGCCTTTCGGTTAGCCGGCGAACTTATAGCCCAAGCCCACAACCGTGAGGATCAGTTGGGGATTCTTGGGATCGGGTTCGATTTTCTGCCGCAGCCAGGCCACGTGCACGTCAACGGTACGCGTCGATGGCTGCCCCCCATAGCCCCATACTTCCCGCAACAATTCATCGCGCGAAAGTGTCGCTCCGCGGTGTTCCACAAAATATCGCAGCAACTGAAATTCCTTGGCCGCTAAGGCCACCGGGCGGCCCTCGCGCGTCACTTCCGTGCTGCGGATATCGATCTGAAGATCACCGCACTGATAGCGGACTGGCCCCGTGCTCTTTCCCGGTCCCGCGCGTCGCAGCAGAGCATCCACGCGCGCCAGTAGTTCCACCATTTTGAAGGGTTTCGTCAAGTAATCATCGGCGCCGGTTCGCAGGCCAATCACTTTGTCCATCGTCTGCCGGCGCGCCGTGAGCATCAGGATCGGCGTGTTTGATCCCAGCTGCCGCAGCTTCTGGCAAATGGCTAACCCATTCTGCCCCGGAAGCATGAGATCGAGGATCAAGAGGTCAAATGGTTCACGCATGGCCATATCCATACCCGAATTGCCATCCTGAGCCACGCCGACGGCATACCCTTCCTTCCGCAAACGATCCTTCAGAGTGGTGGCTAATCCTGTTTCGTCTTCCACGATGAGTATTTTTGCATTCATTCGGAATGATTCGACGTCTGCTGGTCCTAAGCTTTGGCTGCCTCGGCTTTGGCACTCATGTTGTGTGCCTCTGTGGAGTCGAATACCGGGAAATGCAGGGTGAAAACCGATCCCTTGGATGGCTTGCTCGATACGCTTACCGAGCCCCCCATGGCTTCCATCATCCGCTTTACCAGATAAAGTCCCAGGCCCACTCCCCGAACTTGGCCGTCTCGCACGCCCTCGGCGCGATAGAAGGGGTCAAAAATATGCGCAAGGTCTGCGGCTGAAATTCCAATGCCCTTGTCCTCCACGGTGATCTGCACCTCCGGCGATCCTCCGTTCGGCGCGCAGAGCGCCCGCAGGAATACCCAGCGATTCTCGCCCGAGTATTTCATCGCATTGCTGATTAAATTTTCGACGCACTTGCTCAGCGCTTCGGGATCCGCGATCACACATGGCAGTTGCGTGCTGATCTCTTTTTCAAACGTGAATCCCGCATCGCGCAGAATCGCCTCCGACCCCGCCAGGCTCTGCTCCAGGATGGGAACAACTTCAGTTGGGCGGAGATCATATCCCGATCTTCCAAAGCCTCCCGCCGCAAATAGCAGGACCTCGTCCACCAGCCGCTCCAGCCGCCGGCCCTGCTCTCGAATCATGGTCCCGTACTCTTGCACCTGCGCCGGGCCTTCCACTACCCCATCGACGATGTTCTCAGCCGCGGAGTTGATTACGGCCAAAGGCGTGCACAGCTCATGCGAAACGCCCGCTACGAATTCCATCTGCAGTTTCGCTAGCCGTTCTGCCCTGCGCGCCACGGAGAACAGCAGCACCATGGTCCCCGCCAAAATCGCCAGTAACCCAAAACTGATGCCCAGGTTCCTGCGCCGCCATTGCGCCACGCCGACGTCCACTGATCCTGCCGGATCTTGTACCACGAGTTGCCATGGCTCACTTCCACTGGCCTGCAACGGAGCGTGACCTCGGCGCCGGGCCTCTTCGGCCACCGACTCGAAGAGATTCACTGCTGCGTCGGGCGCGGACCTGGACGCGGCAGAATTGGCATTCGAGCCATAAATCGCGCGGTAAGGCGCCTTGACCGTGCGAACCGTCACTCCAAAGCTGGTCAGCCCAGGCTCTCCGAAATGCCTCACCACGAGTTCGGGCACGTACTGCTGTTCCAGAAACTCCCTGTTGAACTCCAGAATCAAAAATCCCTGGAGTTGCACGTACATATCCCGTGCGTTCTCCACATGGAAAATGGGGCGAATGAGAGCAGCCGCGTCTCCCTGAAATGTCCAGGGATAATAGATCGCCTCGCGATCCCCTATGACGCGAGCGTTTAGCAGTTGCGCCTGCCTCTCCAGGTACTGATGCAAGGAGCCCAGCCGCACCGGCAAGGACGACTCGACATAACCCTTCCCACTTGCGTCGCCCCTTGTCTCGCCCCTTGTGCCGAACGATTCGAAGCTGGCATGGCCCTCTTCCAGCTTCCAGATATCCACTCCGGCGAGCAGAGCGGGACGCGACGCATTTCGTTGCCAATCGCTTTGCTGGCGAAGGATGCGGTTTTCCAGACTCGAAGACGGGACCTCTGGATCAATCTCGAAGGCTTCACACAGCCGCTCAAAATCGTAGGAAAATTCCTGTTCAAATCCGCGAACGCTGGTCGTCAGGTTCGCCTTCAAGCGCTGCTGCTCGGACCGGCTGATTTCGCCGGTCCAGCGATACTGCAGAACGGCCAAAGTGCAGACCACCGCGACCATCCCCACAATCGCCCCTAGCTCCATCCCCGATCTCTTGGACCACTTCATCGCCGTTCCTAAGCCACTCTCTCCCCAAAAACCTATTTGGGCGGATCCGCCATATTGTCTTCGCAGATGTATTCAAGAAGGTGCCAGCCGCGTTTGAGCGTAAAGACCTGCTGCCCGTTCCAGGGCTTCACATAGGCTTTCGGATCATCCATCGTTATATCGTCCACCAAAGTATCGTGATCCGGCCGCCGGATGCGTTCAATTACGCGGAGAGCATCCGAATGCGGATGTCCCACCTGATCGAGCCAGGTCTTGTCGTTCAGGCCGACCGTATCCACGACCAGAGTATCCCCCTCCCAGTGGCCGATCGAATCTCCCATCCATGAGGGGCTCAGGTCTTTTGGATGCTGCCGCCGCTCCAATTCGATGAAGCGCACGAAGTGATCGTATTCGAAAACCATCATCACCTGGCCGGGAAGCTGCACGATCTGCATCGGAAAAGGGATCAACATAATCCGCGGCACGCCCGGGGGATAACACTGCAAAATCGGATCCTGCGAATCCGGAGTCGCGTGCGGGCCGTATCCCGGCTTCGCTGCCTTATATTTGGCCTCCGCCCACGATTGAAAGGGAGGCTCTTTTGGGCTGAAGGTGATCAGGTTCTGTTTCTCCAGCCAGACTCCGGATAAATCGGTCGAGGAGGTGCCACTCTGGCCGCGGGCGGCAAGCGGCGGCTTCGTGCTTTGCGCAAAGGAAAGCAGGGCCCATGAAAATGCAATCGTAATGGCCAGCGCCGCAACCGAGCCGAATGTCGTCCTGCGCAACTCTAAGCTCCGCCGCCCGCCAATTTTTTCCCCACTCGTCCCTATGGCACGGCTCATGTATTCGTTCTATTGTACTGTGAATCCGGATGCTGGGCCCATGACCGTCCCACGAGGGAGAAACGTATCCTCCTGGCGGAAACGCTCCGAAACTCTCCGTTATCGATCCAGCAGGTCTATTTTCTGCGCAGGATCACGCGGCGGAAATCGGGCCAGAATTCCTTAGCGATGTTGTTCAGGGCGGCGGATTCTATCTGCGCCCCCCAATTGATCGCTGTTTGGCGTACGCCGCGCTCCTCGCGGGGGTAGTAAGCGTTGGACAATCCCGCTTCAAATGCATTTCCCACAATTTCGGACCAATTAAAGCTCCTGCCCTCCGAATCCGTTTTGGTGAGCACCACGCGGGAAAGCGCGTAGCCTGTGCGGCGGAAGAAACCTCCATGGCCCATCGTATAGTACCGAGGATCCTCCCGAGTTACCCACGGGACGATCGCTTCCGTGAAAAAGGTTCCCGAGACTCCGTCCACGAATGTGTGCCAATAATAGCGCCCGTAGCCTGCCATTCCTTGGCCGAACTCCGGATCGTTATTCAAACCGAACTCTTGCCCGGCCAGAATTCCGTTCCAAACAAACGACGAATAATCGAAGCTGTCCTCTGTCGCCAGCCAAAACTTGCCTTTTGCTGAAAGCGGCGGCAACTGCGTGTTGGCGCTCACAGCC
>DASPYR010000144.1:0-18814 GCA_035636675.1 Rugosimonospora sp. | reverse complement strand
CACCAGGCGGTTTCGCACCCCCCGAAGGTCATCCAGCAGCAGCCTCTCGATAATTTCCTCCACGCCCTTGCCGTTGGAGGCGCTGGTTGTGACGTCGGCCCGCTCTTTCAAGGTGTGGATGGCGTTGGATACGGCGATGCCGCATTCGCAGGCGCTGAGCAAGGCGTGGTCATTTTCGGCGTCGCCGATAGCGACGGCATTGTGATGGGAGATGCACATTTCGGAAAGCGCGGCGAGCAGGCCGGTGCCCTTATTGACGCCGGAGGGCAGAACCATGACCGCGCCTTTGTTATAGATGACCTGAAGTTCCAGTCCGAGTTCGCGAATGACGGCGAGAATCTTGGCGTCCTCGGGCTGCCGAGAATCCACGATGACCGAACCGGCAGAGAATGGCGACACACCGCGCTGGCGCAGGGCATCGACGAAGACCTGTGGGGGCGGCTCGGCAAGCAGCTTGGTTTCCCCGGTTGAGGGCCGGAAGAGAACGGCGCCATTTTCCGCGACGACCCTCTCAAACAGCGATATTGGGGGGAAAATTCGTCGCAAATCGTCCAGCTGCCGGCCTGTTACCAACACGAGCTTGCGGCCGGAGGCGAGGAGCCGCTCCAGCGCGCCCAATGTGCTTGGGGCGACAATGCCCATGTCCGCTAGGGTTTGGTCGAAGTCACAAGCAAGGGCGAAATAGTGCATAACGTTTGGATGACGCCGACTCCATTTTAAGGGCCCGCCAGACAAAAGGCGCAAGACCCTTAAACCAAGCCTTAAGGCCAGCGACCCGAAAGTCAAAAGGCGAACGGCAGGGTCTCTATCTCGATGCTGAGACTTTACAGCATCAATTAACTAAACCTTAGACCTACAGTAAAACGTCCTTCCCTTTCCGTGCCAGGGCCGTATTCCGCTTAATTCGCCGCTTGCTATCGCGAAGAAGAGCCAATAAGAGCGAGGGCCGCCCGACCAACCTGGGGCATAAGACGAAAGCAGAGCGAAATACTAGGTTTCCCTGATTCTTCTTTCATAAACGCCGGAGTATGAAGCCAGTGGTCCCTGGAGAGAGTTAATTCGAGACCTTCGTTTGGGATCAAAAAAGGCTCGCGCTTTGGTGAGCCGCAAGAGAGAAGGAGGGCCAAATGGCTGAGAGAGCACCAGTATCGCAATCGAGCGGGAGGAGCATCGCCGGCCAAGGAAGTTTGGCGGCGATAACACCGAGGTTCGTGGAACCACAGGCCATCTACAATCGTATGAACGAGCTCTATGAGGCAATTTCGCGTCGCGCGTTCGAGTTGTTTGAAGGTGACGGGAGAATCGCTGGCCGCGACCTCGATCACTGGCTCAGGGCCGAAGCGGAACTGCTTCATCCTGCGCATGTTCAGGTCCGAGAGTCGGCTGACGCGATTATTGTGGACGCCGAAGTTCCAGGATTCAGCGCCAATGAGCTGCAGTTAAGCCTGGAGCCTCGCCGCCTGACGATAAGCGGCAAGAAACAATCGAGCGGCGAGGAGAAGAGAGGAAACGTCCTGTACAGCGAGCGTTGCTCGAATGAATTGCTGCGATCGGTGGAGCTGCCGGTCGAGGTGAACGTGTCGCGCGCGACTGCGACTCTAAATAGCGGGATCCTGGAACTTACCGCGCCGAGGCTGGCGGCGAAGAGCTTGCCGGTACAAGCGAAGACGGCGGGAGCGGTATAAGAGCAGAATCTCCCCCCCTGCTTTCTACGCACCGTAGGTTAAGGGAGGCGCCCGCGGTCAGGCCGAACGCTGCGGCCCGGATGCAGGTCCCTGCGCCATCTCATGCTAAAAGATCTCGTGCTCTTGCGCGGGTGTTTCCGGCTGTTATTTCTCTATGATGTGGCCGAGGCCATCGATCTACGAAGGCTTCGCGAACTGCTTGGGCCTCGCGGCGGCCCGGTAAAGGGCGTGTTTCCGCGAAGGACGCCGGAGTATGTTCGCTTCGAGGAAGCGCCCATCATCGAGCATATCGAACCGGTAAATTTGGGCGCGGGGCAAAGAGTCGCCTGTTCACTCAAATATTATTCGTTCGCGGTTCTGGTGGTGCAACTGGAGGTGCCCTTCGAGGGCGAGTGGAGCGCTGTGCTCGCGCAAGCCTCGAGATGGATGGACGCCGCGGAGATTGATTCTCATGCCCGGGAAATAGGGCGCCGGCACGTGGAGCAAGTAGCGCCGGCCATCATTCATCCTACGCAAGACTGGCTCTATGAGTCATATTTCATCACCAGCCTGGAGCAAGTAGTAAAGCCCGGGGGAGAAGCAGCCAAAGCCGCCGAACTGTTAGCGGATCACGCATCCGAGATCGTGCAGCTCGTTCGCGGCGAATTCACGCCGCTGGCTCCCAAGACTACTGCGGAAATCCTGGAGACGAGCGTTTCCTACTATCCCACCGATCTGGTTGTCGTCGGCTCGACGGCGGCCGTCATCTACGACCGCGCCGAAGATGCAGCAGCCACTTTTCAGGTGCTCGAATATGCCAAGATGCAGCTTCTGGAATTCCGCTACTACGATGGCTTGATGACGCGGCTGCTCTCGGATGTCTATGATGCTCTCGAAGCCAAGCGGAATCTGCTTTTGCAGCGCTGGAGCCTGCCGCGCGACGCGGAGAGATTCAGTACGATTCGCCTGGACGTGATGGAGCTGACCGAACGCATCGACAATGCAATTAAATTTGTGAGCGACGTTTATTACGCGCGGGTCTATCGATTGGCGGCAGCGCGGCTGGGGGTCTCCGAGTATCGCAACCTGGTGGATGAGAAACTTCGGACTATGGGCGAGCTCTATGATTTCATGGTGGATCAGTTCAACGAATCGCGATCGTTCGTTTTGGAATTGGCGGTGGCGGTTATGGCGCTTCTCGACGTGATCCTCTTCGCCATCCTGCTGGCCAAAGGAGGTTAGCCCTGACCTTCCATGAGGCGAAGCCCAAATTGGCTATAATCTCGCGTCGTTCCATCCTATTCGCGTGACGACGCTCCTTTTTATTCCGCTTGTTCTCTTGGGGTCGTTTGTAGCCGGCCTGCTCGGCGCGCTCACAGGCCTGGGCGGAGGCGTAGTGATCGTGCCGCTGCTGGTGGTGGCATTTCACGTGAACATCAAATATGCCATTGGCGCCTCGCTCATATCGGTGATCGCAACATCTTCCGGCGCGGCGGCGGCTTACGTGCGCGAGGGATTCTCGAATATTCGAATCGGCATGTTTCTGGAGATTGCTACGACGATGGGAGCTTTGTTTGGCGCCTTTCTCGCTGCGCGTTTGGCCGGAGGCATCATCGCCATTGTCTTCGGCAGCGTCTTGATCATCTCTTCCGTGCTTTCCATGGGCCGGGGGCATGAGGAGAAATTCACTGGCCCGCCTGATCGCTGGGCAATTCGCCTGAAATTGAACTCGGCGTATCCCACCGCGCACGGTCCTGAGAATTATGAGGTGTGCCGTGTTCCGGCGGGTTTCGGAATGATGTTTGGAGCCGGCACGCTCTCCGGATTGCTGGGGATCGGGTCGGGCGCCTTCAAGGTGCTGGCGATGGATCAGGTGATGCGCATACCATTCAAAGTCTCCACCACGACCAGCAACTTCATGATTGGGGTCACGGCCGCGGCCAGCGCGGGAATCTATTTGCGGCGCGGATTCGTGGCCCCCGTTTTGGTGATGCCCGTGGTGTTAGGCGTGCTGGCGGGTTCCGTGATCGGCACGCGAGTGCTGGTTCGCGCGAGAACGAGATGGTTGAGAATTATTTTTGCGCTGGTCATCGCGGCTTTGGGTATGGAAATGGTCTACGGCGGCATTACAGGGAGGTTTTGAATGGCCCAATCAAACAAGCCGCCATCCCGTTGGAATGATGAGCGGGTGGAGAGAATCATGGGAACGCTCCTCCAGAGCGGCGTGATCATTTCGGCAGTCGTAGTTTTGGCCGGCGGCATTTTGTATTTGCTGCGTTACGCGCGCCTCCCATTGCACTACGAGAATTTTGTCGCCGAACGAGAGAGCTTGCGCGGCTTAGCGGGCTTGGGCAATTCTGCTTTGCACGGTGATGGCCGAGCGATCGTTGAAGTCGGTCTGCTGCTGCTGATCGCCACGCCTGTCGCGCGGGTACTTTTTTCCATAATCGCTTTTGCGCTCGAAAAGGACCGGCTTTACGTGGTGCTGACGCTGATCGTTTTTGTAATTCTGATTTACAGCTTGTTCGGCGGAGCAACCTGATTGGCTCGCGCGCCAGAATCACCAAACAATTTGAATCCCAGCGGGGGCCGGGCGCCGCTGATTCTGACGATCGGCCATTCCACGCGCCCGATTAGCGAATTTATCGGTTTGCTTCGGCAGCATGGAGTCGAAGGACTGGTCGACATCCGAACCATTCCTCGTTCGCGGCATAATCCGCAATTCAATAGCGACGCGCTGGCGAAATCGCTGAAGCATGCGGGCGTTGCCTACGCGCATATCAAAGAACTCGGCGGCCTGCGCCATCCCCGCCCAGATTCCATAAACACCGGCTGGCGAAACGCGAGCTTTCGCGGATATGCGGATTACATGCAAACAGAGGAATTCGAGGAAGCCGTGCGGCGGTTGCCGGAACTCTGTGCACAGAAACGCTGTGCGCTGATGTGCGCGGAGGCGGTGCCCTGGCGCTGTCATCGCTCCCTGCTGGCGGACGCGCTCGTGGCGCGCGGTGTTTCGGTGGAGCACATCCTCAGTGGAAGCCGGCGCGACGTTCACAGCCTGACCTCATTTGCGCGGATCCAAGATAACAGGGTTGTTTATCCGCAGGCCGAAGCCGGAGCGCGGCAAAAAAGGGCGGCCGCGGCGCAGCCGGAGTTAAGATTTGATGATAGCAAGGCGGCCATGCCAGGTAAGAAGCGCAAGACCAAGTTTACGGCAGCAAAAGAAGCTCGGCGCCGCGCCCGCTTGGCCGCGGGGAGTCCGCCAGTGGAGCGCGTGATCCCTGATAAGCGCCGCAAGCCGCCGAAGCACAAGAAGGCGCTCGAAGATCTCGCGGAGATCTGAGATTGCGCTAAGCCCGACCGGGCTTAGTTTTTCGAGTGTCAACCAGGTTTTGAGTCGGGGATGACCTCGCCCGGCTTGAAGACGGCCGCGACGGGCCGGCCGAGGAAATGCGCCAGTTCTTCCGCTATTTTCTCCAGAGCTTTCTTCTCAAAACCGACGCTATCGACCTGCACCGTTCCGTCAGGGGCGATCAGATAATAGGTGGGCACATTGGTGATGCCGTAGTCGTTCGAGGCGGGATAGCCATCGTCATCGAGGAGAGCGGGAAAAGTAACGCCGTATTCGGCGCAGAACTCGCGGGTGTCGCGCGCGTCGTCCTGAGAGATAGCCCAGAAGGTCGTGCGATCCGAGGCGTAGGCCTGAAAGAGACGCTCGAGAAAGGGAAAGGTGAACTGGCAAACCGGGCAACTCACTTTGAAAAACGCGGCCACCACGGGGCCGCGCTTTAAGCCTTCCTGAAGGGAGACGCGCTTGCCATCGAGGTCCTTTAACTCAAAATTGGACGCTTTATTTCCGGTGCGGACGTTAGCCATAGTTCCTGGGCAATTCCAGGCGGTCAGTGAATGTGGCGCGTCTTCTTGGACATGTAATCCATGAGCAGATATTGGCCGAGCGTATAGGGCGTAGTGAAGTAAGCCTTGCCGCGGCAAATCTCCGCCACCTTCTGCACGAAGTGCACCAGGCTATAGTCGCTGGCCAGCATGAACGTGTTGATGATGATGCCGGCCTTGCGGCATTTGGCGACTTCCTCGAGGGTCTGGGTCACCACGAGCGGGTCGAGACCGAAAGCGTTCTTATAGATGCGGCCGTCTTCGAGCGTCAATGCCGAAGGCTTGCCGTCGGTGATCATGACGATCTGGCGCATGTCTTTCTTTTGCTGCGAGAGTATGCGCTGCGCCAGGCGCAGGCCTTCGCGCGTGTTTGTGTAATAAGGACCCACCTGTACGCGCGCCAATTCACCCAGGGGAACTTCTTCGGCGCTGTCATGAAAAAGGACTAGATGGAGGGAATCGCCTGGGTACTGGGTGCGGATGAGATGCGAGAGCGCCAGGGCCACGCGTTTCGCCGGCGTGAAGCGATCTTCGCCATAGAGAATCATGCTGTGGCTGCAATCCAGCATCATCACCGTGGCGCAGGAGCTTTGGTATTCGCACTGATGCACCATCAGGTCCGGGTAATCGAGAACGATGGGCACCTTGGCGCCCTCGCGGCGCACGGCGTTAAACAGCGTGGCGCTGACATCGAGGTTCAAGGTGTCGCCGAATTCGTAATGCCGTGAAATGCCTCCGGATTCGACGCCGGTGGCCAGTTCGCGCGTGTCGTGGCGTCCGAAGCTGCTCTTGCCAAGCGAGCCCAATAAGTCTTTCAGCGTGCGGAAGCCCAGAAAATCGATGGTCTTGTCTGTGATTTCAAAGCGGGCCTCATTCTGGGCGTCGCGGCCCCCGCCCACATGCCCGCGCGGCGTTTTATCGGGCGGCGGAGTGACCTGCGGCGGCGGGCCATTGATATAGCCCTCTTCCATCATGCGCTCGATCAGGCGGTCGAGGAGCTCGCGCAACTCTTGTTCGGATTTCGCCGAACCCTCTTTGGTCAATTGCTCGAGCAAGTCCTCGGGCAGCAGGTCGCCTTCCGCAAGCGCGCGCAGGATCGCTTGCCGCAGCGCCTCCATGGTTTTTTCCGGATCAAATTCGGAGAGCCCGTAATACTGCGACTCGAAACCGCTCTGCAGGAAAAAGTCGCCCAGCCGCTTGATCAATTCTTCGAGATCAACGGAGTCGGCCGGCTCACCCGTGTACCGTGAATAGCGGATGTATTTCACCGCAGCTCCTCAATTGTACTGGCGCCGGGGCGGCCGGTTGAACTGCTCGCGCGGCTCGGCCGGTTTGGGCCGCTCGGCATAGAACCCGCGCTCTTCATTGCGGCTGATGCGCTTGTGTGACCAGAGTCCCTCGAGGATGAATTCGCCCGCCGCAGCCGCGAGTGCCGGATCGGACTTCCCGTTTGTGCCGAGGCGTTCGAGATGATCGAAAAGGCCGTGCACGCGGCGCAGCGCGGCGAATTGATCCGAGGCAGTGGCATTCTCCGGAATTTTGAGTTCGCCGCCATTCTCAAACCATTGCACGACCGGCTGCATATTGGCATCGGCGATGTACTTGGTGTAGACGCGGCCGATCGCCGAGCGAACCAGTTCTCGCGCAATCGTCTCCGCCCCTTTCAATTCGCCTTCGTACTCCAATTCCATCTTTCCGGTAATGGCCGGAATGGCAGCATAAATGTCCGCCACGCGCGCCGAAACGTGGGACTCACTATTGCGCGCAGCGCGCTGCTCGGCGTTGCTGATGACGGCCTCTATGCAGGCAATGGGCAGGCGCTGGCTGACGCCGGAGCGGCGATCGATGCGCTTGTCTTCGCGCGCCAGGAAGGCGATTTGTTCGACGACTTCGCGAATGTATTCGGGCGTAAAAAGCTTGTGGCCGGAATTGCGTTGCGTCCAGGCTTCCTGCGCCGTGATGGCCATGCCTTCTTCGACGGTCGCGGGGTAATGGGTGCGGATTTCGCTTCCCACGCGGTCTTTGAGCGGAGTGATGATCTTTCCGCGGGCGGTATAGTCTTCGGGATTCGCGGTGAAAACGAGCAGGACATCGAGCGGCAAACGAATGGGATAGCCCTTAATCTGAACGTCGCCTTCCTGCATGATATTGAAAAGCCCGACCTGAATCTTCCCGGCCAGATCCGGCAATTCGTTGATGGCAAAAATGCCGCGGTTGGCGCGAGGCAGCAACCCATAGTGCACGGTCAGCTCGTCAGAAAGATCGCGTCCTCCCCGCGCGGCCTTGATGGGATCAACGTCTCCGATGATGTCGGCGATGGTCACATCGGGCGTGGCGAGTTTCTCCACGAAGCGGTCATCGCGTTTTAGCCAGGCGATCGGCGTGCGGTCGCCTTGCTCGGCGACCATTTCGCGGCAGACGCGGCAAATGGGGTGCAACGGATGGTCATGAATTTCGCAGCCGGCGATATAGGGAATTTCCGGTTCCAGGAAGTTCACCAATCCGCGAAGGATGCGGCTCTTCGCCTGTCCGCGCAGGCCGAGAAGGATGAAATTGTGCCGGGCCAGGATAGCATTGGCGATCTGGGGCAGGACCGTCTCTTCGTAGCCGCGAATGCCGGGAAATAGCGTTTCGTGCGCTCCCAGTTTCCCCAGCAGATTGCATCGCATCTCATCCTTGACGCCACGATCCGCGGCACCACCGGGACCCGCTATGCGGCGCCACTCGCCGATCGTGGATGCTTTCCCTGCCGCGGATTCGGTGGTCATAAGGTCCCCTTGCTGGATACATTCGGCGCGTCGTGCACCGCTTTTGCCCCTCACATTATAGCCGAACGCCAAAATCGTGCTTGGCGATGCTTCTTGCGCGGTTCGGCCTCCTGGCGCTTTGCCACATCAATTCGGCCCGTGGCTGTTCGTTGCAGACTTGGACCTGATCTGCTGAATTTGGATGAGCTGCGGCAAGAGTTGGTTCAGGCGGCTGATCAGCTTTAAGCGGCGCTCCGCTTCTACTCGCATTTCCAGCAGTTCCTGCAAAGTTTCGAGTTCGAGCGGCAGCTCGCTGGCAATTCGATAAGCAAGAAAGCCATCGGTCTGGTCGTCGATATCTATATCCCCCGGGGGACTGCCATGGAGCAGCAGGTGACAATCGGTGAATAAAGTGAGGAGTTCGGCCGCTGTGGCGGGAGGACCGGGCTGGAAATCATCCGCCATGAGGTCGACGGTGGCCTCCAGATATTCTTTATCCTTATGGACCGCGCAGACGCGATACGCCGATTCGCCTAACGTAATGAGGTCCATGCGCCCGTCCGGGTAAGTGCGAGCGACGCGGCGGACAACGGCGGTGCAGCCGACGGTGGCAATTCCGTTGTCGCGTGCGAGTACCACGCCGAATGGGACCTCATCGTCGATCACCGTCCTCATCATGCGTTTGTATCGCTGCTCAAAGATGTGCAGCGGTAAAGTCATCCCCGGCAAGAGCACGACGGTAAGGGGGAAAAGCGGAATGCGCTCGGTGGTCATTGCGGACACGGAAATTGTAACACTGCGCGGCGCTGGGGCGCGCTGCATCTGCAGAAAAACGAGGGGATTTATGACGCCGGCAATTGCGCCAGGGCCGCCTCCATCTCGGAGCCGGCATGCTGATCGCCGCTTCTGCGAGCCGCTTCGATACCGTTGCTGAGAGTCCGCTTGGCGTCCGCCGTTCGCGAAAGGCGAGCCAGGAGCTGGCCGTATTGGAAGTAGCCCGCAACGTAATTGGGATTCTCAGCCAGCAGCTTTTCGAAGTTCTCGGTGGCCGCGGCGTCGTCGCCCTGGTTGGCGCATTCCATGGCCAACCCGTAGCGCGCGAAAGCGTCTTGCGGATGGGCGGCCAGGAATTCCTCGAGCAAGGCGCGTCGGGATTTTTTTGCAGGTTGGGTCATGGCGTCAGTTCCACCCCAACACGCGCAGAGTCGGCGCGTGTCGGGGGCCCCGGTTGGGCCGGCGCTCGCAACCGCGTATTATAGCCGCTCGTTGTAGAGCAGCAAAATGGGGGTCAAAGCAACGAAACGGGGGGAAAAGAAGTGGACCCAAGGGCACAAGTTCCGCGCGGAGGAATAGATCGAGACGACAGGGAGGAGCGACGTGCCGAAGAATAAAAGCACCGCAAATTCGCGGGATTTGGCCGGAAAGCCCGTGAGCACTTCGCGGACGGAAATGACGGAGGTTGTGCTCCCGCAGGATGCCAACGTCTTCGGAAACATCCTGGGCGGCCGCGTCATGCACCTGGTGGATATCGCGGCGGCCATCACGGCGCACCGGCACTGCCGCTCGATGGCCGTGACCGCTTCGGTAGACCACATCGATTTTCGTAATCCGATTGGCATCGGCGAGGTCATCATGCTGAAAGCCAGTTTGAATCGCGCCTTTCACACATCGATGGAAATTGGCGTGAAGGTGTTTTCCGAGGACATTTTGACCGGAGAGAAGAAGCACACCACCAGCGCCTACGTCACGTTCGTGGCGCTGGACGAGAACCATCGGCCGAAGCCGGTGCCCCCGGTGATCTGCGAGACGCCTGAAGATCGACGGCGCTTCCGGGAAGCGCTGGTGCGGCGCAAGTATCGCCTGGCGCACCGGCCGAACAAGCCGTAGCAGTCGGAGAAGTTGGCGCAGGTCAGGGGGCGGCGGAACAGAAGTGGGCGACATTCCGCGCAACTTCGCTCGCATGCTCCACGCACGCACCAATCGAAGGGCCTGCGAAATAATTGCCGGCCAGGAAGACGCCGGGCGTATTGGCACACAGGGTTCGCAGAGCGGACGTCACGCCTTGATGTCCGATGTTGTATTGCGGCAAGGCACGTTGCCAGCGCGCCACGTGCTGTGCGACAGGGGCGCCGGTTATGCCCAGCACGGAGGAGAGCTCTGAATGTGCGATGGCGGCGATTCGCTCGGGGCTGTAGGAGACGATCTCGGGATCCGTCATTCCGCCCAAAAAGCTCGTGAAACTGGCCATTCCTTTCGGCGCGCGCCCAGGAAAGAGCGAGGAATTCCAGACCGTTCCCAGCAGGCGTAATCCTTCGCTGCGGGGAACGAGAAAGCCGAAGCCCTTGAGGCCGCTTTCAGCGTTTCGATATTCGATTTGCTCGAGCCCATAGCCTGCGGAAACTTGGGCGACCCCCGCATATTCGATCTTTCCCAGTAGCTCGCCGAATTCGCGATCAAAGCTCGTCAGCAGTTGTGCCGCCTGCTCTGCCGGCGTCGCGACGACAACAGCAGCGGCGCTCAGCGATTCTGTTGCTGCGCCGAATTTGTAGGTCACCTCGAAGCTGTGCGAGTTTGCCCCAGGCGAACGGCGAATCGCGGTGATTTCGGCCCCCGTGAGGGCCGAATCGCCTAATTGCGCCGCGATTGCAGCGACCAGACGCGACAGGCCGCCGCGAAAATTGCAGAGCGAGGAGTGCTTGCCGCCACTCTGGCGGCGTTGCTTCATCGCTCCGCGAATGACGCTGCCGTAGCGTTCCTCGAGCCGGCGCACGGAGGGAAAGGAACTCGCGAGGCTCAGCTTTTCAGGATCGCCGGCCCAGACTCCCGAAATAAAGGGAGCCACCAGATTCGCGAGCAGGTCCGCGCCGAATTTACGCCTGACAAATGCGGCGACCGATTCGTCTGTCTCCGGAGGCCGCGTCTGCCGAAATGGCTCCGAGATGATGCGCAGCTTTGTTCGGGCGCCCAAAAGAGGAGTGAGCAAGAGGTGCGGCGGACTCAAAGGCGCCGGAACAAGGCGACCGCCTTTCAGGATATATCGCGGCGCGCGAGGGTCGGCCTGCAGGAGTTCGCTGCCCAAACCAAGCACATCGATCAATTCGGAAATGGCTTGCGTAATCGTAAAGCTCTGCGGGCCAATATCGAAGCGGAACCCATTTTGTTCGATGGTATCGATGACACCGCCAAATCTCGGGCCTCGTTCCAGCAGGAGCACCGGCCGGCCAAGTTGCCGCAAGCGCCAGGCACACGCCATCCCTGAAATTCCGCCGCCGATGACCAGAATCTTGGAGACGATGGCCACGAGAAATGTGCGAGGAGCTACAGCGTTTTCGAGAAGAGTGGTTGTTCGGCGAGGTGCTGCTTCTCGAGGTAAGGGTCGAAAACCATGGCCAGATTGCGAATAAAAATGCGGCCCAAGAGGGTGACACGGATTTCGTCGCCGCTCAACTCGATGAGCCGGTCTTCCAAAAACGGATGCAGCCGCGCGAGTTCGGCCGCGAAGTAATCATCGAAATTGATCCCAAACTCGCGGCTAATCTCATTCTTGCAAATGACGGCGTGACATAACAGCCGCGTGATCAGGGCCCGCCGCAAGCGGTCATCTTCGCTGAGGCGATACCCGCGCATGGTGGCCGTGCCGCGCCGTTCGATGGCTTCCGTATAGCGGGGCAGTTCGCGATAATTCTGCGCGTAGGTGGATCCGATGGCGCTGATCGCGCTGACTCCCATGCCGTAAAGATCGGCGCCGGCTTTCGTCGTGTAGCCTTGGAAATTGCGGTGCAGCGTGCGCTGCCTCTGAGCGAGGGCCAGTTCGTCATCGGGCTTGGCGAAGTGATCCATTCCAATATATTGATAGCCTGCATGCTGGAACTTCTCGATGGCCGCGCAGAAGATGCGGAATTTTTCCATTCCCTCAGGCAGAGATGAGGCAAGCGAACCTTGCTGCTTGCGAATCCAGGGCACATGGGCGTAGCTGAATAAAGCGATGCGATCCGGCGCAAGGGCCAGCACTTCATCCACCGTACGCGCGAAGCGGTCCGCCGTCTGGTGAGGCAATCCGTAAATCAGATCAACGTTGATGCTCTCGAACCCCAGCGCGCGCGAGCGGGCAATCAATTCAGCAGTCATCTCCAGAGGTTGCACGCGCTTTACGGCCCGCTGGACTTCGGGATCGAAGTCCTGTATGCCCATGCTCAGGCGATTGAATCCCAGCCCGCTCAGCGCTTCTAAATGCTGTGCACTGGTGACTCGCGGGTCGACTTCGATGCCGATTTCCGCATCGGGAGCAAACCAGAATTTCTCCGCGGTGAACCCGAACAAATCTTCCATTTGCGGCGGCGTCAAATAGGTGGGCGTTCCGCCGCCCCAATGGAATTGCACCACCGGACGAGAACGGGAAATTTGCTCGCTGACGTGTTCAATCTCGCGTTTCAGTGTGGCGAGATACGGTGGAGTCACGCTGTGGTCTTTGGTAATGACCACGTTGCAGGCGCAAAACAGGCAAAGGCTTTCGCAAAAGGGCAGGTGCATGTAAATCGAAACAGGGGTGCGCCCAGCGTCGGCCTGTTCGTAGGCGCGCTCCAGTTCGTCCACGCGGAAATCGTCGTGCCAGACCGGCGCGGTCGGGTAACTGGTATAGCGAGGTCCGGGGCGGTTATAGAGTGCGAGAAATTCGGGCGAAATGCGAAATCGCTCGCGTTCGAGTTCGAGATTCAGCCCGGAATCGCGCACATCGGTCATACGAATCGCGCCTGCTTCGTAATTTGTGCGATCTCCTCGGCGCCTGGCTCGGCGGAATAATTTTCTACCGGCGCGGATTGCCCGGCCTGGATAAAGGCCAGCGCATTCTCTACCGGCGTGTCGGGCAGAATTCCGTGGCCCAAATTCAAGATGTGTCCCCGGCCCTTTGTCTGACGGATCGCGTGATTGACCGAAGCGGCAATTGCCTCCTGCGAGGCCAGAAGCACGCTGGGATCGATATTGCCCTGGATACTCATGCGGTCGCCAAATTTCTCGCGAACGTGCGCCAAATCCATGCGCCAGTCCACACTCAGGACGTTTGCTCCGGTCCGCAGAAGGGAACTCAGCAAATGGTTCGAGGCTTTCGAAAAAAGAATCACGGGCGTATCACCGGACGCAAGCTCTTCGATGAGCAGTTGCGTGGCCGGAAGCTCAAAATCGCGATATGTGGGGCCATCCAGTTCGCCGGCCCACGTGTCGAAAAGCTGTACGGCAGCCGCGCCGGCAGCGACCTGCGCCTTCAGGTACGCGGCGGTAGAGCGAGCAATTTTCTCCAGCAGCTTGCGGAAGGCTCGCGGCTCGTTCCACAGCATCGCTTTTGCGGCCGGGAAGCCCTCCCGGGACCCGCCTTGAATGAGGTAGCAGGCGAGCGTCCATGGGGCGGCGGCAAATCCGAGGACGGGAACGTCTGGGCCCAAAGAGCTGCACAGCAGGCGAATGGCATCGCTGACGAAGCGCGTCTCGCGCTCGGGATCGAAAGCGGTGAGCGCGTCCACCTGCGCGGCACTGCGAACCGGCGAGGTGATTACAGGTCCCGCATCTCCCAATTCGATGGCCGCGCCCATGGCTTCGGCGGGAATCAGAATGTCTGAAAAGACGATCACGGCGTCGACGCCCAGCCGCCGGTAGGGCTGCAGGGAAACCTCGGCGGCAAGCTCAGGCGTTTTGGCCACTTCCAGAAAGCTGTACTTCTCGCGCAGCGCTCGATACTCGGGCAGATATCGCCCAGCCTGTCGCATCATCCACACGGGCACGCGCGGGATCGGCTCCCGCCGGCAGGCCCCGAGGAATAGCGCAGTGCGGCTGACCTTCACGGGCGCGGAGATAAGCTCTGCTGGTTTGGTTTCCATGAGTCTAAACTGGCGATCCCTCTAGTGCCGTTCCAACTTGTTTGAGCAAATCCTCTTTCGTCTTGATTACGGCGATCTCTCGGTGTCGTTCGCTTGCGCGTTTGGCCAATCTAGTTGGAACGGCACTAGTTGTTTCGGGGTTGAGATTTCCTTCGCATCATAACAAATTCGAGGGCGGGCCGCATGGGACGAAGCGCCCGGACCGGCGAGCGAGTTTTTTGGGAATGCGGGAATCGGCTGTATAATGAGCCGGTTAGCCTTCCCAGATGACAAATCACCTGGTTCTGCTCACGGTGCTCAGCTATGCCGCCAGCCTTGGCGGCTACGTCGCGTTTCTGGCGACGGCGCGCCGCCTCTTCGGCCGGCTGGGCACGCTGCTGCTGATCTCAGGGTTGGCTTGCCACTATCTGGCTTTGCTCGAACGTTCCCGTTGGGCCCATACGGTCCCTTATGATGACTTGTACGGCTCGCTCTCTTTGTTTGCCTGGCTTCTGGCGATTACCTATTTGGGATTGGAACTGTTCCACAGAGATCGCTCGGTGGGCGCTTTTGTTCTCCCCTTCGTGATTGCAGTTTTTTCGCTGGCGCAAAACACCCGCCTGACGGTCCCGGCGCCTCCGCCGGCGCAGGGTCCGCTTTTGGCCCTGCACATTACGCTCAATGTGCTCGGGTATGCGGCCTTCGCTCTATCCTTTGTACTCAGCGCCATTTACCTGGTGCAAAACAGTTTGCTGCGAGGCCGGCACTTAGGAAGCATCGTGTGGCGCTTTCCAGCCCTGGAGTCGCTCGAACGAATGAGCCGCAGCAGCGTAATTGTGGGGCTGGTCTCGCTCCTGGTGGGGATTAGTTTTGGGCTGCTGTGGGTCAATCGCATCTGGGGCCGCTATTGGAATGGAGATCCCAAGGAGATCATCACCATCCTGATTCTGGCGGTGTATGCCGGCTATCTGTGGCTCGGCCGAACCGGGTCGTGGCGCGGCGCGCGAGCCTCTGCGCTCTGCGTATTCAACTTTGTTCTTGTGCTGTTCAGTTATAGCGTGGTCAATCTTTATCTTTCGAATTTTCATCGGTTCTTCTGATGCGCATGCTGAGCGCGATCCTTTTCGTGAGACGGAGAAGTTAGTCGGTGGAGATCGTTCTCATAGGCTTGAATCACCGCACCGCTCCGGTGGAGCTGCGCGAGCGCGTCTCCTTTACAGAGGAAGCTGCGCGGCTCGCGTCGGAACAACTGCGTTCGCGCGGCGTGCTTTCCGAGACGCTGGTGCTGTCCACGTGTAATCGCAGCGAGCTGTACGGCGTGCCTCCGGAATCGGCGCCCTCTGGGAAAGACAGCGCCGGCGCGATGGAACTCTTCCTGGCGACCTTCCACAAGATCGAACCCGCGATCCTGAACGGCAGCTTGTATCGGCGCCACGACCGGGAGGCGGTGCGCCATCTGTTCCGGGTTGCCGCTGGCTTGGACTCCATGATGCTGGGCGAAGCCGAGATTCTCGGCCAGATACGCGAGGCTTATCGCATCGCAGTGGACCATGGAGGAACTGGGCCGGTGCTCAACCGCATGTTCCAGAGCGCGCTGGAGGTGGGGAAGCGGGTTCGGGCGGAGACGCAAATCAGTGCGCGGCCGATGTCGGTGGCTTTCGCCGGGGTGAAATTGGCGGAGCGTATCTTCGGCAGCCTGCGATCACACTCGGCGCTCATTTTGGGCGCTGGGTCGACAGGAGAACAGGTGATCGCGCATCTGCGCGACCGCGGAATCTCGCGCTTGGGCGTGGCCAATCGTTCGCGGCAACGGGCCATGGAATTGGCGGAGCGCTTCGGGGCAGAGGTCGCCGACTGGGAGGCACTGGACTCAGCGCTGACCTGGCCGGACATGGTGATCTGCTCGGTGTCCAGCTCCGAACCGGTTATTTCGCGGGCAGCCGTGGAGCGCGCCATGGCCGCACGTTCCAACCGCTCGCTGCTATTCATCGATTTGGGACTGCCTCGCAACGTCGCACCCGGCGCCGCCGAGCTATATAACGTCTATCTCTACGGCGTCGATGACTTGAAGGAGATCGTGGAACAAAATAAACGCGCGCGAGAAGCCGAGATCCCCAAAGTCGAAGTTCTGGTCGAGGAGCACGTGACCAAGTTTGAATCCTGGCAGGCGGGAGTCGAGGCCAGCGCTGTTTTGCGGGAATTGCGCTCGCGCCTGGGGGCGGAGCGCGAGGCGTTCCTGCGGGAGAGGCTCGGGGCAATGCCTCACCTCTCCGCGGACGACAAGCGGCAGATCGCTGCGCTTATGGCCGAGTTGCTCGACCGCGTCTTGCTCGAACGTGCCGAACAGCTGAAAACCGTTTCCGATTTGCGCCGCAAAGTCCAGAACCTCGAAGCGCTCCGGGATCTTTTTCGCCTCGATCAGGGCAAGCCTTGAAGTCTCTTCGGATTGGGACCCGCGGCAGTGCGTTGGCTCGCTGGCAGGCAGAATTTGTGCGCGCCGCTCTCGCGCGCCACGGAGTTGCCGCGGAGCTTTTAATCATCCGCACCTCGGGAGACCGCGACCGGCAAAGCTCGCTCCGCGTCATCGGCGGCAAAGGCGTTTTCACCAAGGAACTGGAAGACGCGCTGCTCGAAGAGCGCATCGATCTGGCGGTCCACAGCATGAAGGACATGCCCACGACGCTCCCCGCGGGGCTGGAGATTTCCGCAATCTGCGAGAGAGAAGACGTGCGCGACGCCCTGATTTCGCGTGGCGGGCTTAAGCTCGATCAATTGCCGTCCGGTGCGCGCATCGGGACGAGCAGCCTGCGCCGTCAGGCGCAGCTGCGGCATTATCGTGGCGACCTCGAGATGGTGGATATGCGCGGCAACGTGGATACGCGGCTGGCAAAGCTGGCGCAAGACGATTACCATGCCATCGTTCTGGCGAAAGCCGGCCTCGACAGGCTCGGAAAAGCGGAGCAAATCAGCGAAATAATGTCGCCGGAGATCTGTCTTCCCGCTGCCGGGCAGGGCGCCATCGGCATCGAAACCCGCAAACGGGAAGATGAGCTTTCTCGTGCGGTGCGAAAGTTGAATCATCATCTATCGCGAGTGGCGGTCGAGGCGGAGCGCGCCTTATTGGCGGGACTGGAAGGCGGCTGCCAGGTACCCATCGGGGCGTGGGCTCGAATGGAATCGGGGAGCTTGAGGATCGATGCTCGCGTGCTTTCCGCGGATGGAGGCGAATCCATCCGGGAGAGCCGCACAGGGTCGTGCGAGAATGCTACAGAGCTGGGGCGCTCGGTGGCCGCGGCGCTGCTCGACCGCGGCGCGGACCGTCTGCTTCGGCTTGCGGGGCGCGGCGTTGAAAACGGTTAAATCCCGAACGCTCGAGGGACGGCGCATTGTGGTTACGCGCGCGCCTGCGCAATCCAAAGAGTTGCGCGAGCGATTGGAGGAATTAGGCGCACAGGTGGTTTTGCTTCCTCTGGTTCGTTTTCTGGAGCCTGAGAATACTTCCGATCTCGACCGCACCATTCGCTCGCTCGAAAAATTTGACTGGCTGATTTTCACCAGTGCTAATGCGGTGACGTTTTTCCTGGGAAGGTGCCGCGCTTTGGGATGCTGGCCGAGCGGCAAGCTTCCAGAGATCGCGGCCGTTGGTTCCGCGACGCGGCTGGCCCTCGAGAAGGAAGGCTTGCAAGCGTCGCTGGTGCCGGCGGAATTCGGCGGCGCGCGACTTGCTGCGGAACTCGCAGGCGCGATTGCGGGAAAAAGCGTTCTGCTGCCGCGGAGCGACCGCGCCGGCGACGAGTTGCCCTCGCTGCTCCGCAAGGCTGGAGCTAACGTCACCGAAATCGTTGCCTACAGGACGGCTGGGCCGGAAACATTTGACCGGAGTCTAATCGAGGCGATACGCCGCGGGGAGGCTGACGCAGTCACATTTTTTAGCCCTTCGGCTCTCCGCGAGTTTCAGAACCTCGTGGGACCTGAGGTCTTGGCGAAATGGAATCCGCGAGTGGTTTTCGCGGCGGTTGGGCCTGTGACCGCGGAAGCAATTCGCGGCGCAGGTTTGCCGGTGGCTATAGAAGCGGATGAGGCGACCACAGCCTCATTGGTGGCGGCTCTGGAGCGCCATTTTTCTGTCCTAGAAAATCAAACGCGGCAGCCCCGAGCCCTGTAACAGGAGGGAAGCATGACATTTCCAACGCAACGACCGCGACGCCTGCGCCGCACCGAGGCCCTGCGCAGCATGACGCGCGAAACGCGCCTTTCCACCAACGGCTTCGTTTATCCCATGTTCGTTGGGCCGGGCAAAGGCGCGCGCGTGGAGATCAGTTCGATGCCGGGAGTCTACCAGCAGTCGGTCGATCAAATGCTGGAGGAATGCCGCGAGGTCGAAGGGCTGGGAATCCCCGGGGTAATCCTCTTCGGCATTCCCGAACACAAGGACGAGCGCGGTTCGGAGGCTTCTTTGCCGACCGGCGTCGTGCAGCGCGCGATCGAGGCCATTCGCCGCGCCAAGCTCAATCTGGTGGTCATCACCGACGTTTGCCTTTGCGAGTACACCAGCCACGGACATTGCGGCGTGATCGAGAATGGCGAAGTGGCCAACGATCCGACGCTGAAATTGCTCGCGGAAGAGGCCTTGTCGCACGCGAGAGCGGGCGCTGATATG
>DASPYR010000143.1:0-11820 GCA_035636675.1 Rugosimonospora sp. | reverse complement strand
TCGAGTGGGTGAGATCCGGCGCATCCGGGGTTCCTTCACCATTCTGGCCATGGCAGTCGTAGCATTTATACGCCTGGAAGCGCGCTTTGCCTTGCGCGGCGAGAGCATTCTGTTGACCGCCTGCGGCGGCACGGCCGGCGGGCCCGGCACTCGCGGCTGGCCCCTGCGCGTACAGAGAGGGGACCAAAATAGCTGCCGTGGCGAAAGCGCACTCAAGCAACGCTAATTTCCGCAACTCCATAAAACCTCCGGGGGCGGATTATACGAGCGGGAAGCTCCCCGGTGGAAGGGCTCGACGCAGCGGTCCTCAGGGGCCGGACTGATTGCCGTAGCACATTAATTGACGGCCATCGGCCAGCACGACCTTGGACAGACGCAATTTGTAGGTGCCGTCGCTGATGCGATTGCCCACAATGGTAATCTGATCGCCCGGATGAAGAGTATCTTTGGTCCAGCCGGCATTCGCCATGCGGCTGGGACTCGGGCCGCCGGCACTCCATTTCTCGATCTCGCCCTTGTCGTTTGCCACGTCCAGATTCATCCACACATGCGGATTACCAAAATCGAATCCGGTGACGGTGCCCTTCATGGTGGTCAGATTTTTCATGTCATAGCCGCGCCAGGCATGATGGGCGAAGACCGGAGCAGCCGTGATCAGGAGGCAAAGGGAGAATACGACGAGCGTCAGGAGCCTGGTTCTCATGTTCGACACCTCACAGTGTGCGACCATATTTTCGACGCGCTCGGCTTAGGCCCGGTTTCCCGACCGCTCGCCCGCGGGGTGAGCGAGCCGCGATATTCAGGACCAGACCGGCTTGACGCCAGGGCCTACCAACATTGCCGGGTTAGCCCCCTTTCGAGGAATGAACTTCTGCGCGCGCCCATTGTCGACTTCAGCGACATAGAAGTTGCCTTCCTGGTCCACATGCATTCCGTGAACGCCCCAAAAGCCGCCAGGAAAATCGCCCCAGGTTCCCCAGGTGTAGAGGAAGCGCCCTTCCAAGTCATACTTGATCATTTTGGACGTGCCGCGGTCGTAAGCCCAGAGATGCCGGTCGGCAGACATGATGATGATGTGCACGTCCGACGGCGGATCGCCGACGCGCCACTGGTTGAGGAATTTGCCGTTCTCATCGAAGACCTGGATGCGATGATTGTTCCTGTCATTGACAAACACACGGCCGGTCTGGACATCGACTGCGACGCCATGCACGCTGTTGAAGTAGCCGGGGCGCGTTTCATTCGGCGGGGTGCCCTTCTGGCCCCAGGCTGTGATGTACTTGCCGTCTTTATCGAACTTCACGACGCGCGTATTGGCGTATCCATCGGCCACGAACATGGTGCCGTCGGGCAGCCAGGCTAGATAAGTCGGCCGGTAGAAATGCTTATCATCATTGCCGTGCTCGTTGGGGACACCTAGCGTGAGGACGAGCTTCTTTACGTCGTGAGTGAATTTGAAGATGGCGTGCCGGTAATCGTCCACCAGCCAGACATATTTGTCCTTGTCGTAGGGACTGATGTAAATCGCATGCGGACGGCGCAGCATTTTGTCCCACTCCGGCCAGGTTTCGACGATGTCTCCTTTGGAATTCACCGACACGAGGCAATGGTTCCAGCGCCAGTCCACGTTTTCGGTTCCCCGGTTGGGGCCATCGAGCGGACCTGGCGGACTGGCGGAAGTGGCGTCGCGCCAGGGCAGCCGGCCGATGGGAAAACCGAGGCTCGGGCCAAGCTGAGGGAGATCGATTTCCTTCGGCCTCTTTATGTTCGGCAGTTCACCGCGCTGGAGAACGAAGACTCGATCAGGGTTCTCGGCGAAAACGCTCTCCGCCGAGCCCCAAGTCCAATTCTCATTTCCGGGCAGGGAGGACAAAGGCTTAGGCCAGTTCGGGTCGACTTCATAGGCTCCGAAGACGTCCTGGCCACCCACCTGTCCCGGAACGGCCGCAAATGACTGATCGTTTTTCGCCGGAGTTTGGGCTTGAGCCGTGGAGGCGGAACTCAAGAGCTTTGCAACCACGGGCAGGCCCGCTGAAACGAGCCCACATTTCACCAACGCTCTCCTGCTGATTTTTGATAGGGAACCCATGGTTAGTCCTTTCTGCTGGAGTACAGGCTCAACTTTGCGGACGACCATACGATAGGGAACGACGGGCCGTCAAGCAGGCCGGAGGTGTGTAGGGGCGTCGCAACGTAACAGAACGCCTCCCCCTCCCCGTATTTTTCGTAAGTGTTCATTTTACTAGACTTAGGTCCAATAAAATGTAAGTGTTCATCCCACAGGAGTTACAGCTAGATTGTATGCAAGGATTGACTCCGGGCCAGTTGGGTGACAGGAGGGCACAATTTGGAGCCGGTTGCGGAAAAGAGCCGATGATTCCACCGAAGTCCAGAAACCGAATCGGTGGGTAGCTTTTCGGGGATGCTGCCGCGAACAATCGGACGGACGGCGCGAAAACTGCGCTGGTTGGTCCGAAGAACATGCAAGAGTATAGCATATTACCTTTTGATTAGCAATGAATTTTATGCGTTGGCTATCTGGTTATTCGAACAAAACGGATTCGAACAATTATCGGACTAGGATTCGTGAGCCGGCGGCTGAACCGAAGTAAAGGCTGACTAGTTGGGCGTGGAAACGAGTCGGTGTTTGCAGGCTGATTGAGTAGAATGGGTTTTGGAGCGGACTGGCGGTTAGAGCCGCGATGCTTCGGATAGGGGTACAGCAGCGCCGAAAAGATCCAACGAAAAGGAGGAAGGATTCATGGTTCGCAAAGCGTCGGCAGTGTGGAAGGGATCACTCAAGGAGGGGAAGGGCACGATATCGAGCGACAGCGGTGTACTTTCCAATACCCCGTATTCATTCTCGACGCGTTTTGAAAACGCTAAGGGAACCAATCCCGAGGAGTTGATTGCCGCAGCGCACGCGGGATGTTTCACGATGGCACTTTCCGCGCAACTAGGGAATGCGGGAATGACCCCGGAGAGCCTGGAGACGACGGCCTCACTGACCCTCGATAAGTTAGACGCAGGATGGACGGTTACGAAAATTCATCTAGACGTGACCGCGCGCATACCGGGGGCGGACAAGGCGGCCTTCGATAAAGCCGCCGAGAATGCCAAGGCAGGCTGCCCCATTTCACGTTTGCTGAATGCTCAGATCACCATGGTGGCGCGACTCATCGGAGGACAGGCCACCAGCGCATAGGCCTCCGCAGAGAGCGTATCCAACGCCGGGCGCGATGTCGTTTGCTGCCAATGTGCCCATTCCCGGAAGCACGGGCGCTACCTTCCAACCGCAGATCGTAGTTGATGCCACACGCAATACGGTCTACATGGCGTGGGCCGCAACGACGACCGCGAAAGGCACGGACCGCTATGCCGGGCATGCTGGGCTATACTTCCCCTCAGCGATGCCGCTCCGCATTATTTCCGCCTCATTGATCATCCTCACGGCCTTGTCTGCGAGCTTCGCACAAGCCCCGCGGGGCATTCCGCGAGAACTGGCGAGACAGCGTGCCGCCCAGATTACCAATGTGAGATATCGCCTAGCCTTTGTACTGATCCCGAAA
This sequence comes from Rugosimonospora sp., assembly GCA_035636675.1. Taxonomy (GTDB): domain Bacteria; phylum Acidobacteriota; class Terriglobia; order Acidiferrales; family UBA7541; genus Palsa-189. The sequence continues at coordinate 8,251 of DASPYR010000143.1, read as the reverse complement.
GCGGCCACAACTTCGGGTAACGAAGAGCTCCGTTTCAATCTGAAGACGCTCCAGCCCGTGGTCTTGGATTTCCGCGATGGCCGGCTCGTCAGCGCGTCCGTGAACGGCGCGACGATCAGCTTGAAACTCGGGAATGGGCATTTGGAAGTCCCCAGAGAGAGGCTGCGAGCGGGAGAGAATACGATCCGCTTCCGCTTTACCGTGCCGATTGCGGCGGCGGGAAAGCCGCTCACGCGTTTTGAGGACCATGACGACGGCAGCGAATACATCTACAGCTTATTTGTGCCCATGGACGCGAGCATGGCTTTTCCCTGTTTTGATCAAGCGGATTTGAAGGGCCGCTTTACTCTTGAACTGACCGCGCCGGAGAGCTGGACGGTCATCTCAAATACGGCAGTTGCGAGCGTTGCCGCTGTTGACACCGGGCAAAGGCACACTCAATTCGCCGAAACGCTTCCGATAAGTACCTATCTGTTTGCGTTCGCCACCGGGCCGTTTCGAAGGCTTCCTACATCGCCGGGTATGCCTGAACTTTATGTGCGCAAATCGAAGTTCGACCGCGCGCAGACCGAGGCTCCCGAGGTGCGGCAGATTGCTGCTCGCGGCGTGCAATACCTCTCCGATTTTTTCGCGCAGCCATTTCCATTCCCGAAATATGACATGGTGCTCATCCCCGGCCTCGCCTATGGGGGCATGGAACATGCCGGAGCAACTTTCCTGCGGGAAGAGTCGGTTTTGTTTCGTACCGCACCGACGCATAGCGACCTGCTGAACCGCGACATCCTCGTCTTGCATGAGCTCACGCATCAATGGTTCGGGAATCTGGTGACCATGCGTTGGTTCGACGACCTTTGGCTAAAAGAAGGGTTCGCGCAATATATGGCGTATCAGGCCCTGGCGGCGCTCCAGCCCGAAGAGAACGTGTGGAAGCGGTTCTATGAATCCATCAAGCCGGATGCCTACGCCATCGATTCGACAAAGGGCACGACGCCCATTTATCAGGAGATTCCGAACCTCGAGGATGCAAAATCGGCCTACGGGGCGATCGTTTACTCAAAGGCGCCTGCTGTGTTGAAGCAACTCGCTTTCGTCCTGGGAGCAGAGAAGTTTCGTCAGGGCCTCCAGCTTTACCTGAAGGAGCATGCTTACGGCAATGCCGAATGGAACGATCTGGTGCACGCATTCGAACGGGTATCGGGCAGGCCGCTCGATAATTGGGCGGAGATGTGGATCCGGCATCGTGGCATGCCACAAGTGGAAGTCTCCTGGTCCTGCGAGGGAAACCACCTGAGCGAGCTTTCACTGTCGCAGCACGACGTTTTGGGTTCGGTGGATGTCTGGCCGCTGGCAATGCAGCTTGGCTTGAATTATGTAAACCGGAACCCTGTGTTGATGCGCGTCGACCTGAACGGCAAAACCCTCGAGGTGCCCAATTTGAAGCGGGCAGACTGCCCAAGCTTCATTTTTGCGAATGAGGAGGATTACGCCTACGGCCGCTTTCTGCTCGATCCGCGGAGCCGCGAAGCCGCCGTCCGCCAACTTGGGGAGGTACACGACCTGTTTCGCCGCACGCTGCTTGGGGGTTCGTTGTGGGATTCAGCGCGCACTGCCGAACTGGCTCCGGGGGACTATCTCGCGCTGGCGCTGAAGCTTGTGCCCGCCGAGGCTGACGAAACGCTCGCGCGCAGCGTGCTTTCGCATTCCGCGACCGCGCTGCATCGTTACGTGAGCCCGGCAACGCGAAGCAAATACGTTCCCCAATTTGAAGCTTTGGCGGCAGACCGTATGTTGCAGGCCACGGATCGGGACTTGCGAATTGTGTGGTTCCGGGGCCTGGCAGCCATAGCGGAAACGCCCGAAGGGCTCGCAAGATTAAAAGAAATCCTAAACGGCCGACTTAGCGTACCGGGAGTGGAGCTTCGTCCGCTGGACCGATGGAATGTCGTGACTGCGCTCGTGGCCCACGGCGATCCCGAGGCCGAGGCGATCTTGGCCTCGGAGAAGAAGCGCGATCCGACCGGAGACGGCCAAAAATATGCGTATGTGGCCGAGGCCGCGCGACACGAAAGAGCCGTCAAGCAGCGGTACTTCAAAGATTTTTCGCAGAATCCCTCTCGGCCCGAAGATTGGATCGAACAGGCTCTCTATGCCTTCAATTATTGGAACCAGTCAGAGCTCACAGCCCCTTACCTTCAGGACGCCCTCGAAGCTCTTCCACAAATCAAGCGCGAACGCAAAATTTTCTTTCTCGTAGACTGGCTGACGGCATTCATCGACGGGCAACAGTCGCCGGCATCCCGCGCTCAAGTCTATGCCTACCTGGAATCGGGTGGAATTGATGACGATCTGCGATTGAAAATTCTACAATCCGTGGACGAGCTCGACCGAACGGTTGCCATCCGCCAAAAATTCCCCAATTAGCTCGTTTAACCGGCGCTTGATCCCGATTGGCGCCGAACCAATCGTGCGCAGCAGACTGCGGATCAGATTTTGCGCTTCAGTTCTCGCTCGTATTCGGGGAAGTAGCGGCCGATCAGGGGCAAATCAAATTCCGGCAAAATGGATTCTTTCGGCTCGCGCGCCAACAGAAACTCGAACGATCGCTTTATGAGTTCGTGGGGCTCGATCTTTCCCCTGCTAAGCCTGCGGTAATCATCTTGCGCCAGAGTGACGCGATGGGTTGATTCGCTCCTGCCTTCGATTACGCGGACTCCAAACTCGTCCTCTTTCAGCTTTTCGACTTCAATTCGCGCCGCCATTATACCCAGCCTCGGCTATTCCAAACCGTCGCCTAAGACGCCCTTGGCGATCAATTCTTTACGTTCCTCGTCATCGTGGCTGGCGATGATGAAAACGTTCTTTTCCGTGCGGTAGAGTTCGTTCAGCCACTCGAGTTGGGCCAGAAGGGCGGCCTGGTCTTCCTGGATCCAGGGCGCATCTTTGCCTTTGATCAATCGCACGCCGTCCATATGCCAGGCTGTGTCACCGATGAAGAGATACTCTCGGCCGGACTCCAGCGCGACATAGAGCATCTGCGAGCCGGGAGTATGCCCCGGCGCCTTGATCAGCGCCATACCTGGCCCAAAGGGAAGGAACTTCTCATAATCAACCACGTTATAGTGGCTGGCCATGTCCGGAGTGATCTTGATTTCAGGCATTTGCGGATCGCTTTCGAGCGCCTGAATTTGCGTGCGCGTGAGAAGCGTTTTCGGTGCGAGCTCGGCTATCAAGGGCGTGCGAATCACGCCGGCAACGTGATCGCCATGCTCATGAGTGATGATGATCGCCCTTGCGCTGCGAAGCGCCCGCTCCACCTGCTTTGCAGCGTCAGGGTAATACGGCTCAATCACTCCGCGCCCGAAGAAGCGATGCACCTGCTCGTCCATGCCGGAATCGATCATCACCGTGCCATCCGCAAAAACGACCTGAAACACCGTGCGGGCCTGGACGCTGGGCTCGTCGGGAGCTCCTTGAACAGAAAATTTCTTTGAGCGGCGGCTTTCCGCAAATTTCAAGACATTGATCCGCAAGGCACGGCGGCCGGGAATCATCGCGGCGACTTGGCGTATTTCGTCGAGCCGCACCGACCAAAGCGAATCGGCAGGTTGTTTTTGCGCCGATTGCGCGAATGACGCCAGTGCAGAGCAGGCAAAAAGCGCGAACAACAAACAAACACTATAGATTTTTTTCATTTTCTTCTTGTCCAAAGTAACAGTTAATGGGCGAGCGCGCTTCAACATGCGATAATCACGCCACGGGAAGATCTGGCTGAATCAATTCCTCCTGCGAGGCTGTATGACGTCGCCGGCGACCGTGACGAACACCGCACCTGAAGTCTTTCGCTGGCGCGACAGCAGTGTAGCGCAGCGAAACACACTGCTCGCCGCCTTTCTCGGCTGGATGCTCAATGCTTTCGATGTGATGCTGTACTCGCTGATGGTTACGCGCCTGATGAGCGTTTTCGGTATGGATCAGGCCACCGCCGGTTTGCTGAATGCGCTAACTTTAGCCGCCTCCGCGGCCGGGACGGTTCTATTCGGCTTGCTGGCCGATCGCTTCGGGCGGCGCCAGATGCTGAATTACAGCATTATCACCTACTCAGTTTTCACGTTCGCATGCGGGCTGGCGAGCTCAGTAGTGATGCTCGCTCTGCTGCGATTCCTGGTGGGCGTGGGCATGGGCGGCGAATGGAACTGCGGAGCAGCGCTGGTGGCGGAAACCTGGCCCACGAGGTGGCGCGGCCGGGCTATGGGAATTGTCCTCAGTGGCTGGGCCGCGGGTTACGCGCTTGCAGCGATCGTTTCGGGCCTGATTTTGGCGCTGGCGGATTGGCGCTGGGTGTTTTTCGTCGGCCTTTTACCGGCACTGCTGACCATCTGGATTCGCCGCAAGGTCCCCGAACCGGAGATTTGGAAACATTCACGGGAGAGGCCGGTCTCATCGGCAGAACAGAAAATGCTTTGGCGCGCCGCGCGGCCACGCCTGCTTGCGCTGCTGACCATGAATACCTTCGGGATGTTTGCGTGGTGGGGCCTGTTCAGTTGGATCCCGGCTTACTTGGCTCTCCCGCAGTCGCAGGGCGGGCGAAATTTTCAGATGCTGGGCGTGGCAACTCTGCTGATCGTCCTCAATCTTGCAGGGATGTTCCCCGGATATTTGTCTTTCGGTGTTTTTGCCGATCGCTTCGGACGAAAACGCTCGGTTATTTTCTATCTCGCCGCGGCTTCGCTGCTGGTTCCATTTTTTGCCGCCGCCCGGGAACCGGCGGCAATTCTCGTGGCCGGCTGCATGACCGCTTTCTTCGGAACCGGCTTTTTTGCGGGTTCAGGCACGCTTGGAAACGAACTTTTTCCCACCCCGATCCGCGCGACAGCCCTGGGATTGTCCTATAACCTGGCGCGAGGGCTCAGCGCGGCTGCGCCGTGGGTGATCGGCAGATTGGGCGAGACGCGGGGACTTTCCTGGGCGTTTCTGGCCTGCGGCATAGCCTATGGTGCTGCGGCCATCACTGGACTATGGGTACCCGAGACGCGTGGGTTGGAGTTGAGCTGAAGCGCGGCAAAGAAGTCGCCGGGCTCAGGACCCGGGCGCAAGAGGGCGAAGAGCAATCCCAGCATCTCTTAGGCATTGCGCAACCGCGGCAGCAATCTTCACGGCTCGGGGAGTATCCGCGTGGATGCAAATCGTCTGCGCCTCCACCCGAATTTCCGTTCCGTCGGAGGCTATAGCGCTGCCATTTTCAGCGATGCGCAATGCCTGTGCGGCGGCTTCAGCGGGCTCTAAGATCAAAGCGTCAGGGAATTTGCGCGAGCGAAGTGAGCCATTCGGATCATATCGCCGATCCGCAAAAGCCTCTGCCGCCACGGCGAAGCCGGCGTTGCGAAAAACCTGGAGCATTGCCGATGCCGCGAGGCCGACAAGAACTACGTCACGTCGCCAGCGTGCCACGCCACTTGCGATGGCTTCGGCGATAGTTGCGTCTCGTGCGGCCTGATTGTAGAGCGCACCGTGAGCTTTGACGTGAGAGAGGCGAGCGCCGCATTTCGCAGCTATTTCCGCAAGCTTCGACACCTGCTCGAATACGCTCTCCACGATGGCATCCTGCGGCAGATGGAGTTCCCGGCGGCCGAAATTGGCGCGATCGGCATAGCCGGGATGGGCGCCAATCGCTAGATTCCTCCGGAGCGCCTGCTCCACGGTAGTTCGCATCGTGATTTTATCGCCTGCGTGGCCCCCGCAGGCAATGTTTACGGAAGTTATGAAGCCCATGAGCGATTCCTGAGTGCCGTCGGCGACGGCTTGAGGCATTTCACCCATATCACAATTCAAGTCGATGGATCTCATTCCTGAAAGAGCTCCTTTGACGCCATTAGCTCTTCTTGGTGAATCAGCAAAGAACGAGCCTCGCTCATCTCGATTCGCTCGAAACGGATGGCGTCACGCGGGCGGAGCTGGCCGAGAGAGTGCAGGTCGGCCGAAATTACGTTGGCGATTTTAGGATAGCCGCCGGTGGTTTGCTGTTCGACGAAGAGAATGATGGGCTGGCCCGACGGAGGCACCTGAATTGCGCCGAGCGAAACGCCTTCGGTGATCATTTCCCGGGAGGGGTCGAGGGGAATTGCGGGACCTTCGAGGCGAATGCCCATACGATTCGATTGCTCGGCCACGCGAAAGGTACTCTCGCAAAGAGTTTTCCAGGAAGAGTTCGGGAACCAATCACTTTGCGGCCCACCGGTAACCCGGATAAGTTTGCGAGGCTGTAAGCTTTCGAGCACTTTGGGCGATAGCGACCCTTTGTGAAAGAGGGAATTGGCTGCCCCGAGTTCAAGTCGATCGCCCGTGCGTAACGGCCTGCCTTCGAAGCCGCCGAGGCCGCTGAGTACATGAGTCGAAGCACTCCCCAAAAAGGGCTCCACGTCCATCCCACCCTGGATGCACAGATAAGCGCGTGCTCCGGAGCGTGAAGGGCCAAGCGTAACCGTTTGCCCCTTGTGGATCTCGATCGAAGTCCACATCGCCACCGGAATGCCGTCCAACGAGGGCCCGAAATCCGCTCCGGTCACCGCAATGACCGCGGCCTGTTCAAACGCAAACGCGCCGCCCACAAGTGTCATTTCCAGTCCCGCCGCCCCTTGCGGATTGCCGACCAGCCGATTGCCGATACGCAGCGAAACGGGATCGGCCGCTCCGGAAGCTGAAACGCCAATCGGGCCAAAGCCCTCGCGGCCGAGGTCTTGTACCGTCGTGAATAGGCCTGGTATCTGGACTAGAATCGCGCTCATCTGCTGCTGAACTCCGCGAACTCCTCTTTGGAAATAGGCCGAAAGCGCACATGATCACCGATTTGCAAAAGGTTCATCGGGTCCTGGTGGCGACGAAACATCGCCACGGGCGTACGCCCGATCAGTCTCCAGCCGCCGGGCGTGGCGAAGGGATATACACCCGTCTGGTTCCCGGCGATTCCTACGCTGCCGTGCGGCACCTTTGCCCGGGGCGTCTCGAGTCGCGGCGAGGCGAGGGCTTCGGGCAATCCGCCCAAGTAAGCGAAGCCAGGCGCGAATCCAAGGAAACAAACGATATAAATCGGCGAAGAATGTAACTCGACGGCTTGCGCTGGAGTCATTCCGTGCATGGCCGCCACCTCGCTCAAATCAGGCCCAAATTCTCCTCCGTAGCACACGGGAATCTCGACTTGCTGCGGCGCCGGAAGAGGTGTTTTCCCCAAGCGGGCAAGGTAGGGCACCAGCCTCGATTGCACTTCGTCATGATCGAGTCTGAGCGGATCAAACTTGATCAGCAGCGAGCAATAGGCGGGATGGAGATTACGAATCCCCTCGATGGGCTCCGCTTGCAGCAGATGAAGCAGCTTCAACACGCGCTGATGGCTGTCGAGCGTGATCTGCTGGCCAAACGAAATAAGAAGCGACTGGTCGCTTGCAGCTCTGAACTGCGCGGCACCCGCTGCTGCGTGGCGCATTTTTTCTTGGCGCATCCGGCAGCGAGTATACGGCTAACGGCTCGGGCGCGAAGTGCCTCACAAGTCCGGTTGACGGGCTCCCGCGGAGTCCCTTCAGGAATCGAATAGCGGAGATAACCTTCGCCTGAGATCGCTGCGAGACCGCCCCGAAGTTAAAGTGCTAAGATTGGCGCCCTGCCAAGCGCCTGCGGAATGCCTCGCGGGTTGCATGGGACGGCGGTTGCCACATACCGTTAGCGACGATGACAGCAGAACTGCTACCGACTTCGCTTGTAGGTTCATATCCCCAGCCCGACTGGCTGATCGATCGGCAGAAACTCGCAGGGCGCTTCCCGCCGCGCGTGCGCGCAAAAGAATTATGGCGCATTGCTCCGGAATGGTTGGAACAAGCGCAGGACGATGCCACCATTCTGGCGATCCGGGATCAGGAACGAGCGGGCCTGGAGATCATCACTGATGGCGAGGCTCGGCGCGAAAGCTATTCGAATCGTTTCGCCACCGCTCTGGAAGGCGTGGACGTTGATCATCCCGGAACAGCGCTCGATCGCAGTGGTCATCCGAATCCGGTGCCGCGAGTTGTCGGCAAGATTCGCAGGAAGCATGCGGTGGAAGTCCGCGATCTGCAATTCTTGCGCGCCAAACTGGTCCGCGCGGATTATCGGGCAAGGAGCACGGCTGGTTAGACTACCGCCCTGAATTTTCAAAATGGCGCGCCCGTTTTAACGTGAACACTACGACTTGACGTGGAAAAATACGACGCCATCGTGATCGGCT